>JBGAVT010000029.1:0-6763 GCA_044227985.1 Saccharimonadales bacterium (SeqCode)
GATTTTAGTAGCCCAGATGGCTGATGTGCGCGAATTGATTAACGCTGGACTTAGTCAACGAGCCAAAGCCCAGCTGAAAGTTCGCCAGCCACTGGCCGAGTTCGAAATCCGTGGCAAGAAAGCCGATGAGATGAAAGAATATGAGGATGTCTTCATCGAAGAGTTGAACGTAAAATCAGTTCGATTTAACATTGAAACCTCAGAGCCAGATGACCCAGAAGGTGAGCTTGTCGGTGTGCTCGAGCTCGAGCTCGATGATGAGCTTAGGCGAGAAGGTGCGATGCGTGAAGTTATTCGTCACATCCAGACACATCGGAAGAAATCAGAGCTTAAGATTGATGATCGTATCAAGCTAAAGCTTGAAACTGACGATGAAACGCTCAAGCAAGCGATTGATGAGCATGAGCAGACGATTCTTGATGAAACGCTTGCAACGCTGGCAGATGTTTCTGAAAATGAGAAAACCGTAAAGATCAATGGTGTTGAGTTAACAATCTTTCTTCAAAAAACATAGTTTTTAAGAGTTAGCGTGGTACGATTATTTTAATGATATTAGCTAGCATAATTCTCAGTATTTTCTTAGTTGGGGCATTAGTTTTTTATTGGCTTATAAATGGGCGAGATGCAAAAACCGATCAAGCCATTGTTGTTGAGTTTTTCCCGCCGAAAGATGTTTCGGTCGGGTTAGCTGATTTTCTCTTAAATCTAGAAGTCACCAATAGAACAATCGCATCAATTTTAATTGAAGGTGCAGTTGTTGGCGAAATCAGCTTTACGGTGAAGAACGAGGACTCGGGAGTTCAGACTATTACTCTGAACACTGCTCTTGAGTCCGTTGAAAAAGAGGATAGAAGGCTGCTATACACTCATCTGTTTGGCGATTTATCAGAACCTGGAGCTTCAACGAACCTAGATGAAGAGCTTCGTGCTCGATCTGAGTATTTGATACATTTCCTAACCGAAATTTATTCAAAACGATCCATCGAAAAGAGATGGTTTAAGAAGTCGATTAATGGAACAATCTCAGGCTTCAGATGGGCTGGTACAGTTTTGGTCTCATTTGGGCTTATTGGTTTACTCTTCACTGGGTTTAATCTTTTGTCAGATTCTGAAGGTGCTGATTCAAGAGCAGTGTTTGAATTTCTGTTGCCGGCGCTAATATCTTTAATATCACTTGGTGTAGCTATGATTGTTGTCGCTAAAAAAATACCAAAAATGCTTATCAGCGGCGCGCAGGCAAAGGACCATTTACTAGGCTTGAAGCTGTTTATCGAGAAAACGGAGACAGAAAGGCTACGTTTGCTGCAAAGTACCGAAAGTATTAAGATAAAAGAACAGACTGAATTTCTTGATTTTCAATCGAAGCTTTTACCATTTGCCATAATATATGGACAAGAAAAAACTTGGTTCAAAGAGCTCGGTGATTATATGCCAAAGGTTGAGACTATGGGCTCCGTCAGTTCAATCGCCAGGCTAACCCTTGGAATTGGCGCTGGAATTGTTCTTGCAGCTATTTTTCCTGGCTCTGAATAATATCCCATTACTTTGCACCGGCAAAGTAATACAAAACTCTCTCGCAAAGCTTCACCAATGCGACGAAAACAGTTTTATCACACTCTTATATCCTTCGCGTAAAATGTGAGGATTGAGCAGGTCATTGCCTGAATGTGACACATATTAGCCTAATATTCGTGAAAATAGCCATTATCAGAAATATACTGCTTATGATATTTTTAATATTGAATATATCATGGAAATCGAAAATATTCATACAAATCGTGGGTAACATCATCATCTGATGCGGGATATATGATTTAGAAAACCGTGGGTAGGGTTGTGCTCAGTGTGCTACTACTGTAGTCTCAAGATAGATATAACTAAGTTGTGGAGACTTTTATGAAAAAACTTTTAATTGGGCGAAAATTTTATAAACCATTAATCTCACTATTTGCGGCAGCGATAATCGTAGCCAACCCTTGGTTCGGTGTTGCTTCGCAGCTTATCGATCAGAAAGTTTCGGCTGCACCAAATGGAGGTGTGGTCGTACGAAGCAACCAGAACACCTGGAGTGCCGTCAGCGCAAGTAGCGGTACAACTAGCTATGTGTCCGACGTATCTGCACCTTACGGGAACGGTGCCTTGCAACTAACAACGGGCAGCTCAACTGCGTCTTACTCTCAGCGTTCGAAATCAGTAAGCATGAAGTTGAGCGACGTGAATGAACTCAGCTACTGGACAAAGCAGGTTACAGCCAGCAACCCTACTCACGCGCCTAGTCTTCAGTTGACGGTAAATGGGCTAACTGGCACCTCCAGTTCTACCAACTTAGTGTTCGAACCCTACTGGAACACCGCTGGAAATCCAGGAGTTTCGGTCAACCTTCCAAATGGCGTATGGCAGAAGTGGAACGCTAAAGACGGTGTCCTATGGTCCTCGAAGGGGTATGCAAGCGCCGGACTAGTGGCTGGCGGTGGCGGAGATCCATTTTATAGCCTTGCGCAAGTGATCGCACTAAACCCTAATGCAAAAGTCACAGCTATAACCGCTAAGATTGGTAGCTACAATACAGATCATATCGGTCTAGTAGACGGCATAAACCTTAATGGCACAGTTTATGATTTTGAGCCAATTGCTCCAGCTCTCGCACCGCAAGTAACTGCTACAAACTTCAATACTAATAATGATGCCTTGTACAAAGGAATAAACGTGGGCTTTACGCTCAATGATGATTTTCGAAATATTTCATCAGTTAAGGTAGAGCTCCTAAAAGGAAGTGAAGTTCTGGTGACAAATTCAGATAATGCGAACCTACTCGCTCTCATTGCAGGTGGTGAAAAATCTCTAAGCACTCCATTTATTGTAACTCCAGGTAGCTACACCGAAACTTACTGGAACCTTGGTCAGCGCGAATGGCTTCGCACCGAAGCTCCAACGACTGCACGTATCACCGTTACTGACGAAAAGGGTAATCACATAGCCACAAACAACAACTTAATCGAGCCGAATGGTTGGACATTTGAAAGCCTGTTTAACAACTATAGTTATTCTCCGGCTGATTCGAAGTTTGTAAGCTCTCCATGGACAGTTCGTGAAAACAATGCCAATGATACTAAGAACTTCCGAGTTCAGGTACCAAAAATGGCTACTGGTGTAACATTCAGTTTTGTCGGCAATAATGGAGCACCGACATTTAGCGGTGTCGTGGGTGAAGAGCATATACAACCTAATCAATGGCCCGCACCAAGCGGTGAGCATCAATATAAAGTAGGACAGTCTTTACCAGCAGGTGAGTACACTGTAACGGCTGAATATAAAACGAGCGATGGCACGCTCCAGACCTATCCAGTCACAGGTTCTGCGGCTGTATATTCAGTACAAACACCTATTGCTAGCTATGTCAGCCCAGAAGCCGACGGCTCGACAATCATTCGTTCGAGTGACAACCCTTCACAAGTACGCATAAGTGATACAGGAAATCATTTCAACTATGTAAATTTCAAAATTGACAACGTTACATACAGAGTGAATCGCAATCAGTGTGACGTCAGACAGGCAGGCAATTATGTCACATGCGAAGCAAAAAAGTCTAGCACGTGGCCTGCCAACGGCCTTGTCGCCGGCGCACACACAATAAACAGCGTCACCGCATCGAACACTGCAAACGGCAATGTTACTCTACCTGCACGACAGTTCACTGTAGATACAGTCGTACCAACGGTTGTTAGTACAGCAATCAAGCCATCTGGGGCTCTTTATGGTAAGCAAGTTGTAGTGGAGTCAGAAGTTGAAGATAATCTAAGCCTGAGCAGCGTTACAACGTATGCAGTTAAGAAAGTAAATGGTATTTGTAATCCTAACGGTGCAAAGATTGTGACTGAAACTGTTGCAGCGAGTGGCACATCACAGACTGTGAACACAACTCTAAATACCTCAGGGATGAACGGCGAATACTGTTTCTACACAAGCGCCAAGGACACTGCGACACACTCCAGCAACCCTAACTCTACTAATTCAAAATTTGTAGCAAGTTTTGATGCAAGTAATCCCGATGTCGGACTAACCACACCTACAGGCGTAACTAATTCTAATAACGCAGAGGTAAAGGGCTATGTAGCTGATGATAATATGAACTACTACGCTTGTTACATTACGACAAATCAAGCTATCACAGCCTTTAATAAAGACTGGGCTATTGGTCAAGAACCTAAAACAGGTGCTAACAATGACGAGTCTTTGGCTGATTCTAGTTGTGTAACAAAATGGACGACAGCTAATGTCGGCTCATCGACAAGCCCAACAACTCTTGGTAATTTTGATATTTCTGGACTGCCTGAAGGTAGTTATACAATTCATCTTCACGCACATGACAAAGCTGGAAATATTACTGAAAAAGCAACTACGTTCACAATCGATCGAACGGCACCCGTTCTTAGCAACCTTGAGGTTAGCGAAAACCCTAACAAAAGCTTAAGTATGTCAGTTAAAGATGACGGAGAAGCCGTATCTGTAGAATTTAACGTTGGTGGCCAGAGTTACAATGGAGTGCTCAACGTTAATACTCGAATATGGTCAGCGGTTAGCAACTTGCTCAGTCCAGGTAGTTATGTAGTACAAGCAGATGCTAAGGATGAAGCATTCAACGCAGTTAGTCCGGCCCTTACCCAGAATATAGTGATAGCACGGCCACCCGCAGCTATTGGCGGAACGCCAACTAGTCCAGCAGGGAACACAGGTCAAGGATTCTTACCTATAACTCCCGTTCTTACTAACCTTGTAGTCACCCCAGTTATACCAGGATTTGCTCGCTTTGGCGTAGCTCCGAACCAAGGATTCGCGTCTATATTCGGCAACAACGACCAACAGGGTGAAAACGGTGAAGTGCTCGGTGCGAAAGACGATACTACTAAAGACGATAATCTGTTTAATAAATTTGGTAAGGCTGACGTAGATGATGGTGATGTGCTTGGTACTGACAATGAAGCATTCGCTAAGGTTCTTGGCCTGCAGTGGCCATGGTGGATTGCGATTGTTGCTGGCGTGCTAGCGCTTTGGTGGTTACTACTAGCGGCTAAACGACGACGTAAAGACGACGACAGAATACGATAAAACATTGAGCTATTGCTAGGCAGTAGCTCAACATATCGCTACACTAGAGCCTATGATTCGACGCTTATTCAGAACCATTGACCCTTTTATTATCTTGGTAACTTTCATTGTAGCCATGGGGTTGTCGGCACTGTTCTCGATAGGAGTAGCAGCTAGAGACTTCGAACCATGGAATCAAGTTCTTTACGTGGCTATTGGTATAGGTGTGATGATAGTTGCAGCTCGTGTTAACTATCAGGTTTGGCGTCGTTACGCCTTCTGGATTTATCTCATAGTTGTTTTCCTACTAATTCTAGTATTGTTTCTAGCACCGATTCAAGGTTCATCACGCTGGATTGATATAGGTCCATTCCAATTGCAGCCATCCGAGTTTGCCAAGCTTAGTCTGATTGTTTTATTGGCGCGTGTCTTATCTCATGAAACACAAATCAGTTTGTGGCGGTTTTTCTTGAGTATCCTTTACACTGCGATTCCGTTTGGATTGGTAGTAATTCAACCCGACCTCGGTACCACATTAGTGTTTGCCGCAATCTGGCTGCTGATGATAGTCATGGCAAATGTTAAACGACAGTATTTGATTATTCTTTTTACCGCTGGGCTGCTAGCGATTCCAATCGGCTTGCCACTGCTCAAGCCATATCAGCGCGATAGGCTGCTAACGTTCATGAGTCCCGCTTCTGATTTGCGGGGAAGTGGCTACAACGTCAACCAAGCGACGATTGCTATCGGTAATGGCGGTTGGCTCGGTGCTAACGTTCAAGACGCCTCTCAGAGTGAGCTGAAGTTCCTTCCATCGCAGCATACAGACTTCATCTTCGCTGTGATTGCTGAAAAATTTGGTTTTATCGGCTCGATCTTAGTAATGTTTGGTTTGGTAGCTATTATTGGTCGAGCTATTTTTGTTGGATGGCGCTCACCAGACAAATTCGGACTTTTACTAGCAATTGGAATTGCGGCTATGTTGGCGACGCATACGATAATTAATATTGGTATGAACTTACGATTGATGCCAGTGACTGGTTTGCCACTACCATTTTTGTCGTATGGCGGTTCGCATATTGTAGTCGATTTCTTGCTTATCGGTATCTTGCTCAGCATCATTCGCCACAATCAAGACCTCCGTTTTGCTGGTGGAAAACGAGCTACAAACATTGAATTATCATCATAAACTCAAAAAAACTGCGTATTTAGCAAATAAATAGGGGTTTATGCTTGCACCACGGGGTTATATCTGATAGGATTTATCGAGCATATGAAACAAGCAGTAATTGAGACCGGCGGAAAACAGTATATTGTCAGCAAAGACGATATACTTGATGTTGAACTTTTGGGTGACGTGAAAAAGGTCAGTTTTGACGTATTGCTTATTATCGATGGTGATGACGTTCAAGTTGGAACTCCATTAGTTGAGGGCGCTAAAGTTAGCGCAGAAGTTCTCGAAGTTGTTCGCGCTCCTAAAGTTACAGCTATCCGATACAAGGCTAAAAAACGAGTTCACAAAACACGTGGACATCGTCAGAATTACACTCGTATCAAAATTACTGAAATCGCTTAGTTTTTCTTCTCTTATTTGTAGTCAATTGACGTGTAAGTCGTTATACTAGTGCTTAGTCTATGGGTGAACAAACAAACACGCGACCAGTTATTATTGCTATTT
>JBGAVT010000002.1:0-98285 GCA_044227985.1 Saccharimonadales bacterium (SeqCode)
GGCGAACCGCGGTACGCGTACGAGACGATGTTGTTGAGGAGGTCGTCGAAGGCGATGTTGAACGTACGCCGCGCCGCGTCGGGCACCGCGTGCGCGCTCGCGAACGCATTGAAGCGCTCGTTGACCTCGTCGATAGCTTCGGTAGTTCGAGTGACTCGCTCGACCTCGTCAAACATACTCTGTTGGGCCCGGTTTGATGGCGAGATCTGGTAGCAACTGACGCCCATCGAGGTAACGCCAGCACCGCGCGGCCGCGTATTAAACACCAGCAGAGCCCGTCGATAAATCTCTGCATCACTATAAAAAACAGTTTTAAACATCTTACGCCCGACAAAGCTCTCACCATTTTGAAACTGAGCCCAAACTAGGATTCCGCGAGCATCGGCATTCTTAAAGCGAAGTTTCTTGCCGGTCGCCTCAGACAGATGATGCAGGTAAGAGAAAAGTTTTTTCTCATCACTGGTTTTCTCCGATAAAACCCATTGGCGACCGATCAGGCCGAGCTTGGTTTTGTAGTCATCAATCTCAAAGCCCAGCAGCCGTCGATGCCAATATTCACCAGTGATACTGTTAAAAACTCGCTTACGTAAATACCACGGATCAGCCCGGGCGAACTGCTCTGGAGTAAATATGCCAGCTGCGTGAAGCCGAGCTTCAAAACGCGCGGCAATACCACTGATGTCGGTTAGGCTTATCGAACGATAATAATTGAGTAGATTAGTATGGTCGAGCACGTCCAAACCATCGGGCTTGTGCCAACCAGCCGCTTGTTTGGCTAAGAACTGGCTGGGAGCAATGCCGACATTAATCCGCATCCATTCGCCCAACTCATCACGAAAACGCTGCTTTATTTCGTAGCCGATTGATTCGAGCGAGCGCTGATTGACGTTGCCTCGCGTGCCGGTAAAATCGATAATGCCTTCATCGATGCTTTTCATCTGATACTTCGGTGAATAGCTGGCCATAATCTTGACCAGCGTTTGATAAACATAATGATACTTCGGCGGATCACTTTCTAAAATAACGAAATCTGGCACGATATCTTTGGCTTCCGACAAACTCATGCCGACTTTAATGCCGAGCGCTTTGGCTTCAATCGAAGCCGCAATCACACAGCAGTTCTTAGAAATACGATTGGTCACACCAATCGGGCGACCACGCAGACTGGGACGAGCTTGTTGTTCAGTAGTGGCAAAAGCACTATTTAGGTCGATGTGCATGATGTTAGGGGTAGCAGTATTGAAATTCATAGCGCACCAAGCTCAATCATTGAGATCAATCGCCACTGCAAGCTCTCAGCGTCGAATTCGAGCCGATAATCGTTGCTACCGTCGCTGACATCCATCACGTGCAACATGCGCGCGCCTTTGGTCGTCGGGTGACGAAAGGCGAGTTTTTGAAAAATAATCTCGCGACCATTAAAACGCATTTTATAGGGCTGACATTTTTGCCCCTTCGTACTCTCGGGATGGAAGACAGCCACGACATCAACGAGCTGATCTATTTTTATAATTGGATTCATAGTTAAACACTCCTCACAAACGTGGATTCTACTGTAGTTTCGGACGGTGTAGTGCATAAAATGCGTTATTCTAGGCCTTGTCCGACGGACGCTAGAAATGTTTGTTTGGGAGCACAGTGACCGAAGTGTGATTACCCGATTGAAGTGTTATGCCTGAAGAGTTAAATGTCGACACTGTCGATAAGTACCTCCATGACATGACTTTATTATACCATGCAGTTAGTGATTTTTTAATAAATAGTATTGATTATTATACTATAATATTATATTATAGTATAATATAATATACAAATATATATGAATAACGAAATACCAGATCCAGTAGAACAGCAAAAAATAGCTTTCTGGGACTATGACCGCACTTCGTCAGGGGGCATCTCTGACTGGGTCAACGCACTTCGTGCGACCGGAACGTCAGAAAATCCTTGTGTGGCTGCTGAGTTACCGATTAATCCTGAGCTAGGTGACCTTCCTCCAATAGCAGTATTTGGATTCGAGGAGGCGAAAGAAGTATTGGTGGATGATGATAGGTTCGTATCATCTAAGTTACCTCATCTATTTTCGACGTTTCCACTAAGCGAGACAATGGTAGCAATTTTGGCGAGTACAATCCTAGCTACTGATGGCGAGGGTCACTCTGAGGCGAAAACAATGATACGAAATAATGGTTTTGACAGGGAGCGTATGACAGAGGCTGTTCCAATCAATGAGGGCTATATCCAGGATTTTGTTGATTTACTGGGAGATGAGGAAGCTGATCCAAAAGAGATAACCGAAAGTTTGGAAAAAGTTGTCGTCAGTCAAATTTTGGGTGTTTTAGATATTCCAGATAGCCATACGGACAGTGTACTTCGACTTTCAAAAAAAGCTTTTAGTTTCGATGGAGATGAGGAGGGAATAAGCGCTGGTTTTGGGCTACTTGGAATTGTGGAAGATACATTCGATAACTCAACTCTTGCACAGAACTTGCTTAGCGACGGGATGGACATAGAGAAAGTTAAAATGAATATGATCATGCTCTTGGCTGGAGGTATCACAACCACCACTTCAGTTATTGCTGGTGCAATTAAGGAGTTTTCAAATCTTGATCGCGACGCTAAAGACGAAATAATTCATGATAAAAGTGTAATGAGTAGGTTTATCTCTGAAGTTACAAGATTAACCTCACCTCTATATTCGACCGCCAGAATTGCTACTGTCGACACGGAAGTTGGAGGAATCGATGTCAAGGAAGGCCAACGGGTAATCGTATTACTATCTGAGGCCAATCGAGACCCGGTAAAATTTGGCTTTAATGCAGATGAAGTAAATCTAGAAAACACAGAAACAGGAATTCCTTTTGGTGCTGGTCCGCATTCATGCATTGGCTCCGCGCTAGCAAGAGAATTAACAGAAAGAGTTCTTCGCAAAACCGATGAAACTCTCGACTCACCAGTTTTCGTTGCAAGTGAACGTCGACGAGCCGCTGACGCAGTTGTTGGGATTGCCATAAAGTACGACGTTAAACCAGAAACTGATGGCAGCTACAATGAAAAAGGCTTTGATGATGTAGAGTTTCTAGAATTACTTGATTCGGCTGGACTCAGTCCTCGAGAACTTACCGTTATTAAAGATCGTTTTATTAATGATATGACTTTCGAAAAGATTGGTACGGTGCTGTATAATCAAAAAACAGAGAAACTTGGTGTATCAAAAGAGGTAACCAGACAAATTTATCTAAAGGCATTAGCTAAACTTCGAAACTCATATAAAGAAACAATGGTATAAATTAATCTGTGAAAAAATTTCTAACCCGCAAGAATAGTTTGGTATTGCTGCGCATGAACAATGCGTTAGTAAATGGCATGGCCGGACTATTTTTGCCGATTTTGCTTAGCCAACAACTGCTCGACAACGGAGTGAGTTCTCATGCTGCGCTAATATTTACCATTATTGCCTTTGGAGGTACGTATTTTTTCAATGCTAGTTTTGCTTATTTCGTAGGTCGATTTATTCATCGGTATGGGATTCGGGCTGGGCTGAGCGTAGGTACGGTCCTATGGTCGATTTTTTACTTTGTGCTGCCATTTGCAGACAATACAGCAAAATTATTAACTTTATTCCTCCTAAATGGAATCGGCATTATTTTTTGGTGGCATAGCTTTAATACGTTGTTCGGTGTTAAGTCGAGTCAGAAGAGTTATGGTAAGGATTTTGCTTGGCATCAGATCGCAGCTGGCACAGTATCGATTTTTGCGCCAGCGATTGGTGGCGCCATTCTAATTAGTTCCAACCGAGATATTTTGTATTTCGTTACTGGCTTCGTCTGTTTGTTGGGGCTGTTCATAATCCCTACGACATCGAAACATGTTAAAAAGCCAGATCTCGTTACATTTCGAAGTGTTACCAAGCTATTCAAATCTAATTGGCGGTATCCAGTGGCGTATTTCGGCGAAGGCATTGCTGACTCAGCTAACGCCGTTGTTTGGCCGCTGGCTTTGTTTATACTCGCTGATGAACGCTACGATCTGACGGTGGGGCTGCTTTTGTTGGTGATATTGGTTACTGCGATATTAACGCGCATAATTGGCGTCACTTCAGATAGTAAGCCGCGAAAAAGTCTGTTCATTACGGTTTCATTAACATCAATTGGGTTGGCGTCAAAAATACCAAATATCTTACCTCTTAGTGTAGTTGGCGACTCGTTAAGCCAAATTGGTAAAAGTGCTGGTTTAACTGTTTCGTTCAGTTCGTCACTTCGTCAGGGTGAAAGAAAAGGTAACCAGAATTCATACTTAATCGCTCGAGAATGGGGACTAAACTACGGTCGAGCAGCAGGGATGTTTATTTATGCCGGAATGATCTTTGCTGGGCTCCCACTTACTTCAATCTTTATAGTTGCCTCAATTGCTAGTCTATTTTTGTTACTTCTTGAATCTAAATAAATTAATTACGTAATTAATTTACATTAGCATGATGATACTGTATCTTGAAGTTGTGCCACGTCCTGAAAATCATAGTAAGAACAATCGAAAACTGAGTTTAGTCGGCGGTAAGTCATTCGCTGTAACACTTCCGATTGAGATGATCACTACGCTAGGCTGGGTAAAAGGTCAGAACCTAGTTGTTCGACGTGATGGAAAAAAAGTAGTAATTGAAAAGGAGATATAGCTTATGTGTGGAATCGTTGGATATATTGGAGATAAAAATGCAGAGAGTATATTGATTAACGGACTGCGACGACTCGAGTATCGTGGATATGATTCAGCTGGGATTGCGGTAATTAATAGCGGTAAGCTTAATGTATGCAAGAAATCAGGCAAAGTTGCGGAACTTGATGCAGCCTGCGGTAAGTTCAGTGGCTCAGTTGGAATTGGCCACACACGTTGGGCCACACACGGCGAACCAACTGAAGTTAATGCGCACCCTCACGTTGCAGGAAATATTGCGTTAGTTCACAACGGAATCATAGAAAACCATGAAGAATTGCGAGTAGAACTTGAAGGTGTAACTTTCAGTAGCCAAACCGACAGTGAAGTGCTCGTTCATTTGATCAACAAAGCAAGAACCTCAGGCATGAGCTTGCTCGAGTCTGTACAAGCTATACTTAATAAGGTTGTGGGCACATTTGGGCTCGCAGTAATCGACTCTGATGAACCGGATACAATACTTGTTGCACGACGTGGAAGTCCTTTGTTAATTGGTATCGGTGACGATGAAACGTTCATAGCTAGTGATGCTTCTGCAATCGTTGGATATACTGACCGCGTTATGTACCTCGACGACGATCAACTGGCTATCTGTAAAAAAGACGATGTTAGTGTCGTAGATCTTGAAAATAGAGCTCAAACAATTGCTATCGAGACCTTAGAGCATAACCAAGCTACGGCCGAGAAAGATGGCTTCGATCATTTTTTGATCAAAGAAATTTTCGAACAGCCGGATGTCATCAACGATACGCTTCGAGGTCGAATTAAAGAAAATGGCGATGTTAAGCTTGGCGGAATTCAACTGAGTGATGATGAACTACGTAAGCTTGACCAATTAATCATCGTCGGTTGTGGCACCGCGTATTTTTCGGGAGTACTCGCAAAGTATTTGCTTGAAAAAATTGCAAGTATTTCAGTTACCGTTGAGCATGCGAGTGAATTTCGCTACCGTGAAGCTGCTTTTGCAGGCAAGAATCATCTTGCAATTTTCATGAGCCAGTCAGGCGAAACGGCTGATACGCTGGCGTCATTGGGCGAGATCAAACGTCGCGGAATTCCAACTATGGGTATTGTTAATGTTGTCGGAAGCACGTTGGCGCGTTCAGTTGATGGTGGTATCTACATCCACGCTGGACCCGAGATATCAGTTGCTAGCACAAAGGCGTATAGTGCGATGGTATCAGCGCTTTTAATGCTCGGGCTAAAAATTGCAGCCGTTCGTGGTGTTCCTCGTTCTGTATTGAGTGAGGTTGCATCAAGCTTGTTGGCACTACCTGATGAGATTAAACAAGTTCTTTTAATGAGTGATGAAATAAAGAAGGTGGCCACACAACTTCAAGAAACCGAGCACACGTTCTATCTTGGTCGAGATTCACTGTTCCCAGTAGCGTTAGAAGGCGCACTAAAACTCATGGAAATAACCTACATCCACGCACAGGCGTATCCAACTGGAGAGATGAAACATGGCCCAATCGCTTTGATTGATGAGAACTTCTTGAGTGTCATGCTTTTGCCTGAAGATGAGTTGCTCTATTCAAAATCCGTCAGTAATCTCGAAGAAATCAAAGCTCGTAAAGGTAAAGTATTGAGCATATCATCAAGACCAAAGCCGAAACTCAGCGATTATCACATCACTATTCCGAAGACCAGCCAGTGGGTTGAACCGTTAGTTATTAATGTTGTTCTTCAGCTGTTTGCCTATCATATGGCCGTTGCTCGCGGAAATGATGTCGACCAACCGAGGAATCTCGCTAAGTCTGTTACGGTAGAATAAAATGGCCATAACCAACTTAGGTTTATAAAATTTTTCTGGATATCTTGTAAATTCAGGAAGCACGAGCTATGATTCACTCATATTAACATATGGAGTAAAATGCAATGGAATACGGCGAAGTACGACGCGGAGAAGAATCGCCTGAGCTCATAGATTGGCGTATGCTAAATGATGAAGGAATAATGCTCTCTCCCGACGATGCATTTGCTTTAGCAGTCCGCATTAGCGAAGGGCCACTTGGTTCAGATTTGCCTCTTGTTGTCTTGTCTGATGCAATGAAAGCAGGAGGGTATGATCTCGGCCGTCCAGTAGATGGTCCGATACTTTCGCATGTACATCGCGCGACCATGGATGATTCTGATCGAGAAGTATTCGTTGGAGCTCAAATCTTTGCTCTGAGTCTTCGTAAAATAATTTTATCTGAAGATAGTGGCTTAAATCCAGACGTCGCAAAAGACTATGCTACAGTTCTTGGAACATGGCTTGGCTACAGAGCGAAAGTAGATGATCAACCAACATATGCAAACAATTAGGATTGAATGGCCTGTTAGCTTACTGCTATCATAAGCGTAATGTATCAAGACATCCGACAAATTTTAACTGACATAAAAGAGAATTGGCAAACTGTTGCTGATCGTTTTCAGTTCGCAGCTAGTAAATACTTTTATAATGAAAGTTTTATGAGTCTTCTGATCTTTAGTCGTCAATTTGATAAGCTACCCAAGACTTCGTTCATAAACTACAATCTAGCATTTTCTTATTACCATGATAATCGTAGAAAAATAATATTAGAACGAGATGGTGAGCAAAAAGAAATCGAGATACCATACTCTGACATTGTGAATTTTATCGATTTTCCAGATGCTAAGGTCCATGTTCAACCAACAATCAGTCGCTACAAGTCACCCGAAGACATTCGATTCGACAGTCAAGAAGCATTTGATGAGTTTATTGCTGAACGACCAAAAACGTTTGATGGTGAAACACTTCGTGTGGCTGATTTAATTAAGAATAATGATAATGATTATGAAGTTAGATTAGAACAGGCTAGCTACTTCGATGAGGTTCGTACAAACTTGAGCCTTGACCATCAATTAGATAGTGACAGTTTTCAGACTATGCGGGTTCGAGATCTAGGAGATGATAATAATCTAATCGATTTTCATAATAGTCGGCTGGTCAATACTATCGGTGTTAGCTCTGTCATAGCTTTTCAAAGTAGCGGCATCTGGTATTTCCATATGCAACCAAGACAGAAAAACCTCGGTGTTTTCTCTAATATGCTTTCAAGTGTTGGTGGCAACGTTGAACCGTCAGCCCAGCCAATCGCTGATTTAACCGAATATGTAAAAAAAGAACTTAAAAGGGAAATGCTTGAGGAAACAGGCTTAGACCTTGATGAGCTCAATGAGGTCAGTCGGTTAGATATCGTTCCGTTGGCATTCACTCGTGAGTTGACGAGAGGTGGTAAGCCGCAGTACTTTTTCTTGACAGTGCTCGGAGAATTGAGTGAAAAAGAGTTCTCGAAAGTGTTCAAGAACGCAACATGGAAATCAGAATTCAAAACAGACTGGTTAAGCAATGTAAAAAGCTTCGATGATGCATTGTCCCCAGAACTCACTGCTAATCTTCTCTATGCCTGGGACTACATTCAAGACAGACATAAACTTCGAGGAGAGTCGATTAAGCTGCCGTTTTAGTAAAAAATCATAAGTGCTATAATTAAATTCATGGTAAAAACAGCACAAAAAAGAAGACAAACTAAAAAGAAGCATAAATCGGAATCTACTTCTATCTATTTCTTAAAAATACTCCTTTTTTTCATTATTGGTACTATTTGGATCCGACCTCGAGAAGGAACTATATTCTTGCTTCCAGGTATTCCAATTGGATTACTTGTCGGCTTTGTCTTTGCAACGCATGATCACTTTCAGATCGATCGCAAGGTTGAGCTGGCAATTTTACTTGGTGCTTCAGTACTAAGCTTTGTGGCACCGATTGGTGCAGTTTATTTGTTGTAACAATTTAATATTGTTGACTTTAGTCTCAAGTGTTTGCTATAGTTGTCTAGTAACTTTTTAATCTGTTAAAAAAGATGCATCGGCCAAAGAATAGGTCTTGGAACTACAAGAAACCTTTCACAAAGCCGAGATTTTTATTAAAAGAAGGTGTTAATTTTGAAAGCTCTAATCGGCACAAAACTGGGAATGACTCAAATCATCGAAAATGATGGTTCTGTTGTGCAGGTCACGCTTATCCAAGCTGGTCCATGTACTGTCACACAGATTAAAACAAATGATAATGATGGCTACGAAGCTATACAACTAGGTTTCGGCGATACTAAACGTGCTAACAAGGCTCAGATCGCTCACACTAAGGCCGCTAACGTCAATCCTCGCATTATGAAAGAAATTCGTCATAACATTGATACCAAAGAAGTCGCTGTCGGCGACTCTTTTAATGTTGAAGTCTTCACCAAAGGTGATAAAGTCGACGTTATTGGTACTACTAAGGGTAAGGGTTTCGCTGGTGTCATTAAGAAATGGAATTTCTCACGACAGCGCGCAACTCACGGTGCTAAGGGAAATACACGTAAAGGTGGTTCAATCGGCTCTATGTACCCTCAGAAAGTTATGAAAGGCAAGAAAATGTCTGGTCGACTTGGAAATGCCCAGAAAACTTCGAAACGACTGACAGTTGCTTATGTAGATGTGGATGCGAATGTTGTCGGTGTCCGTGGCTCTATTCCAGGTCCAAAGAAATCAGTTGTCGTAATCCAAGGAGCTATCTAATGAGCGTTGCTAGTTTCACAAAAACCGGTTCAAAGTCGACAGCAAAAGTTGAACTGCCAGAAAATGTTTTCTCTGAAGATATTCAGTCGCATCAATTACTCAAAGATACCTATGTAGCTTATCTTTCTAACGGACGCACTATCAATGCTCATGTTAAGACACGTGGTGAAGTCCGTGGTGGTGGTAAGAAGCCATGGAAGCAAAAAGGCACAGGACGTGCTCGACATGGCTCGATTCGTTCTCCTATTTGGCGTGGTGGTGGTATTACTTTTGGCCCAACTGATGACCGTAATTTCACGAAGAAGATCAATAAGAAGGCAAAACAAAAAGCTCTACGTCAGGCATTAACATTAGCCGCTGAACAAAACGCTATTATGGTTATCGAAGATTTTACAGTCAAAGAAGGAAAAACTAAAGAAATTGCTGGTTTACTTGAAAAACTAGATATTGATCGAGGTGTTCTGATGGTTACCGACTCTTTTGATGAAATGCTATCACGTGCAGCCCGTAACATCCCATTCGCACAACTCAAACAGGTAAGTTATCTTAACGTTTATGAAGTTCTAAATGCTCATAACATTATATTTACGAAAAAAGCTTTAAGTTTACTTGAAGAAAATCTAGGAGTAGCTAAATGAGTAATCAACTAATCGTAACTCCGCGAATCAGTGAAAAGTCGTATGTACAGTCTCAGAACCAAAATGTCTACGTATTCGATGTTCCTTTAACTGCTAATAAAGTTACAGTTAAAGATGCAGTTCAGATTCAATATGACGTAAAAGTAATCAAAGTCAATATTTTGGTACAAGACGGTAAAGCTAAACGAACTGGTCGAAAGCGTAGTCAACCAATTTCTGGACGACGTAATAAGGCCAAACATGCTTATGTCACATTAGCTGCTGGTGATTCGATCACTGTATTTGAAACTGAGGGCGAGGCATAATCATGGCTATTAAAACGTATAAACCAACAACACCAGCTCGACGTGGTATGACCACTGCAAATCGCGATGGTCTCCATAAGGGCCGACCAGTCAAGAGTTTGACCTCAATCAAAAAGTCTAATGCTGGACGCAATAACACAGGTAGAATCACCGTTCGTCATCGTGGTTCAGGTGTTAAAAGATTCTATCGAGACGTGAGTATGAAACTTCCTGATAATTTCGAAGGTACCGTTGAAAGACTAGAGTATGATCCAAACCGATCAGCTCATATCGCATTAGTAAAAGATAATACAGGCAAATACTCCTACATCGTTGCAAGCACAACTATGAAAGCCGGACAGACCATATCTTCAGGCTCTGAAGCTACAATAGCAAATGGTAACCGACTTCCACTAAGCGAAATTCCTGCCGGTACAACTATTTATGCCATTGAAATGCAGCCAGGTAAAGGTGCGCAAATGGTACGATCAGCCGGTACAAAAGCTCAACTTATGGCTAAAGAAGGCGATTATGCTCAAGTTCGATTACCTAGTGGCGAAATTCGCAAATTTAGGTTAGAATGTAGTGCAGCCATCGGAGCTGTAGGTAATGAACAGCATCAGAACATAAAGTATGGTTCTGCTGGCCGTAAACGACGTCTCGGTTGGCGCCCAAGTGTTAAGGGTCGTGCCATGAATGCCGCTGATCACCCTATGGGTGGTGGTGACGGTGGTAAAGGTAGCCTCGGCGGTCATCCTAAGACTCCTTGGGGTCAAAAAGCTCTCGGCCTCAAAACACGTCGCAATAAACGCAACCAATCATTAATCGTACGAAACCGTCATCAGGCGAAAAGGAAATAAGACATGAGTCGAAGTTTAAAAAAAGGACCATTTATAGACCCAAAGCTAGCTGCTAAAATAGAAGCGCTTAGCGCTGATGATCGTAGTGTTATTAAAACATGGAGTCGCTCAAGCACTATAAGTCCTGATATGGTTGGTAAAACCATAGCAGTTCATAATGGTAAAGTACACGTTCCTGTCCATATTACTGAAAACATGGTTGGTCATAAACTAGGTGAATTTTCACCAACTCGTAAGTTCCGTCGGCACGGTGGAAAGTTGACTAAATAATGGATGTAGTTGCTAAAGCCAATGGTGTGCGGATCTCACGACGAAAAACTAATCTAGTTGCAGGTCTAGTTCGCGGTCGTACAGTCGGAGATGCTCTTGTTATACTCGAGCATACGCCAAATCGTTCAGCTAAAGATATTGCTAAAGCAATATCTAGTGCTCGAGCCAATGCAACGAATAATCATAATGTAAAATCTGATACTTTAGTCGTTACTCGTCTAGAAGTTTCACAGGGAACTATGATGAAGCGATTCCGAGCAGGAGCTCGTGGCCGTGCCAAACCATTTAAACGACACAGTTGTAATATACTTGTAGTTGTTACTGGTGATGTTCGTCCCGCTAAAGCTGATAAAACCGTCAAAGCTGAATCTAAAGCAGCAATTTCAAAATCAGAAACTGCTAAGAAGCCAGTTGCAAAGACAGCTACCGTGAAAACTACTGTTAAGAAGAAACCAACCTCGAAGAAGAAAGCAGAGGATAAATAGTATGGGACAAAAAGTAAATCCAACAAGCATGCGATTGCAGCTTAACAAAGACTGGCGTTCACGTTGGTTCGCTGAGAAAAAAGACTACAAACGTTTTTTGATCGAAGACATTACTGTCCGTAAATTGATCGATGATAAGTACGGTTTCCGTGGATCTATCAATCGTGTTGATATTGAACGTGCTCCTAACCTCGTTACTGTTACTGTGCACACAGCTAAAGCTGGTGTTGTAATCGGTCGTGGTGGTAGCGGTGCACAAGAACTTAAAGCTGCTGTCGAGAAAATTCTTAAAGTACCTGTTCGTCTGAATATTGAAGAAGTAAAAAAACCTGAAATGTTCGCTAAGCTTGTTGCTGAGAACATCGCTCATCAATTACAACGACGTATTAGTTTCCGACGAGCTATGAAAATGAGTGCTCAAAACACAATGCGCGCTGGTGCTAAAGGTATCCGTGTTGAACTAGCTGGTCGTTTAAACAATTCTGAGATGGCCCGACGAGAGAAAGAAATTCTAGGATCAGTACCACTACACACCCTCCGAGCTGAAATTGACTATGCTCTAGCTGTAGCGAACACTCCAGCTGGAACTATCGGTGTTAAAGTATGGATACACAAAGGCGAGGCAAAATAACATGTTAATGCCTAAGAAACAAAAGTATCGAAAGACAATGAAGGGCCGAAATAAGGGTGAAGCCACTCGTGGTAATACCGTTGCTTTCGGTAAGTATGGCCTTCAGGCAACAACAGCCGAACGTGTTACTAGTCGCCAAATTGAAGCTGCTCGACGTGCAATGACTCGATACGTAAAGCGTGGTGGTAAAATATGGATCAGAATTTTCCCTAGCATTTCAGTTTCCCGCAAACCGCATGATGTAAAAATGGGTAGCGGTAAAGGAAATCCTGAATTCTTCTGTGCACGCGTTAAGCCTGGCACCGTTATGTTTGAAATGGATGGTGTTACTGAAGAGATTGCTCGAGAAGCTATGCGTCTTGCTGGTCATAAACTGCCAGTTCGAACTCGATTTTTGATAAAGCACAGTGTTGAACGGAGCGAATCATGACCATTGAACAAATGAGAAATAAGTCAACCAAGGAACTACAAGATCACGCACGAAGTTTGCAGACTGAAATAGCGACTATCAAGCGAGAAAAATTACAAAGCGAAGAAAAGAATGTCAGAAAGATTAAGAACCTCAAACGAGAAATCGCTCGAGCACTGACACTAGCCAAAGAACAAGGAGCAGAGGCATGAGTACCGAACTAACCGGAACAGTCAAATCAGAGAAGAACAACAAAACTATTGTGGTTTCTGTTGATCGTCGCAAAATGCACCCTCTTTACCGAAAACAATATACTATTTCAAAAAGCTTCCAAGTTCACGACGAAAAAAATGAGGCTAAAGTTGGTGATAAAGTTCGCATTACGGAATCACGTCCGATAAGTAAGAATAAGCATTTTGTGCTGGCAGAAATCATCCGACGCAAAGAGGGTAGTGTATGATCCAACAAGAATCTCGATTAAAGGTTACCGACAATAGTGGTGCTAAAGAAATTCTTTGTATCCGCGTGCTTGGTGGTTCAGGTAAGCGCTATGCCCGAGTTGGCGACATTATCACTGCTACAGTGAAAGTTGCACTACCAAATGGAACCGTTAAAAAGAAAAGTGTCGTTAAGGCATTAGTTGTCCGTACCCGTGACCAAATACGACGAAGTGATGGATCAACTATAAGTTTTGACGATAATGCTGCAGTTATCATTGATGATGCCAAACTTCCACGAGCAACTCGTATCTTTGGTCCTGTACCCCGTGAATTACGCGAAATGGGTCATCAAAAAGTTATCAGTCTTGCACCGGAGGTACTTTAATCATGAATAAAATTCCAAAGATACCTGTAAAGATGAAGCTGAAAGTTGGTGATGAAGTTATGATGCGTCGTGGTAAGCAACGTGGTCAAACTGGTAAAATAGTTCAAGTACTACCTCTTGACAACAAAGTGGTTGTTGATGGCATCAACATAGTCAAGAAACATCGTAAACCCACCCAGGCAAATCCACAGGGCGGTATCGAAGAGCTAACAAAGCCAGTCTGGGCTTCGAGTGTAGCAATCGTCCACCCGACCGATAAGACAAAGACTAGCCGGATTGGTTTTTCAACCAATAAAAGTGGTGATAAAGTTCGCATCTATAAACAAGCTGGCGGAAAGGAGATCAAGTAATGGCTAACGCAACAACTAATAATCTGCAACCTAAGTACAAGAACGAACTCCGGGCTAAGCTTCAAAAAGATTTGAACCTCAGAAACATCCACCAAGTTCCAGAGATTTCTAAGATAACGCTGAATGTTGGACTTGGAAAATCTAAAGACGATAAGCGCATGAAAGAAACAGCTGCTAACACTTTGCGGAAAATTACAGGTCAAGAACCAGTAGAAACATTTGCAAAAAAATCAATCGCAGGCTTCAAGATCCGTGCTGGTCAGAACAAAATCGGAATAAAAGTTACACTTCGTGGTGCCCAGATGTATGAATTCCTAGAACGACTTATTAATGTAGTACTACCACAGACGCGTGATTTCCACGGTGTTAAGAAAACGGCTTTCGACAAATCTGGCAATTTTAGCCTCGGTATTAAGGAACAATCAGTATTTTCCGAACTAGCCTATGAAGATACAATTACGCTTCATGGTCTACAGATTAACATTGTAATTAAAAATGGTGATGCTGAGTCATCGCGAGCACTTCTGCAAGCGTTTGGTATGCCGTTTACGAAAGAAAGGAAGTAAGATGGCTCGCAAATCTAATATTGCCCGAGACGAAAAGAGAAAAAAAATGATCTTAAAGTATGCCGCTAAGCGAGCCGAACTGAAAGCCTTAGGTGACTTGGATGGATTGGCACGATTGCCTCGAAATTCAAGCCCAACTCGTTGGAAGAACCGTTGTGAAGAGACAGGTCGACCTCACGCATATATCAGAAGATTTGGTTTAAGCAGAAGTAGCTTCCGCAGGCACGCCGCCAAAGGCGAAATACCCGGCATAACAAAGTCGAGCTGGTAGGAAAGGAATTATATGACAGATCCAATTGCAGACATGCTCACACGAATTAGAAACGCACTAGCGGTTAATAAAACCACAGTTCGAGTTCCATTCAGTAAGCTCAAACAAAATATTGCTGAAGAAATTGCTAAAGCAGGATTTATTCAATCAGTAGAGGTAGTTGATAATGAAACTAGTTCTTTTAAAGACCTCAGACTTGTTCTTCGTGATAGCGATCAACCAGCTCGAATTTCTGAAATAAAACGAGTCAGTAAACCCGGCCGTCGTTATCATGCTGCTGCTCGAGACATTCATCCTGTGCTTGGCGGAAGAGGTATTTCCATTGTTTCAACAAGCCAAGGAGTCATGACTGACTTTGAAGCCCGCAAGAAAAAAATCGGTGGCGAAGTAATGTGTGAGGTTTATTAGTATGAGTCGAATAGGAAGACAACCAATAGAAGTTCCGGCTGGCATCCAAGTCAGTGTCGACGGTTCAGTTGTTACTGTAAAAGGTAGCAAAGGTGAACTAACTCAGAATATTCCCGGCAATATAAGCCTAAAGATTGAAGACGGCTTAGTTACTATTGAACGAGGCAGTGAAGAGAAGAAAGATCGTTCATTTCACGGACTTGTTCGTAGTCTTGTAGCAAACATGGTCGAAGGTGTTAACAAAGGTTTTGAAAAAACTCTTATCGTAACTGGTGTTGGCTATAAAGCCAATGTTAGTGGTGATAACCTTAAATTAAGCCTTGGCTTTTCGCATGATATCAACTTTGCAATCCCGAAAGATATAACAGTAGTTGTTGAGAAATCTAACATTACTATTTCAGGAATCGACAAGCAGAAGGTCGGACAAGTTGCAGCAAAGATTCGAGCTTTCAGAAAACCTGAACCGTATAAAGGTAAGGGAATTCGCTACAGCGACGAAATAATCATCAGAAAATCTGGTAAGACGGCAGGAGCATAGATATGGCAGATCCAACAAAACAACGACTACAAACCGCTCGAAAGGCACGTTCTCGTGGACGAATCTTCGGTGACCTGGCTCGCCCTCGACTTTCAGTTTTTGTCAGTAACAAAGCAATTTCCGCTCAAATCATTGATGATGCGAAAGGTGAAACTCTCGCTTCAGCCCGTATTCTAGTTGAAAAAGTTTCAAAAACCGACACAGCTACTGAAGTTGGCAAGCAAATTGCCGCAAACGCAAAGAAAGCCAAGGTGACAAAAGTAGTCTTTGACCGAAATGGAAAGAAATATCATGGACGAATTAAAGCGTTGGCAGAAGCAGCCCGCGAAGCAGGATTGGAGTTCTAGATGGCCAGACAACGACCAGACGAGATTGAAAAAAAAGAATTTAGTGAAACAGTTATAAGTATTGACCGTGTTGCACGCGTAGTTAAAGGTGGACGTAGATTCCGTTTCCGAGCAACTGTAGTTGTTGGTGACACTAAGACCCGTGTCGGTGTTGGTGTTGCTAAAGGTGCAGACGTCCAAACTGCTGTCACAAAGGCAGTAGATACTGCTAAAAAGAACATGATAACTATTGTTGTTGATAATGAAACAATTCCACATGAAATTGCTGGCCGCGTAGGTGGAGCACGAGTCATGTTAAAACCCGCTCCAGCTGGTACTGGTTTGAATGCTGGTGGTACTATGCGTAACGTCCTTGATGTTACTGGATTGAAGAATATTATCTGTAAATCACTTGGATCAAGTAACAAGATCAATGTTGCCTACGCCACAGTCCAAGCTCTTGGTAGCTCAGTTGCTAAAGAAAACTGGGTTACAGCTGATCTACACGAGGGTGTTAGAAAATCACGAGCATCTGCTAAGAAACAAACAGCTAAGAAAGCTGACAAAGTGAAAACAGAGGCATAACAATGAAATATCATGAACTAGAAGTAAGTAAAAACAAGACAAGCACCCGAAAAGGTCGTGGAATCTCTGCTGGTCAGGGTAAAACGGCTGGTCGTGGTACTAAAGGTCAGAACTCACGAAGTGGCGCTAAGAAACGCCGAAGCTTCGAGGGTGGTCAAACACCGCTCTTGCAACGTTTGCCTAAATTACGAGGTTTTACATCTCACCGACGTGCCGTTGAAACTGTTACAACCGGTCGACTAGATAAACTCTCAGAAACTACTATCGATAATCAAGTTTTGTCAAAGCACGGAATTGTCCCACACGCTGATTCATTAGCAAAGGTAGTGCTTAAAGGCGAAATGAAAACTGCTAAGCAAATCAACTTACAATTTGTTAGCGCTGGGGCACTAAGTGTCATCGAATCTGCAGGTGGAAAATTTACCAAGACAGAAGTAGTTCCACGAAAATCTAAAGATGTTATCGCTAAAGAAGTAGAAACAAAATAGTCTGTAACGTGGCACTTGCCACATAAAAGAGAGGGGTCTCATGAGCTGGAAATTAATCGCAAAAGCCTTACGAAACCGCGATATGCAAAAACGCCTCTTGATTGTTGGTTTCATTTTAGTCATATATCGTATCTTGGCTCATATTCCTATACCTGTAGCTGATGCTGCGCAACTTCGAGACGCTATTTCGCAAACTGTACAGAACCAGGAAGTATTTGCTTTCTTCAATCTGCTATCAGGTGGTGCCTTAGCCAACTTCTCAATAGTTATGATGGGACTAGGTCCATTCATTAATGGATCTATTATCATGCAACTTTTACGCAAAGTGGTTCCATCTCTCGAGGCGCTCGATAAAGAGGGCGAACAGGGACGTACAAAAATCAATCAATATACTCGCATATTAGCTGTTCCTCTTGGTATTGGACAAGCCATAGCGATGATCTTTTTACTAAACTCTGGTTCGAAGGGACAAGGGCTCAAGAGCGTACTTGGTTTCGATATTGTCGCTAACGCCAGTCCTTGGGACTGGATAGTTATGGTCACAGCATTAGTCGGTGGCTCAATCCTCTTAATGTGGCTCGGTGAACTTATCAGCGAACAGGGTGTGGGTAATGGTATTAGTATTTTGATTTTTGTCGGTATTGTCACGCAGCTACCACGATTACTAAGTACATCGCTTGGCCTACTAAACCCTGGAGGCGAACAATCCATTGATATATTCGGATTATTTAGTATTCCAGTTAGTCCAGTTGGAGCTGCATTTGTTGTTGGCTTCTCATTGGCCTCGATTTTGGTGACGTATTTGATTGTTAAGCTCAATGAAGCGACGAGACAATTGACTATCAATTATGCCAAACGAGTGCAGGGAAATCGAGCATACGGTGGTGTAACAACTATCTTACCGATAAAACTAATAACAGCAGGTGTAATTCCTATTATCTTTGCTGTATCTTTCTTGACAGTTCCAGGCTTTATCGGTGGCTTGATCAAAGATAGCAAGATCGATTGGCTAAGTGCAGCTGGGTCGTGGTTGGAGAAGGTTTTTACACTCAACCCTTATAATACCGGTGGCGCAGCTTTTGGTGGTGGTTTTAGCGCAATTCAAGTGTACTTATATCCAGTAATATACTTCTCTCTAGTTATTGCCTTTACGTACTTCTACACAGGATTTACGTTCAATACCAAAGAAATCGCAGAAAACCTACAGAAACAAGGTGGTTTTTTAGCTGGTATTCGTCCAGGTAAGTCAACCGAGAAGTATCTGAAGAAAGTAGTCGGACGTTTAACCTTATTCGGTTCCATAAGCTTAGGTCTTATTGCCGTGATGCCGTTTATCACACAGCTTATCGTACAGCGCTTTCTGCCTATCTCGCAGTTAGCACAGCTTTTCACGCTTGGCGGAACTGGAGTCTTGATTACTGTAGCTGTAGCTATCGAAACACTTCGTCAAATTGAGAGTCGCGCTCTGATTGTTACCTACGACGATCATTAAAGGTTGTTAGTATTTTACTTGGTTGTGATGCCATTGCTATTGTTTAGGTATGAAAAAACTTGCGTTGGTATTTGGAATATTACTAATATCATATCTCTAGGGCTATTAAGTTGGTACTACATCGACACAATGACAACCTATAATACAGAAGTTCAGGCATTAACACAGGCAAACGTACAACCATTTGAGCCTATCAAACATGAAATGCTGCCACTGATCAACATTGAAAAGGCTAGGTTGGGGTAGCGCCGTTGGTTATGAATGTAGATATACAGCTATCAGCTCAGCTTGAAGCAGCTGACTTTGCCGAGCATGATTACTATGATCATATATTGTCAAAGTTACAGACGGATATGTATACAGACGACATGAGAAGCCTTATATACACTTACTGCGTGAGCAGTAGTGAAAATATAGTAGGCAATATGCTGGATTCAGTACAACCAGTTGAAAAATGGATGAGTAGTAAACCTCGACGTGAAGCAATAGTAAACCCTGAATACAATTTATCGAGCTTCGGAGCCAGCAAAGATAATACGGGCGGATACTTCGCAGTTCAACCTTTCTATATAGCTAAATAACCTCAATCTCACCAAACAACACAAGTAGAGAAAGTTTCGTCATGCTAATAGCAGTTGATATAGTGTAAAGTCTTGGGTATAATAAACTCTACGTTGCAGTTGTAAGTCAACGAGATGGTATTGTTTTTGCAAAAGATTTGCACGAAACAACCGACATGTGTATAATCAATTGTTATACTATATGTCGAAAAAAGATGTGATCGAATTAACCGGTACTATTACAGAAGCGCTTCCAGGAGCAATGTTTCGAGTAGAGCTGGATAACGGACATATGATCATGGCCCACGTCGGTGGAAAAATGCGAAAGCACTACATCCGTATCGTACGAGGAGACAAAGTAACCGTCGAGCTAACACCATATGATATGGAAAAGGGAAGGATAACATACCGTAACCGGTAAAAAGACATTATGAAAGTACAAGCAAGCGTAAAGAAAATTAGTCCCGATGATCAGATCGTCCGACGCAAAGGCCGAGTCTATGTTATCAATAAGAAGAAACCTAAGCATAAGCAGAGACAAGGTTAATCATGGCAAGAATTGCAAACGTAACTATTCCAGCACAGAAACAAGTTCAGATTTCACTCACCTATATTTATGGTATTGGCCTGACAACTTCTCAGAAGATTCTTGATGAGCTTTCAATTGATCCAACAGCTCGCGTCAAAGATTTAACTGAAACAGAAATACAGAAGATCCGTGATGAGCTTGATGCTAACTACACTATTGAAGGCGATCTTCAGCGTATTGTTAGCAATAACATCAAGCGACTGAAAGATATCGGCAGTTACCGTGGTGAGCGACATAAGAAAAATCTTCCAAGCCGTGGTCAGCGTACCCGAACTAACAGCCGAACCAAGCGTGGCCGTCGTGTCGCAGTTGGTGGCTCACAACCTAAAGCAGCAAGTAAGACATAGGAGAATTTGTGGCAGAACCCAAAAAACCGACGACTAAGAAAAAGAAGCAGAAGAGATCAGTTCCTTCTGCACAGGTCCATATTCAAGCGACTACAAATAATACGATAATTTCGTTTACAGATACAAAAGGTAATCTTTTATGTGCTTCTAGCGCTGGAAGTTGTGGCTTCCGTGGCTCAAAGAAAAGCACTGCCTACGCAGCTCAGATTGCAGCCGAAGAAGTCTCAAATACTGCTCGTAACCAGTTCGGTGTTTCAAAAGCTGATGTTTTCGTTAAAGGCATTGGGCTCGGTCGAGACTCAGCCATCCGTGCGTTACAGAATGTTGATATCATGGTTAGCTCCATTGCTGATGTTACCCCAATCAAACACGGTGGAACCCGTCCGCCTAAGGCAAGGAGAGTTTAATGGCACGTAATTTAACATCGATCACAAAGCTTAGCCGTCGTGAAGGCGTTGCGCTTCATCCAAAGGCAGCTCGAATCATGGTCAAACGAACAAACAAGCCTGGTCAACAACCTGGCGCGCGTGCCCCACGTGTAAGTAACTACGGCCTTCAACTGCGAGAAAAACAGAAAGCTAAGCGAATGTACGGTTTGCTTGAAAAGCAGTTCAAACGTTTAATGGACAAGGCGACTCGTCACAAAGGTCAAACTGGTGTCGTTTTACTTGAACTCCTCGAACGACGGCTCGACAACGTTATCTATAGAGCTGGTTTTGCACCAAGCCGACCAGCTGCCCGACAGCTTGTTAGTCATGGTCACTTCGAATTGAATGGTCGCCGAGTTGATGAATGATGTCCCCGTTGATAGTTATAGTTGGTTAACAGCTGATGACAAGAAATTTACCGTGAAAATCACTGGTCAGCCTACCCGAGCGGAAGCTGAGCCTGAGATAAATGAACAATTAATCGTAGAGTACTACCAGCGGTAGTACAGAAGATAAAGGAGCAAATTATAATGGCACACGCAAACACCATACTTACACCAAACTTAACGAAGGCCGATGATCAGGATGATAATACTACTACCCTGACAATCGAACCACTTCACACTGGTTACGGCACAACTCTAGGAAATAGCATTCGACGAGTATTGCTTTCAAGCATTGCAGGTTCAGCTATAATCGCATTTAAAATCGCTGAAGCTACTCATGAATTCACAACTATTGATGGTGTGAAAGAAGATGTAGTTGATATTATGCTTAACCTTAAGCACATCAACATCAAGGTTCACAGCGATGAACCAGTAAACATTCGTCTTTCAACCAAAAAAGCTGGTGTAGTTACTGCCGGTGATATCGAGGCAAATTCAGATATCGAGATTGTTGACCCAAGCCAACCTATCGCTACTATTGATGGTTCAAGCACTTTTACTATTGATATGCTTGCTGAGCAAGGTCGTGGCTACCTTACCGTAGAGGAACGACAAGAATCAGTACCAAGTGACATGATTGCTATCGACGCTTTATATAGTCCTGTAACTCGTGTTCGTTATAACGTCGAGAATACTCGCGTCGGACAGATCACTAACCTTGATAAATTGATTATCTCGATCAAGACTGATGGAACTATTTCTCCAAAAGATGCTTTTGAAGAAGCTAATGCAATTCTGAAGTCACAGTATGAGGCTCTAGCAGGACAGACTACAGTGGCAACTAGCCAAGTTGACCGAACTCCAGCAGCACCAGTTGTTGCCGAAGTTGCCGATGATGGTAGTGAGCTTAATACCTCGATCGAAGATCTTGGCTTGTCAGCTCGTACTACTAACGCACTGATCAACAACGAAATTCATACCGTCAGTGATCTGATTTCACTTACAGATAGCGACCTGAAAGAACTAAAAGGCTTTGGCAACAAAGCTATGGAAGAAGTACAAGATAAGATTAGCGAATTGAGCTTATAGGAATTTTATGCACCGACACAGTTACCAAGGAAGAAAATTAGGCAGAAAGCGCGACACACGTCGAGCATTGCTAAAGACAATGGCTGTTTCTCTCATTAAAGAGGGTTCAATCCAGACCACTGTACCGAAAGCAAAAGAACTCGTACCATTTATTGAGAAGTTGATAAGTAAATCTAAAGTTGGAACACTTCATAGTCGAAGACTAATAATCGCTCGATTAGGTAGTGAACAATATGCACATCAACTGGTTGACGTAATTGCTCCACAGTTAAAGCGTGATAGTGGACACGTCCGATTGGTCCGAGAAGGCTTTCGTCGCGGCGATAACGCCGAGCTTGCACGTGTTAGTTTTGTTGATGAAATAGATCTAAGCGTTAAAAGTGAGGCCAAATAATGATTCGTCGACAAAAAACATTTTCCCAGAAACCAGCTGACGTTAGTCGCGAATGGTTACTGCTTGATGCAACCAACCGTTCAATCGGTGACATTGCTAGTGAAGCTGCAACCTTAATCATCGGCAAGAACAAACCTACCGTTACTCCACACGTTGATGGTGGTGATTTTGTAGTTATCATAAATGCAGCGAAACTATCAGTAAGTGAGCGAAAAGCCGACCAAAAGATTTATTATCGACACAGTGGCTATGTTGGTTCAATGAAAGAAGAAAAACTCGGCGCTAAGATGAGTCGAAAGCCTGAAGAAGTAATTACGCTAGCTGTTAAAGGCATGCTTCCAAAGAATAAGCTTGGGCCTAACCGCCTAGCTCGACTTCGAGTTTTTGCTGGTCCTGAGCATGATCATAATGCTCAACAACCAAAAGAGGTCACTACTAACTCCAGGAAAGGGGCATAATCATGGCGCAATATTACTACGGCCTCGGACGACGTAAAGAATCTACAGCACGTTCACGACTGACTACAAACGGCAAGGGTGTAATCACTATCAATGGACATACCGCTGAAGAATACTTAAGCAACAACCAAAGATTACTTCACCAGCTAAATCGTCCTTTGAGTTTGCTCGAACTAGCTGATAATCATGATGTTAGTCTTGTTATTAGCGGGGGCGGACACTCTGGACAGGTAGATGCAGCTGTTATGGCGATCGCTAAGTCAGCAACTGAGCTTAATCCTGACTGGCGTGGAACACTGAAAAAAGCTGGTTTTCTGAAACGAGACCCTAGAATGAAAGAACGTAAAAAATACGGTCTTCGCCGGGCACGTAAGCGAGAGCAATTCTCAAAACGTTAATTCTTTTAGAACACGTTTATTTATAACCATCATCTTCAGCGGATGATGGTTATTTTGTTTATACTGATAAGAGTATAAAGCTGACAATGTACCTATCACACTTCAGTTTGATTTATTTTTTACTTGCGTCGGTTTACTACTTCACTCTCAATGTGCTATTGTTTAACGAGTAATTAAAGCAACAAAAACATGAAACAACATATCAAAACAGCCGTCTGGGCACATCAGGAAAATAACTACGTACCAGTTGCTTTGAAGTTGCCGATTCTTACAGCCTTTTCTTTTGTTATCGCGCTTTGTCTTTTCGCTAGTTATCTACAAACATATCGTCCGGAAGTGCTTGGTACGACTACATTACTAAATCAACAGAACATCGTCGAAGAATTAAATATCAGTAGACAGCAGCATGGTGTTGGACAGTTACAACCAAATGAGCAGCTAAACCGAGCAGCTCAAGCTAAAGCTAGTGATATGACCAGTCATAAATACTGGTCGCACGTTGCACCTGATGGAACAACGCCATGGCAATGGATAGACAAAACAGGTTACAGCTACAGTGTTGCTGGTGAAAACCTCGCACGGGGCTTCTCGACAACTCCAGGAGTTATGACAGCATGGGAAGAGTCGCCAACCCATCGTGACAATATGCTCGACGGTCGCTATCGTGACGTCGGAGTCGCTGTTGTTCCAAGTGGCGTGTATGGACACGAAAGTACGATCGTTGTTCTTTTGCTTGCGAAACCATCCGGGCTAATAGCAGCTGGAAGCAACGAACAATCTGTGCTTGCTGGGCGCACGCAAGCACCTGAAATGCCTCACAAAGCTATTTTTGGTCAATTTGCAGCCATTTCGATTCGGTATATGCAACCATTCTCGCTCGTAGCCCTCGGTATGCTATTAATGTTGGCTGTCCTGGGTACTTTAGCTCATATTCGATTTATTGCCGTTCCACGGGAGCTACGCAAGTCATGGCGGGCTCATCAAGGTTTATATACAGCGGTCATTGCCTGTATTTCGATTTTTGCCACGATACTACTATTTGGTGGCGCACAAATCTAGATTAAGTAAAGGAGAAAATTATGTTTGGATCAACGATACTAACTGGAATTAAAAATAGCGGAGAGCTTCATATTGGTAGCTATCTTGGTGCTATTAAACCAATGATTCAACTACAACAAAAATATATCGATGACAATAAAATGCGTATGAATATGTTTATACCAGATCTTCACTCCCTAACCGTACCGACTAACTATGATCAACTAATGCGATTCACAGTGCGAAACACAAAGCTTTATATGGCATGTGGTTTCGATTTAACTGATAGAAATACGTTTATCTACCGCCAGAGTAGAGTTTCAGCGCACAGTGAACTAGCAGTTCTCCTTAATAATTTTACAACTTTCGGTGAGCTTGGTCGTCAAACCCAGTTTAAGGATAAACAAAGCAAAGGTGAGAGCGTTTCGGTAGGATTATTTGATTACCCCGTCCTTATGGCGGCGGATATTCTCCTCTACAATGCTAAGTATATTCCTGTTGGCGAGGATCAACGACAGCATTTAGAGCTTACCCGCGACTTAGCCATTCGTATAAACAATAAATTTGGACAAATCTTTCTTGTTCCAGATGCCATAGAAGAACAGATCAAATTTATGGAGATTGAAAAGCCGCTAAGAATAATGAGCCTGAGTGATCCAACTAAAAAAATGAGTAAATCAGTCGTTGATGCTTCAGGTACGATAAATCTTATCGATACACCGTCCGCCGCTCGTAAAAAGGTTATGAGCGCAACAACCGACTCCCTACAGCAAGTTCGTTATGATCAAGATACACAACCTGGCATAAGCAACCTACTGCAGATTTTTGCTAGCTTCAAAGGTATAACTGTAAAAGAAGCTGAGAAGTATTTCAAAGATGTCACGCACTATGGTACATTCAAGGAAATTGTTGCTGATGTTGTTTGCGAGTTTTTACTTGATGTTCAACAAAACTTTGAATCAATCAGCGATGATATCATTTTTGAATACATGACTAACGACGAAGTAAAGGTTAATTTGGTTGCAAATGAGACATTAGCTCGGTTCCAGACTGCCTTAGGGTTGAGATAGATTTTTAGAAATTTTACTGTCTTTATCTGTTACAGTACTTAGATGGATGTTCGTGAGCTCAATCAAGAAATAATTGTTAGCATATCAGGACGGCTTGATGCAGTCTTGGCAAGGCAGCTACCAGAGCGTAGTCGTGCATTTTGGCAAAAGGCTATCGATTCTTCTTATATATACCTAAACGGCCAGGTTTGTAGTGAAAAAAAGCAAAAAGTCGTACTAGGTGATTCCATCAAGATAGACATTCCAGACCAAGCTGCTGCACCAGTTTCTTTAGATATACTGTACGAAGATAGTGACGTTATCGTGGTTGATAAACCAAGTGGCATGTTAGCACATAATAAAAGTCACTGGCTTCCAGAGCAAAGTGTTGTTGAAAGCATTTTTGAGAAGCTCGATCATGAGAAACTAAAAGATTCATTCCGACCTGGTATTGTCCACCGACTTGATCGGGCTACTAGCGGAGTAATGATAGTTGCTAAAAATACTGCAGCTTTAGGTTTCCTGCAAAAACAATTTGCCGATAGAAAGGTGACCAAGCAATATATAGCAATCACCACCGGCATACCGACCCTTAAGCAGGCCGAGATAGATATTGCTATAGGACGAGACCTGAAGCGCCCCACTGCGTTTAAGCCTGATAAGGACGGCAAAGTAAGTAAAACTATGTATCGAATCCTGAATTCAGATGATAAACATGCGCTATTAGAGCTACTGCCGCTCACAGGTAGAACACATCAGCTTCGAGTCCACCTTCAGTCTATTGGGACACCAATAGTAGGTGATGACCTATATGGTATCGAGAGCGCTTCTAGACTGTTGCTACATGCTAAAAGCTTAAAATTAAAACTTCCTAACGGTGAAACTATGACTTTCAACTCTCAGATTCCTAGTGAAATATCAGATTTTTTTAGTTAAGCTTTGAGTCTATACTAGAAGTGTGGAAGATCTATTATTACACCCCCGAACTAAAAAGGAATTGGCAATCGCAATAGCCCAGCCATCGCATGCTACTCTCGTAGTTGGTTCTCATGGGTTGGGTTTGCGAGAGGTGGTTCAGTCTTTAATCACATCATGGGGTGTAAGTGTTGGCGATACAATTTTTGTTGAGGGTGTTGACAAGAAAAAGATTAGCACAGATCAAGTCCGTGAAATGCGCAAACTGCTGCAACTTAAAAACAAACAGATAGTAGCATTTGTACTGATGGCAGTTAACGGCATCGAAATCACTGCTCAAAATGCCTTATTAAAAGATATGGAAAATGGCCACCAAAATATACGACTAATTCTAGCCACTCCAGATGAAAATATGATTTTGACAACTGTTCGATCGCGGATGCGAAGAATTAGAATCAACAAACCCGAAAAATCAGAGTATATTTCATTTTTGAAAAAATCTGATAGAACTATGACAGAAGTAGAATTGTTAAGAAGCTATTATGCTAATAATGGAGAATTTTATCGCACAAAAATAAAATCTGACGATTCTGCAATTGCTAAGGAGTTTTTAACATCTACCATACCGAAACGAATAGGGATGCTTAATCAACATAAAATATCGAATGAAAAAGGCCTAGTATTGGTGAGGCAGATGCTAACCATGAGCCATGCTGTGCTACAGACCGCCCAAGACCCCAGTAAGCTAGGAATTTGGGCACAACGACAGCAATCATTACTGGCGGCCGAGTCAAACCTTCAGAAGAATGCCAATGCGCGGTTAGTTTTTCTCAATTTAATGGTAGAATTATAGGCATGCTTGAGTTTATTATCATTATTATCGCTGCAATAAGCTTAGTTTTTACACTACAATCTTTAAAGGTTAAAAAACAAGCCAAATCCCCTGAAAACAAAAAAAAGCTTACCGAGCTTTGGGACTTAGCACAAACTGCTATGCGCAAACGTGCATATATTCCTGCCGAGAAAGCACTTCTAGCGATTCTCCAAATCGATCATCGTAATGCTGCTGCATACAATCGACTCGGTATCCTGTACGCTAAACAGCAACAGTTTGATGATGCCATTGTCTGTTTTGAGATTGCCACTAGCATAAGCCCCACTGCTTCGAGCCTTCACAATTTAGGCCTTGTTTACTATGAAAATGAAAAATTCGAAAAAGCTGCTCGTGTGCTTGAACAAGCATTAGCCAAGGAGGCCCTAGCAGTTCGGTACATAGCTCATGCCAAAGCTTTAAACGCTTTACTACGCTTCTCTGAGGTTACTAAGGCTCTAGAAAAGGCAGTCGCACTAGAAGAAAATCCGCAAACACTCGAATTATTGGTAGAAGCACACGAGAAAGAAAACAACTTGGTGCTTGCCGAAGAGGTAAGAACCCGACTACTACAGATTGTTTCACCAACCGTTATTCAACAATCGCAAGCAGCTAACATACCCAAAGCTAGCATCTCGTCAGCCTCAAGGTCTAAGACACAAGACAAATCTGAAGTCAATTCAGTCGTCAAAAAACCGTCTCAAAAAAAGCCATCACCACAGTTACGAAAGATAGCAGCAAGAGCAAATAAAGCGCCTCATAGAGCGAAAGAGCGCATACATCGTAAGGCTTCGAGTTCCACGAAAACGTCTACAGGATCTTCAGCTCGTCCACAGCAAAAGAAACGTCCAGCCCGCAGAGTTAATTAATAATCGTTTTACAGTTACGCCAAGCTTCGATATAATGATGCAACGTTGCCGGCATAGCTCAGTTGGTCTAGAGCAACTGTTTTGTAAACAGTGGGTCGTGGGTTCGAATCCCTCTGCCGGCTCCATAGAAAAGAAGTCATCATAAGGTGGCTTCTTTTCTATTTAGTTGCGGATGTGAACCACTGGCAAAGCAGACTGACCAATAATTGTAAGATTTTATAATTATTGAACGATATTGAGGTAGTAGCAGCATGTCTAATATTGAGTGTTATTTTTCTGCCTTCTCAATATACTAATTGACAAAACTTTATATATAAAATATAATATGAATATAATTTAGGAGCATTATGTTAAAAGAAATCTATCAATCATGGAAAAAGAAGAGTGATTTTAAGAAAGTCCAAGCAGTTTACATTGCTTTTGTTGTAATTGGACTGGTGGTCGCTGGACTTATTTCCTTACTAAATCAGAGCGTGGGACAGATTATTGTCGAACTTGTTAAATATGCTGCGATTATAGCAGTCGTGAACCTCCTTGTTTGGGCCGTTATCAAATCAAGTGAGGATTCTAATCCTGCTATCGAAAAGTAGATTTGGCGGTTTAGAGAAATTTCCTTTATACTAGTTTGCATCCGCTGGGATAGTGAAGCGGTCAAACACGTCAGACTGTAAATCTGATGGCTTATGCCTTCGCAGGTTCGAATCCTGCTCCCAGCACCATATAAAACGCCACCATTTCGGTGGCTTTTTTTATGGTTATGAGAAACAATCCGAGAATCTCCGAGCTTGGCTCGGCAAGGTTCAGATTATTGCCAAATCTTTGATTTGTGCAATAACTTAGGGAGATGATGGAATAACGAAGTTAGTCTATCATCGAGTGATCATCCTGCTCCTCGTATAATATTTTACAAATAAGTAGAGGAGCGAAGGCTAAATCCTCTTCCTAGTAGCTAATTTTGAATTTTATATTTATAATTGACAGGTATATTACAACCTGTATAATACAACGTGTTATGAATAAATACGAAGCAAAGCTTTTATCAAATTGGGAAGATGTCTTCCAGCAAGGACTTCTGACGTTTTGGGTTTTTGTAACGTTAAAAGGTAATGAACTCGATGTTCAAGCTATAAAAGAAGGAGTTGAACGACTAACAAAAGGTACGTATATAAGCTCAGAACAAGCGCTCTATAGGGTTTTGCGAAAACATTATGACCTGGAGCTGGTCGATTTCAGGAGCATAGCTGGAAACAATGGTCCGAAAAAAAAGCTATACAGGTTATCGGTGCTTGGTGAGCAGCTTTTAAGCGAGTTCGCGAGTAAAAATATCAGTTTGTTTGAACAGCAAGAAGTTCAACAATTAATTAAAGGAGTTTCAAGATGAAGTTATCAAGGAATATTAAAATCTATACTGTGATCAATTTAATATCGAGTCTGTTATTCTTCACATTTTTAGCGAGGGGGGTACTGACAACCAGGGTAGAAGGTGAAGCTAATACGTATGTTTCATCTTTGCCAGCTTTCTATGCTGTAATTTGGTTTTTTAGCGGACTAGTACTCGCGGGCACAGACAAGGCGCGAAACTCACGATATAATCTCGCGCTAGCTTATCATGTAGCTTCGAGCGCTATCATCGTAATCTCAATGATATACGCCCTTATAATGTTCGAGGTCTTTCGAAATATCGAATTTGCTGTGATTCCTATATTTCTTATGGCTATCAGCTTCGGGATTCATTGGTTTGTAGTGAGAAATAACCCTAAGGGCATTGATAAAAAAGATGCATTTAAATAATATGCAGGATTTAAAATGAATTGCCCAACGTGCGGAAAACAAATGAAGCCAATTCGCAAGATTATTACCAATAACCTCGAATCGCAAGAAAAACTTATTGAGTACAATAGTATTACATACAATTGCAAGCTCAACGACACCTGGGTGACGACCGAAATACCGGTGAAGTAACCTACGGAAAATAATAACTAATTTTAGTGAAACAATATTAAGCTCTTATTAAAACGAGCTTTTATCAGATAGCCTATCATTACCAACTTTGACTCTAAATCAAACTAGATTACAATATATCGAAGTGTGCCGCGATAGCTCAGTTGGTAGAGCGCATCCATGGTAAGGATGAGGTCTGGGGTTCGAATCCCCATCGTGGCTCCAAAGAGAATATTCAATACAGAATAAAATACAAAGGCTATAGAATGGGACTTAGGTTTGATAGTCGAATGCTTCGGAACGATCGAAAGATTAGACTAAAGAAATTTGGTTTTGGCTCGTTACTATTTTTCTGGACAATAAGTGCTTTTCTCGTTGGTATTGGCTATCTAGTGCAAGACTCAAACTCAATCGACCCGGACTGGTATAGTGTTTCGGGCGTAGTGATTGATGCCAAGAGATCAAGCGGGGGCCGTTCCAGTAGTTCAGGAAGAACATATTCCGCTGTTGTCAGCTACAAGGTTAATGGCAAGAATTTTGAGATTACTGCAAGTGATGGCTCTTCGAAGTTCCCTAAGAAGGGTGAAACTCGTCAAGTTACGTATAATCCCGACCAGCCGGTTGAGGCAAAAGTTGTTGCGAACAACAGTACAAAACTCTTTGGCACTATTACGCCAATAGTTGGTGTGGCCATCTTCATTGGTTCGATAATTGCTTTCATACGATCCATTAAACGTACAAAGATTTCAAAAGACCTAATGCAGCCAGAGAACAAAAGGATGGGTATATTGACGGATATCAGGAGAAAACCGACAAATAATGAATATTATAATTTAATTGTTACAGCGACAGATCTTTCTGGAGAGGTACGAAACTATGTCAGTGATGACTTGGAGAGTGTTGCTGGATTGGCGATAGCTGATTTTGCAACAAGCACTATTCCTATCGATCTGTACGTAGATCCTGCAAACCCAGACAGGTACTTCGTCGACATAGACAGCGCACCTAAACTTACACCAGAAAGAATTAAAGAACTACAGAAATCAGTTATCGAGCAAACAATGCCGAGCATTAGATCAGATGACGAAAAGCCGTCTCAGCTTTAATGGCCATCCGTGTTTATTAAATTAATCTTGAATTATATCTTTCAGTCTGATAGAATATATCGAATATGGCTAAGAAAAGTAAAGTTAAATACGCAGGAATGGTTTGTCAAGAGTGTGGAACTCGTGGCTACGTAACTACTCGTAACCCACAGAATCAAAGCGATGCGCTTGTAATGAAGAAGTATTGTAAAGTAGATCGTGCTCACACTGAACATAAAGAAACCAAGAAAAACCTCGGACGCAACGAAGCGTAGTTATCAGTTTTTCTCTTTTTGTGATGAACTAGTTTATACTATATTGGTATGACAAAAAATAGTTTAATCACAGCAATCCAAGCAATCGTTCTATCAGAATTCTCGCTAAGTGAGTCTGTTGAACTTACTCGACCTGATATCAAGTTTGGTGATTATGCTACTAATATACCCATGAAGCTCAGCAAACAATTAAAGATGCATCCGCGGGCAATAGCAGAAACAATATTAGAATCTTTATCTAGCAACGAATTGATTGATTCAATTGATATCGCTGGTCCTGGATTTTTAAACTTAAAACTAAACAATAGAGCCCTATGGAGAGAGACCACTAGAAGTACTGAACTATTGTACCAAGATGAAAACATAGTAACTGAGTATTCCGACCCGAATGTAATGAAAGACCTTCACGCAGGGCATCTGTACACAACAATTATTGGCGATGTTGTTTCGCGCCTTATAGAAAAAGGTGGTGCTTCGGTTCATCGAACTAATTTTGGTGGGGATGTTGGGCTTCACGTTGCAAAAGCCATGTGGGGTATATTAAAAAATCTGGATGGTGAGAACCTAGAAGGTCTTAAAGATATTAGCACTGAAAATCGAACCATTTGGCTTAGCCAGTGCTACGTGTCTGGTGCGAAAGCATATGATGAAGACGAAGCCGCCAAAATTGAAATAACCAAACTCAATAAACGAGTGTATGAAATTCACAACAATAAAGATTCAAGTTCAGATTTTGCCAAGATTTATTGGGCAGCTCGCGAATGGAGCTATGACGGATTTAAGACGCTGTATGATCGTCTAGGAACCAATCAATTTGAAAAATATTACCCAGAAAGCGTAACAACTCCTCCCGGTCTGGCTGCCGTCAAAACTGGACTAGAGAAAGGAATTTTCGAAGAGTCAGATGGTGCAATTGTCTATAAAGGCGAAGACAAGGGTTTGCATACTCGAGTTTTCCTCAACAGCCAAGGTTTACCAACCTATGAGGCTAAAGACCTCGGTTTGACCTATTGCAAATGGGAAGACTATAGCTATGACCGAAACATCATTATTACTGGTAACGATATTACCGAATACATGAAAGTTGTTTTGGCGGCCTTGGCGGAATTACTACCAGAAACCGAAGGTAAAACCACGCATTTGACCCATGGCATGATCAAGATGAAGGGCGGTGTAAAGATGTCATCTCGTAAAGGTAATGTTCTGCGAGGTTTTGATATGATCGATGCTGCAGAAAAAGCAGCGAGATTCAGTCGAGAAAATGAATCCCAGCCAGCATGGCTGGCGATTGGCGCTCTGAAATATTCTCTGCTAAAACAGCGAATTGGTGGCGATATCATCTATGATCCCGAAGATTCAGTATCTCTAGAAGGCAATAGTGGCCCATATCTGATGTATGCCCACGCCAGAGCCTCTAGCATCCTCCGAAAAGCGAAAGATGAGCCAGTAACCGAAACTACCGATTTTGAGCCAGCAGAACGCACCATGGTTCAACAACTCAGCCGATATGCGGAAACAATCGAACACGCAATGCAGAGCTATGAGCCACATCATATTTGTACATATATCTATGAAACTTCACAAGCGTTTAACCGCTTCTATGAAAACAACAAAGTCATCGGCTCCGATCGACAAGCAATTCGGTTGATGATAGTAAGACGATATACAGAAATCATTGGTGAATCACTCGGTTTGCTCGGTATTCACGCTCCAGAATCAATGTAACAATTTGTGTCTTAAGAAAAACTGCAAAATACTCTATACTGTTACGAGCGTAGGGGTGTAGCTCAGTTGGCTAGAGCGTCGGTCTCCAAAACCGAAGGCCTCGGGTTCGAGTCCCGCCACCCCTGCCAATTAAAAACGCCACCACCACGGTGGCCTTTTTAATTGCCTGTGTCGTAGACAAGAATCCGTTTCTGGTTCATATAATTGTCAATTCTATATTTTGTACGATTTTTTGCGAAGTGACGGAATAGCGAAGATGTTAATTTATTTAAAATTCAAGCTATTGACAAATACATAATATATTGTTATAATTGTCAATTATGACTAAACATAAACCAAGTAAAAATCAAGGTAGGAATAGAAATCGAAGAAACGATACGGGTAAACCGCCACAAATTCATTTTTCTGACCTAGAACGAACTCTCATATTGCATCCAGAGGCTAGTGAAGGTGACGGACGTTTCTCATCCATATTACAAGAACCCACTAAACCAGAAATTGGTTCCGAGCAAGATATGATAACCAAAGAAGATCGAAAAGCGCTAATCTCAGCAATTAAGGATACAAAGCCTTTGAAATTAGATGAGTCCAAAGAAGAAAATCTCGGCGGCCGTCTCACAAAAAGATTTAAAGGCAATAAATTTCTGCGCCGTATGCTTGCCTATAGAGATCAAACTATAAGCACGCCAGAACAGCGCACCGACGTACCTGTGCAAAGCCAAGGAATATCGAATTTAGATCCGAAAGCATCTAGCCACTTAAACATGATGATTGCGCTACACTCTGTACCCTTGGTAATTAAGGCAAGTGGGCCTGCGCAATATGCTGCCCTCTTTGAAGTATTGGGCAGTGAGGTTGAAGAAAAAATAACCGAGATAGCAAAAGCTGATGAAGCGGATGCTCCCATGCCTGAAGCGATAAGGAGTGCAATAGAGGACTCAAGCGCTGTCTGAATATATTTACAAAGTTTCCAGCTGAATTATCTAAACTGGTTCTGATACTAAAGATTATCCGATACATATTATTTATAATGTATTGTCATTTTGAGCTATATTTCCATGGTTTCACTAAGAATAAGAAACTAAAAATCGGAGTTGTCAAAAATATTATTATTGCATATATCGCCAGACCTATTTTCGCAAAATCACCAGGCTTTTCGGCTAAACAAGAAGTATCATCATTATCGATAATAGCTTCCGAAACCCCTCCTTCGCAATAGGGAAGAAATTGTTTACCCTCAGGTGCTGGGAGTTGGTTACTTATTTCCTGCTGTTGTCTTTTCTGATCATTACTTATTGACCAGAATGCCAACCCATAAATGCAGAGTAGAACTATTAAAACGTACAGTTGGATCTTAACAATTTTATTAACCATAAGATAATTATACTCTCGTTCTCTTAAATTTGATGAATACCCTATGGGGGTATACAATGAATTTACTAATCGGAGTAAATATGATTGCAGACATCAAAAAACGAGCACTACATAGATCCAAAATACTTGCGGGTCAGCTTCGCGGTATTGAAAAGATGATAGAGAGCGAAGAATACTGCATGGATATCATTACTCAGAACTTAGCTATTCAACGCTCGATTGGTTCTCTCAATAAACTTATCCTCGAGAACCATTTGCGAACTCATGTTGAAGAGGGGATGAGAGATGGGGATGATGAGCAGCGGAAGCAATTGATCGAAGAGCTATTAGTCCTCTATGAATTAAACAATCTAAAAACAAAATAAGGAGCATGTATCAAACACGAAGCAAACAAATCACAAGTCAAACCTAATGAGAAACAGCCAAAATATGTTTGTCCTATGCACCCAGAGCAAACTTCAGACAAGCCAGGTATGTGTCCTGAGTGTCATATGGCTCTTGAGAAACCTAAGAAAAAGCAAGAAGCCGAGCATGGTAATCACGACAGTCACAATCCAAACATCTTTAAACAGAAATTCTGGGTTTCACTGGTATTGAGTCTACCCGTTCTATACTTCTCGAAAACTATTCAGGAACTAGTCGGCTTTGATCCTATCTCATTTAGTTCCAGCCAATATATCCCAGCATTGCTCGGTGTAATACTGTTCGCATATGGAGGGATGGTATTTCTTCGTAGTGCACGCTACGAGATAGCAGCCAAGAAGCCAGGGATGATGACGTTGATTTCGTTGGCTATTTCAGTGGCTTTTATCTATAGCTTATTGATAACCCTTGGTATTTTTACCGGTATGGATTTCTGGTGGGAGCTGGTTAGTCTAATAACTATAATGCTACTCGGACACTGGCTAGAAATGGCTTCGGTTGAAAACGCTCAAGGAGCATTAAAAGAATTAGCTAAACTTTTGCCGGATGAAGCAGAGCTTGTTACAAAGACCGGTACAGAAACCATAAGTCTGTGCCATATAAAAAGAAACGACAATGTTCTAGTTCGTCCGGGCGCTAAGATTCCAACTGATGGCGTTGTTGTTAAAGGCGAGTCAAACGTTAATGAAGCCCTACTCACCGGAGAATCAGCGCCAGTCAAAAAAGTAGCAGGCGATATGGTGATAGCTGGAGCAATCAATAGAAGTGGCTCTCTGACTGTTAAGGTAATAAAAACAGGTGACGATACAACACTTTCTGGCATCATGAGATTGGTTAGTGAGGCACAAAAAAGCAAATCAAAAACCCAACTGCTTGCCGACAAAGCAGCTGGATATTTATTCTATTATTCTATTAGCGCGGCATTCATAACTACAATCTGCTGGATGTTACTCGGCGCCAACACTGGTTTTATCATCGAACGCGTAGTAGCAGTTTTGATTATTGCCTGTCCTCATGCTTTAGGGCTGGCAATCCCGCTGGTCACAGCTATATCGACTACTAAGGCTGCAAAAGCTGGGTTACTCGTTCGTGAGCGTTCAGCACTCGAAAATGCGCGTAAGGTTGATGTTATTTTATTTGATAAAACCGGAACACTTACGAGAGGAGAGCAAGGAGTAGTCACTATTATCGCCGACAATAAGTCAGAAGCTATAAGGATTGCGGCCAGCGTTGAATCAGACTCCGAACATCCCATCGCTAAGGCAATTACCGATTATGCTAAATCCCAGGACTCAATAATAGATAATGTAAATAAATTCAATAGCATAGAGGGTCGCGGTGTAAGCGCAGTAATTGACGGGGTAACATATTTTGTTGGCGGTCCACAATTGCTGAAAGAAAAAAATATTCAACTTACTGCAAAATATAAAAAATCAGCAACAAAAGCTGCAAATAACGGTCATTCTGTTATTTATGTTTTGGAGCAAAAAAAGCTTCTTGGATGTTTCGTTATTGCTGATGTTCTACGAGATGAATCTAAAGCTGCTGTTGCAAGTTTGCGTCGATCAGGGTTACGGGTAGCTATGGTTACCGGAGATTCTGAAGGGGTAGCAGTCGACATAGCAAAGAAGCTGCATATTACAGACTATTTTGCCGAAGTTTTGCCGGAAAATAAAGTCGATGTGGTGCGAAGCCTGCAAGAACAGGGCTTAATGGTTGCCATGGTGGGTGATGGTGTAAATGATGCGCCGGCTTTAACTGCTGCTGATATTGGCATCGCAATTGGTGCAGGAACTGACGTAGCAATTGAGTCGGCTGGAATAGTATTGGCCAGTAACGATCCGACAGGTGTAGCCAGGATTATCACCTTGTCACAAAAAACATACAATAAAATGGTTCAAAACCTGTTTTGGGCAGCTGGCTACAATATCATTGCAGTCCCTTTGGCTGGCGGCGCGCTGGCATTTACAGGTTTCATATTATCTCCTGCGGTTGGCGCTGCGTTGATGTCTTTGTCGACTATCATTGTGGCCGTTAATGCACAGCTTCTGCGAGAAGTTGAGTTGTAGTAGTATTTAAAGCTGTAATTCAGTTTGTTTCACTACATGGTATGATTTATCTGGAATGATAAAAAGTCGACTAGGCAAACGTATTGATACAATTGAGCAACGCAATATTTCGGTTGAAGCCGACAAAGCTTGGGAGACAAGCTGGACTCGGAAAGGTGCAATAGCACTTCTTACATACTTTGTGGTGGTTATATACCTTCAGTTTGTAGTTCAAATTGAGCCTTGGTTTAATGCGCTCGTTCCTGTTGTCGGCTATCTATTATCAACATTAACCATTAATTTTCTAAAAAAAATATGGATCGTCCGACATATTAATAAAAATAAGCTAAAACATTAGCAGTCTATAAAGTGCTTGTGGCATACTAGAAGGTAATGGATGGGGAAAACATAGTTTCAACACGTGAGCTTTTCCGGCGAGCACTTAAAAATCCCGTCATTTTAGCAGGCCAACTAATAATTGTCGGATTATTATTATACGATTATTTTTTTACTCCTCACCTGATTAGAAATATCGGATTTATTCCAATTCTAATAGCTATCGGTACGGCAGCTGCGGTCATTCTTGTTGAAAAATCTTCGGTCAAAAATTTTCGCAACTACATTGTTGTGCAATCAGCTATTGCCCTCTTGTTCGCAGCTAGTTTGATATTCGTGATACCAATCGATTCAGTCTACAGTTCATTGGCGTACTTAGTTATACTAACCAGTCAATACTGGATTGGAACACGTGGTTTTATCGGTAGTTATGCTGTTGTCTTATCGGCTTCTATAATTGGGATCGTTTTTCAAAGCAATGGACAGCCTGTCGATTGGCACGGTTTTATTATTTTCCAGATTCTTCTGCTTGTAACCGGGATAATTATCGGCGAGCTGTTCAGTGATCTACAACGTGATCGAATAAATCTTAAACATGCAACAAACAGCATTATCTTTGAGCGAGAGAGGCTGGAAAGCTTGATCAACAGTATGACAGATGCCGTGATTGCTACAACTGAAGAAGGTATCGTAACCGCATATAACGGTGCGGCTCTTGAGCTACTTGATACTAACAAATCGCCCTTAGACGAACACTTTAATAGCCTTATGCAGATATTTGACGAAGACGATAAGCAAATTGTAATTTTTGATGAGAATCGTGATGACAGCATCATCAAGCATGATGATTGGCATTTTATTAATCAGGATCAAGAGAGAATTAATTTGTATATGTCCCTCTCTCCGATAATCACCGAAAGCTCAGCCATCAATAATGGATTTATTTTGGTGCTGCGCGACATTACAAAAGAAAAAAGCCTAGAGGAGCAACGTGATGATTTCGTTTCGATAGTCAGTCATGAGCTAAGAACCCCACTGGCTATCACTGAAGCAAACCTAAGCACTGCGCAATTACCGGCGATAAAAGACGACGCTAGCAAACGGCAGCCATTGCTAGAACAAGCATACAAAAATGTTTTATTCTTGTCTGATCTTGTCAACGATATTACTACCATTAGTCGTGCAGAGCGCGGGATCCTAGAAAATGAAATTGAAGAATTTGATCCAATTGAGTTAGCGACAGAACTTGAGAAGGATTACGTTCCGAAAGCAGCAGAAAAAGGATTGAAATTCAGCCTAGAGATAGACGACAAAATTCCCAAGATTTTTTCAAACCGTCATAGAGTGAAGGAAATTCTACAGGACTTTATAACTAATGCAGTTAAGTACACCGAGGATGGAAATGTTTCTTTGATTATAAGTCTAAAGAACATCTCAACACTTCGTTTTTCAGTCAAAGATAGTGGCATTGGCATCAGCCAAACTGACCAAAAGCATATTTTTTCTAAGTTCTACAGGAGTGAAGACTTCCGAACTCGCGATCATAACGGAACAGGATTAGGGCTATTTATTGCAACCAAACTGGTTGAGTTAATCGGTGGAAAAATGGGAGTAGAGTCTGAGCTTAACAAGGGCTCAGTTTTTTGGCTTGAATTACCGATTAAGCCGAGGGTTGAACTTGAGTCGACGGTGGAATCTTCTGAAGCGTCGGATAACAAACCAGTCGATTCCTCCAACTAACTTCAGAAAACTCATATCGGTACATCGAGACTAATAGTAATATCGGCTCAATGATGTACGAAACAATATAGCTGAATGGAGCCAGAAACCATACGCTAGGTGTAAGAACTGTTGTAGCTACAAATTCTCGTACAAGTAGGCAACCAATGGCAATAATAATCATCAACAAATAAACAATATGATTGCTTGTTGCTGCAACATAAATTACATAAGCTAATATCAACGGCAGCGCCAGTCGCCATACAGAATAAGCAATAGATTTTAGAGGCATCATTTCATGTAGCGGATACAAAGTCCTAATCAAATTATTAATGTGCGAGTCCGGCCGTTTTCTAACCGTGATGCCGAGGTCTGGATTACTGATGATATAGCTGTAGCCGTTCCTTTCAGAAAAAATTTCTGCCAAGGTTATTTCGGGCAATACATGGTTCTTGACCGAATCAAATCCGCCAATATTCCTTAGCGATTCAGACTGTACTAACCAAAATTTTCCGGATACTGGATTATCAATTCTACTCATTTGTAATTGTTGTTTGCCGATACTCGGCTCAAGCAGAGAAGCTGCTACATCTATACTGTATCTCTGCGGCCAAACACTCAACATATCGAGCTTCTGGGCTTCTACATAGTCAATTAGCTTGGTGATCGTATCCACTTGAAGATCTACGTCAACGTCACAAAATATCAACCATTTACCACTCGCTTCCTCGCTAAGCCGCTGTAATGCGTTATTTTTGCCATTCCAGTCTGTTCTGGGCTCACTCCCAGATATAAAGCGCACGCCGTCATGTGCAAAGTTTTTAATAACTTCAGGAGTCTTGTCGCTTGAACAATCGTCTAGCACTATAATTTCAAGTTTTTCGTAATTACTATTAATGCTCTGTTGTAAACACTTTGAAAGATTAATGTCCTCATTGCGTGCGGGGATCAGGAGCGAAACTGCTGGTTGTGCTCCAGTAGTTAACATCGGAGCCGGTTGATAATGAAAAATAGTTTTTGCTCGAAGGGTCTTGAAAAGCCCAGCTAATTGCCGATAGATAAATATAGTAGGAATTAAAATTAAAAAATTCTCAGGGAGCATGTAAAGAAACCGGGTGCCAAGTATGGTGCATATGACTATAAGATTAATAATAAAAATAGATTGAAGTTGTTCGGTTTTTTGCTGAGCGGATATGTTGCTGAAGCGTCGGACTTCAAGTAGGTTAAATATTAAAAATAAACCAAAAAGGTTACTATAACTGAAATAAAGCGTTAGACCGATGATGATCAAGCTTAAAAGAATTTTATGTGGTTTGTCTCGCTTGTATTGAATCACCCAAACTAGGAAAAAAATAACAGGTAATGTCACTGATACTAAGTAGTTGTATTGCGCCCACATGTTGATATACTATCATTCATGAAGTCATTTGACCTAGTTGTAATCGGGGCAGGATCAGGTGGGTTAACCGCAGCTACCTACGCCAAAAAACTAGGCGCAAGTGTCGCGATGATAGAAAAACGAGATGTGCTCGGTGGTGAATGCCTCCAAAATGGTTGTGTGCCGAGTAAAACACTCATACATGCTTCAAAACGATACTACCAGTCAGATAGTTCATCTAAATTCGGCGTTAACGGAAAGCCAACTTTAGATTTCGAAGATTTAAACAAAAGTATTGTTCGTGCCATACGCCGAATCGAAGATAGGGACGAAAATGACGAACATTTTGAAAAGCTTGGCGTCAAAGTTTTTCATGGTGAAGCTAAATTTATTGACGGAAACACTGTTGAAGTTAACGGTGAGAAAGTCCACGGTCGAAGATTTATAATTGCTACTGGCAGCAGGCCTCGAGTAGTTGATGTTCCTGGACAAGAACACCTCGATGTTTATTCAAATGAAACAATCTTTAACATTAAGAAGAAACCCGAAAGTATGGCTATCTTAGGTGGTGGGGTAATCGGCTGTGAAATTGGTTGCGCCTACAACTTCCTTGAGACTAATATCACTATTTTTGAACGATATGATCATCTTTCTCTTAGAGTCGACCCGGAAATTGCTAAATTCGTAACCTCCAAATTCACTGAACGTGGCATAGATGTCGTTACGAACTCAAATCTTGAGAAAATTACTAAGAAAAAAGGCGACAAGTTGGCTACACTTCATTATAAAAAAGGGAAACAAAGCTTGACCTCGAAAGCTGATAGTCTGTTCATGGCAATAGGTCGAATCCCAAACACTGACCTTGATCTTGAAAACGCTGGCGTCGAATACACGAGCCGAGGCATAACCATTAACGGCTACGGACAGACCTCTCGTAAGAATATCTGGGCAGTTGGAGATGTAACAGGCATGGCTGGCTTCACGCATGTAGCCGGTGAGCAGGCATACTATGCCGTTGTTCACGCAATGTTTGGCCTAAGGCATAAAGTCAGTCTGCACGCATTACCATTTGTCATCTTTACGCGCCCTGAAGTCGCCCACGTTGGTAAAACAGAAAAAGACTTAAAGGCAGAGGGGATTCCTCATGTAGTCCGTGCGATGGATTATTCAGAAATAGATAGAGCAATGATTGAAGACAAGCCTGGAATGATAAAAGTTATGCTTGATAAGCGAGATCGTATTCTTGGTGCTACTGTTGCTGGCTCACAAGCGACCGAACAGATTGGTACTTTTGTCTTAGCTATGAGCAACCGTTTAACAATGCGAGACATTGCTAAAACGATTCTTCCGTACCCAACCTATGCCATGGCACCAAAAACATTGGCAGCTAATCACATCACTGAAAAAGTGATTAATAATAAGCTTGGTGAACACGCTATGAGAATTTTCCGTCAGCTACGTAGATAAAGCACTTGACCGGACAGACAATTCGGCCTATAGTTGACAGAAGCGAGCCATTGTAGGCTCTTTTTAATTTGTGGAGAAAACATGGCGAAAGCTAAAAAAACTGAAAAAAAAACCAGAAAGCACTAAAGCCGAAACAAAAGTACGGGTTATTAAAGCTAGTGATGCGGCGCCTCTTCGCAAAAAAACTAGCAGTAAAACTACAAAATCAGCGAAGTCATCTAAGCAAACTATCGTAAAAACAAGCAAGGACACTAAGAAAACTAGTAAAAAAGCAGATAAATCGATAAAAGAGCCAATGGTGCTCGAATCAAAAGCTAGTGACAAACCGAGCCTCGACGATAGGATTAAAACCTATTTCAAAGGCTCAGTCTCTGAAATTAGGAAAGTTACTTGGCCAGGAAGAAAAGAATCCTGGAATCTGACTATTTCTGTTTTGGTATTTAGTGGATTGTTCGCAGCATTTACTACCGTGATTGATTACGGTATTGTTCAGGCATTAGAAAAATTCGTATTAGGAAAATAACAAATTAGTAACTAGGAGTTTAAAGTTTTATGAGTAAAAAAGCATTTTGGTACGCCATCCACACAAGCAGTGGCTATGAAGAAAAAGTAAAAGAGAGTATTCGCCAGCGAGCCGAAAGCCTCGACATGGCCGATAAGATTCTCGACGTCATGGTTCCGAAAGAAAAACAGATTGAAATCAAGAACGGCAAGCGAAAAGTTGTTGAAAAACGTATTTTCCAAGGCTATGTCTTTGTGCACATGACAATGAGTGAAGATGTTTGGTATGTCGTCCGAAATACACCTAATGTAACTGGTTTCGTCGGAAGCAACAGTAATGACCCGACCCCAGTAGATGAAGAAGAGATTGATAAAATTAAGAAACGTATGGGCGTTGAAGATCCAACCCATAAACTCGACTTTGCTGAAGGCGAAGTTGTTGGTATTATCGACGGTCCCTTCAAAGGCTTCGATGGTGCAGTCAGTGAAGTTGACTCAGTCAAGGGTAAGATCAAAGTACTGGTTAACCTTTTCGGTCGAGAAACCCCTGTCGAACTTGATGGCCTCCAAGTTAAGAAGTCTTAGTTAAATTCAGTAAAAACAACAAGTAATACAAAGTGCTTGCATAATAATCATATATGTGATATTATTATGTTGTTAAATAATTTCCACATTACGTGGAGCAAGGACAAAAATAATGAATAAAAATCAACGAACACATGAGCACGAACCAACTGATGGCGAGGGTTTTGTCGCTCCAGGTGAGCATAGCAATGAAGGTGGACTCGGGCTCGAAGCCCATTTACCTAACCAGGATACAACTTTAGTTGACCAAACAGCAAAAAAACCTGAATTTAGTGTTGAGAAGTCTCAAACCCATTCAACCGCATTTGAAGGTGCAACTCCTATAGAAAATACTGTAAAAGAAAACAGTGATCCGTGGGGGCAGTGGCCCGACAAGCTTTAAACGTAAAGTGTTGCGTCTCTTTTTCCAATCACTTAACCTTTGAAAATTATTTTTTCTGAGAGTACATTTAAGTATTCATTGATATGAAACATAGACTTTACCTAGCTTCAAAACAGACGTCGTTTAATTTCTACTACCAATTTTTAATAGTTTTTTCTCAGTCTAAAGACGTCACACAGAATGATTGACAATGTATTTTACGAGTAATTTTCAAGAATATTAAAATAACTGATTGTGTCTATTAAATTTTGTCTATTTCTTAAGCCATATCTACGTGTGTCCTGAGCTTTAATCAGAACAATTTTTTATTAGTTTTATGTGTAAAATCAAAAACTTCATACAGTTGTATAGTATATACATTTTAATCGATATTATTGACGTATCATGAAATAATCTTATATAATAAAATTATTACTAATAGGATTATTAAACAATGGCTCGAGATTTAGATTTTCTGCATAAGGACATCACAATGGATGCTGGTGAAAGAGCAATCTGTGCGATTAGGGTTAGCCATTTGTTACAGGAAATTAAGGCAACTGGGTATGAAACTTCAGGTTTCGACATTCAATATTTTCCAGATACCGGAATAGACAACCCTAGGCAAAGAATAAATAGGTTCCATCCATCTGTAGAGGATCAAAATGGTAGGAACTGGCAGTTCTGTGCCATTCCTGACGGTGAAGCTACGGCGATTGGTATTGCTTATGGTAATGCAGTGGTACCAATATTTTCTCTGTTAACCAAAGAATCTTCTGACCCTACACAGAGAAATTGCGTTACATTGATGCCTATACCAAGACTAATTGATGACGGAGCTACTAAAACTGTTGATGATTGGCTAGAAAATATGGTTACGACTAATGATGATGAACGCAAGCCGCTTTACGAACTTGAAGACGGCGCAGTTGTTCCGTCAGCTCAAATTGTTGAAAGTATCCTACATTTAGTCGGCAGACCTTCGGCATTGGAAGACCATCCCGAGGGATACGTGTTGACCGCACCTCAACTCTTTGGAGTGCTAAATTTGCAACATTACATCGATGTCACAGGTCTTACGGAAGAAATTATAAAATCTGAAGAATCCGTTGCGCTCTCAAAAACAGAAAAACTCGAGCCAGTCGAAGAGGCACTATCTGTAGCCTCAGCTATAGTCGAAGCTGAAAGAAAGCTGACTGAACAAGCAGAGCCTAAAGGATGGGTCATCAAGAGTAGCTTGGGGGAACGCGGACGTCGTCTTGAATCAACTGCTGTAACTACTCTAAATTTTGTACCCGGGGAAGGCCTAGCGATTACTACAACTGTATCTCCGAAACATAGTGATAAATATTCTTATGGTGTGGCAACCATCAGAGATGGCAAGGTTGTGTATCTTGATAATAGAAGAGAAGTAAGCGAGGAACAAATAAAAAGACTTCAGCTAGAAGTGGCAGAAAGAATTGGCGCTCAAACAAAAGTGGTTTTGCCTAAACCAACTGAACGTGAATACAATGGTGAAGAATCTTTGAATGCTGAAGTAGAAAAAGCTAATGTTGTTGATTATAGTGAAGCTGATATAACTCAGGGCAAACAACTATTAGTAGATAGGCTTGAATTATTAGCGGCTAGTAGTGGAAGAGGTAGCAACTGGCAACGTGCAGTCCAAGTTTCAGAAGAAATAGATCAATTCATTCGAGGTTTTGAGCTGCTCCCTAATACTTTATTCGATCTAAATGGTTGCGATAGTGAAAAAATGAAAAGTTCAGTATTATTAGAATCTCTTCTGCAAGAATACCCACCGAGACATAGATTTACTGGAACTTTTAATCTCGAAGAGAGCTCTCTGATATATGATTTGAACTATGCCTTAAGTGCCGATATCGCCTTAGTGGAAACAGAAACAGCCAGATTTGGTTTTATGCCTAACTTTGCCACTCTCCATCTATTAAATGCAGGTGCGCAAAAAGTCCAAGCAACTAATAAAAAAAACGAAAATAGGTTATTAGTTATAGCCAATGATGGTAGAGCAGCTGCTAGAAAAGGTGGCCCAGTAATTTTATATACAGAGGAAAACAACAGGTTGTACAACATACATGATGGTGTAGACGAGATAAGGTTCTATTGGGTAAGAGGTAAAAATTCAGGATTTAATCCTCGTTCAGTCGGGAATCTTCCCGGTAATACAATTGCGCACTTCGTGAAAACAGAATCAAATGGCAAAAACGCCAGGGTTATGGCGATAAATGGACAGACAGTAAGAATCGAAGATAGCTCCTATGATGAAAAAAAACGAAAACTTGTAAAAGATCGCTCTAGTCGGAAAAGAAAAAAAGCTCTCGTTTCAGAAACCGATAAGATAATAGATGATATGCGTGAAGTCTGCTCTCGTGTAGGTATAAATTTTGGTTACATTAGTGCTGAATATGCAACAGAGCTGCCCCACACTTACACTAAGACAGGGCTAAACAAAAGAGCGATTGGAGAATTGGTAAAATATGCGACGATGTTTGGCGGAGGTGGGGCTGGGGTAACTGCAGCAGCTCATCTTGCAGTTGAATCTCCATTCATAAACCCAGTAATTGCTGGTCTATTTGGCGGAGGCGTAGCGTTAAAAAAATCACGAATTCTAAAAAGAAGTATTGATGCTTTTAGAGCAAAAAAAGCACTCAAAACAGCCGATTCCGACAAATAAAAAACTTGAGCTATAAGCTAACATCTGTTAATATGGCAGACGTTACGCAAAAAATATGAATATGCTTCACTTAATATTCAGTCAATTATTGCAATCAAGAAAATTAGGAGTTTAGATTATGGCAAAGAAGAAAAAGAAGATATCGGCACGAGTAAAGTTCCGCGTACCAGCTGGTAATGCGACCCCTGGGCCACCTGTTGGTTCAACACTCGGTCAGCATGGACTTCAAGCGCAAGATTTTATCAGTCAATACAACGACCGAACCTCAGACCTAAAAGGTCAGGGCGATGTAACAGTAAAAATGAACATTTTTGATGATCGCACCTTTACCTTTACAACTAGTGGTATTCCTGCAGATGATTTAATTCGTAAAGCCCTCAATATCAAAAAAGGTAGCGGAGTTCCTCAGAAGGATAAAGTTGGCAAGCTTACACAAGCACAACTTACTGAAATCGCTGAGATGAAAATGAGTCAGACTAATGCTAATGATATCGAAGCAACAAAGGCCCAAATCGCTGGAACTGCTCGAAGCATGGGTGTTGAAGTAGAAAAATAATTTTAATATGTGGGAGATGTTTAAAACATCGATTGCACCACAGGAAGGTCATATATAATGGCAAAGAAAGCAGATTTACTAGAAGAAGCCAAGAAGCTTAACCTAGAAGTAACAGAAAAGAATACAATTGCCGAGATAACCGAAGCGATTAAGAATGCAGAGCAACCAGAAGAAACGTCTGAGACTCCAAGTGTTTCTAAGGAAACCAAGGAAACTGAAGAAAAGAAGTTCACAAAAGCCGGTAAACACAGTAAGAAAGCTGCTGAAGAAGCTGAAGCTGAAGAAGCTAAAGAAGAGCGCAAAGCTAAGATTGCTGCTGGTGAACTTGATCCTTCAACTAACGAAGATGGTGATGTTGTTTCTAGTAAAGGCCCAGTGCCGATTCCTCGTGCACGTGTTGAACGTCGTAGTAAGCGCTACCAAGCTACTGTTACTAATATCGACAGAGATAAGACGTATGATGTTGATCAAGCAGTCCAAATGGTACAAAAAGCTAGTACTGTCAAATTTGACGCTAGTATCGAGCTACACATGAACTTAAATATTAATCCGAAGCACGCCGATCAAAACATCCGTGGAAGCATGGTTCTTCCACATGGTAATGGTAAGACGCAACGCGTTGCAGTCTTCGCAGCTGAAGACCTTCACAAAGACGCTAAAGCAGCTGGTGCGGACGCTGTCTATGCAGATGAACTGCTTGATAAGCTAAAAGCCGAAGAAATTGATTTCGACGTACTCGTTTCTACGCCTGAAAATATGGCTAAGCTTGGTCGCTATGCGAAACTGCTCGGTCCAAAAGGCCTTATGCCTAATCCAAAGAGCGGTACCGTGACTAAGGACGTTGCTAAGGCCGTTTCAGAAGCTAAAGCTGGTCGAGTTGAATACAGAGTCGATAAGGCTGGAATCATGCACCTCGCTGTCGGTAAAGTTAGTTTTAAAAACGACCAGTTGATGCAAAATATCGATGCTGTTATAAAGGTTGTTAAAGATGCTCGACCTGCAAGCGTTAAATCAGATTACATCAAGTCTATCTCAATCAATAGCACTATGGGGCCAGGCGTTAAAATAAATCTCTCAGCGTAAATAAGATGGATGATCAAAGCGTAGCTTTGAAATATATCCCTAATCATTTTTCTTATCGTGCTAAACGAGCAGCGACTATCTTAGTATCACAACGTGATCTACTACTTTCAGGATATGGTACGGATAATTTCGAGACAAAGTCTAATCCAAACGACATTCTAACTGAGATAGATACAAAAGTAGAAAAAAATCTCAAAATAGCATTTGCCAATATTGATGAAAATTTGCAAGGTGAAGAACTAGGGTATGACCCTAATCTGTCTGATCCATTTTGGATATGTGATCCGATCGATGGTACTGGTTGCTATGTGCGGCAACAGCCGTTCTGCGTCAGTATGATTGCTTATATCGTCGATGGTGAAGTTGAAATTGGACTCATCTATGACTTTTTAGCCGACCAGCTCTACGCTGCCGAACGGGGCAAGGGTGCGTTTTGCAACACCAAGCCAGTTCATGTCAGTAATCGTGGCATCGATGAGCTGAAGGGTAGTGTGTCGGGTAGTTATATAGATAATGCAGTTAATTCGATGCGAATATACCTAAAGTCTCACCACATGAACAGATATAACGTTTATGCTGCTGGTAACGAATTTTTCAATGTCGCAAATGGTAAGAACGATATAAAAATATGTGTAAATGCCGGAAACATGGACTGGGATAGAGCACCTGGAATGCTCCTTATTCGTGAAGCAGGCGGTGTATACAAACGACTTGACGGTAAAGATGCTAGCTATCGCGAAAACACTTTTATTGCTACAAATCCGATTGCATATAAACAAATAATTAGCGACCCGCAAAGTCCATTTTACCTGGGAGACACGTAGATATGTGGCAAGACGCCTTATTAGCTGTCATCGCCTATTTGCTGGCTGCTGCTCTTTTGCCTACGATACTCTCGAAAAAGAAACCGGCTTTTACGACTTGCTTGTTCAACACAATCTTAGTCATAATTGCTACTTTAACACTAGGCAGTCTGGGGCTTTGGATAACATTCAGTGGTCAAGCCATATTGTCCCTAGGATGGCTTATATTAACAATTCAGACTTACCATAAAGCATAGTATGCAATTCTATTTCATTCAGATATAGCAAAATTAATTTCGCTTATAGTTCATAAATGTATAGCTATGCCGATTTTTTTCGTCTGAATTAAAGTGTTCATTATAAACTTGCTTCCAAGCAGTCTTATCAAAATCTGAAAAAAAGATATCACCGTTATATTCAGCGTCTATGATAGTTAGATAGATGAGCTGAGCGTATGGCAAAAAAAGATCAAATACTTTACTTCCTCCGATAACAAAGATCTCTTCAGTTTCAAATCTGTATTTTGCTATGGCTTGTTCGAAAGTCATAAAATCAACCAGCTCACCACTACTCGGATTAGGCTTATGAGTAATAACAACATGATGACGATTAGGTAATGGTTCAGATAGTTCATCGAACGTGGTTCGCCCCATGATTATCGTGTGGTGCTCTGTTAATTCGCGGTACCGTTTTAGGTCAGCTTTCTGTGACTTGCCCCAAGGAAGACCACCATTTCTACTGCCCATCACGCCATTTTTATCGGTTGCGACTACAAAGCTAAACATTATTGAAAGTATAGCAAGATACAACAACTATCAAAATGTAGCACACAAGAAAACACTAGCGACTTGCATGAGTATAGCTGTTATATTTAGGGGAATAAATAATGGAGTGAATGAAATGAAAACACCGATGAAAAAATCAACGAAGTACATGCTAATAGGTTTATTTGAAATAATACTGCTAATAGTTGCTATTGGAGCTTTTTACTTGATAACTAAAAATAACCAATCCCAAGATTCCGAAAAAGCAGAAACGGTTGTGCGGAAACCAAGTCAAAAAGACGAATCGAAGCCTAAAACCTACACTTCGAAGTACGAGATGCTAAGTTTCAAATATGACCCGAAACGCGTCACTTTAAAGGATGAATACGGACCAGGCCTCGAAGAAGGCCTAAACTCCGAAAGATTAACTGCAACCAGTGGAAACTACGTTCTCGAACTACAGAATGGAATGAATGGGTTAGGCGGTTTCGATCCGTGTAGTGGTGATGAAGCAACTTGCGAAGTCGTTGAAACCTTTCCGCTTACCCTTTTCAATAAACCTAAGACTTTAGACTTACGCAAGGAAACTAAGGTCGGCGACTGTTTAAGCGAAGAAGAATGTAAAACTTCCAAAACAACTAGCTATAACTTTGTTATTGGTAGCGACCGTAGTATAGCCACATACTTCTACAATTCGAAAAATATTATCTCAACAGATATGAATACACGCTACATCAATCTTATTACCTTGTACTTTAAAGAGGGCGTCGATATTAATCCAGCCACCGTAAAAGATGACCCTAACTTTCAAGCACTACTTGAAGTTATAAGTTCGCTACATTACTAGATTTCAATAATCTGCTTTAAGAATCGATTAAAATCACCTATACTAGACACTATCCGTGGTGGGAGACAAAAACGAGGTAAAAGTGGATCAAAATCAGATGCAATTCGGTGTATATAGTAATATGCAGATTCGTGCTGCTATCAAACATAGCCATATTGTTGCCCATCCTTTTAACGATGAACAAGTAAATGGTAGTAGTTATGACGTGACATTAGGTCACTGGTATTATTCGACCGAGATGGACGGCGACCGTAGTCTCTATAACCCTTTCGACCAAACCGACGTAAACCGCTACTTCAGTGGCCCGCATCACTCATCTGCCCATAATCTATGGTGCGCCGAAAATGGACGTTCTCTTATGCCAGGGATTCCTGACGACCACCCAATCATTGTATTACGACCTGGGGAACGAATTTTGGCTCACACCCATGAGTTTATTGGAATCAAAGCCCCCGGTACAAGTACTATGCAAGCACGAAGTACTTGGGGTAGAAACGGTGTAGCCGTTTGCCTAGATGCCGGATGGGGTGATCCTGGTTACATAAACCGTTGGACAATGGAAATATATAACATGAATAAACGCGATAGCGTAGTACTTCCTGTTGGTGAACGAATCGCCCAAGTTGTTTTTTACCACACCGGCCCGGTAGAAGGAGAATATTCCAGTTTGAGCGGAAAATATCAACAAAGCCCAGAGTCTGACTTATCAGAAATTGTCCGAAACTGGAGACCAGAATCAATGTTGCCACAGGCATTCAAGGACGAACGTAAGAAACCACAAAAGATATAGGAGACAACGATGGCAAAGGGCAAATACATTGTAATCGAAGGCGCAGATGGTAGCGGTAAAACTACCATGGCGAGAAATATTCAGGCCTTACTCTTTCAAAAACTAGGTATCAAAGCAGTTATTCTGCGCGAGCCAGGCAGTACGGAATTTGCCGACAAAATCCGCGAAGTTCTAAAAAGTACGACTAGTCGTAGCCCTGAGGCAAACGTCTTAGCTTTTAATGCCGCACGTGCCGACACAATGCGTGAAGTTGCGAAGCATATCGAAAACGGTGGCTGGGTTATTGCTGATCGAAGCTGGATTTCCACTGTGGTGTATCAAGGTTACGGCGAAGGGCTTGATATCGACAATCTGCGACGAATCAGCCAGTACGCGGCTGCAGCTCAAGCAGACTTGACTGTAGTCTTAGATGCACCAGTTGATGTTCGACGAGCTCGTAACCACAAACGTGGTGGTAGTGATTATTTCGAGAACCAATCAGATGACTTCCATGAACGAGTGCGTCAAGGCTATTTGGAGGAAGCTGAATTTCTTGGTTTACCATTAATTAATGCTAACGATAGTGAATCTAGTATCGCTACCCAGCTATGGGGTATGGTTGAAGAGATTACTGATATTAAAAGTAAAACTAAAAAGACTAAACGTAACCCATTTGTTGAAAAGACAGAACATGGCATGCAGCCGACTGAGCTCGGCAATCAATGGCTTGGTAATGTGCTGAGTAATCCAAATAAAAATGCCTATGTTTTCAATAACAATCTCAGCCCAATCACCATCGCAGCAGCAATGGCACGACTCAGTCGTCGTGCCGACGATATGCGAGTAACAATTCTTGACGAATTCAGCCAGATCGAAGGCAAGGACGATTCATTGCTGCGTCGGGTGATTACAGCTTACGGTGATGATTCAGTCCAACAATTAACAGGGATCCATGCTGTCGTAGAGAATGCTAGCAACCTTTTGACGAAGAAACTTGAGTGGGGAAGACTGGCTGCCTATCTTGAACAATCAACCCGATATATCTATTACGACCGTAAAACACGAGAAGGTAAGTACCGCTATTATACGCCAACAGAGTTCGATGAATCGACCACTAAAATTTATAATGAAACGCTTGACCAGATCTTCGATCTTTACTCTATAGTTGTACACGAATTAACAGATTTTATTACAGCTCGAGACGAAACCCCTAAAGAAGAACGAGATATCGCCTGGAAGGGGGCGATTCGCGCTCAGGCCTGCGACGTGGCACGAGCGATGCTTCCTGTGGCTACAACATCTACTGTTGGGCTGTATGCAAGTGGGCAGGCCTATGAAAGCTTAGTCATGCACTTGATGAGTGATGAGCTAGAGGAATCACGTGCAACCGGAGAAGACCTCCTTGAAGCTGGTCGCACCGTAGCAGCAACATTCCTAGAGCGAGCTGATAAACCAAGTCGTGGTGGAGCAATGCAAGCATATAGAGCCAATACAAGAAATGCCGTCGCAGAAATCACCGAGAAACTGCTGTCTAATACTGGCTATAGCGACGATAAACGAGACGTGCATTTAGTCAGTACATCCATGCGTAACGAACTGGATGTCGTACCGTATATCCTTTACGAAGCCTCCGAACTATCACTTGATGAGTTACAAAAAGAAGTAGCCGATTGGAGCTATGATAAAAAACTAGAAGTCTTTAATGCCTACATTGGAGAGAGATTAAACCGACGACACAAGCCAGGGCGGGCATTTGAGCATATCGAGTACAACTGGGATTTAATGTGTGACTACGGTATTTTCCGCGATTTACAGCGTCATCGCATGGTTGAAGGTCTTCAGTGGCAGAAGCTTACACCACGTTACGGCTATGAAACACCAAAATTAATTGAAGATGCTAACTTAACCGAAGCATACGACCAAGCTTTTGAGCTGAGCCAGCATCTTTTTAGTCGGCTTCAAGCTTTAGGCTTATATGAACAAGCGCAGTATGCAACGTTAATGGGTCACCGTATGCGGTGGAAAATTTCTTTCAATGCTCGTGAAGCTTTTCATTTCATGGAACTACGAACAGCCCCACAAGGCCACCCAGCATATCGAGCACTTGTGAAAACCATGCATGAGCAGCTTTCAGAAATCCACCCACTGACAGGGGGCGCTATGAAGTTTGTTAATCAAGACGAAGACGCCGCACTAACTCGTCTCGCAGCCGAACGCTACACTCAGTTTAAGCTCAACCAACTAGGCCAGTGATCTATCGATGCTTGTAGCCGACTTCATTAACACAATAATTACAATAGAATTCAAATAAAACAACTAAAAATTACATTTTACTCAGAATCTTTTCCGTGCTTAACACTTCGCAGAACTCTCCACTCAAACTAGCTAGAGCTAAGTCGTGTACGTTGTTAGCACTAAAAACCTTGCCATCATAGCTCTGTCTTTCAAACGTTGCTGTAGCATCGTTAATCACAATACAAGAAAAACCTAAATTAGCTGCCATTCTGGTAGTTGTTGATACACAGTGGTCAGTGGTTAGGCCTACTATTACCAATGGATTTGCCTCCATTTCTAATAACAATTGTTCGAGGTTTGTACCTATAAAAGCACTGTTCACCTTTTTTATTATTATAGTTTCTCCGCGTTCCGGCCTTGCAACTGATTTGTACTGATTGCCGATGTTCTCGGGATGGAGAAGTGAATTCGCATCGGATGAATCATGCTTTACGTGTATTATTGGCAAATTTTTCTTTCTCCAAGCTTCCAGCAACTTCCCGATATTGTCTTCAGCTTCCAAGTTATTTCTTTCTCCCCAGCTAGGATCATCGAAACCTATCTGTATGTCGATAAGAATGAGGGTAGGGTTTCTAAGGTGTTTCATTGTATTTTTTAATATATATCTGCTATTTTAGTTTAGCACTCAAGTTTTCGGTCAACAATCTTGTTTTCAACAAGGAGCATAGACGATAATCCAGTGACTAGGTAAGCTGCATATTATATGGGTAATTAGATTCATTGTTATTTCTTTAATTTACCTTCACTCTCATGGCTAACGAACCAATATATTTCTATCTAAAATTGTTAAAATATACAATTTTCGCTTTTTGACAAAAGACGCTCAATAAAGTATCATCGGAAATATGAATTTTTTGAATAAAAGAATTGATCAGCTGCTACTAATCGCGCTTGTGCGTGATGAGCTGGAGCCTGCTTACTAAGCCACGACACAAGCCTAAAATATTAAAAAGGGTTCCAGTTTCGGAACCATTTTTAATTTACAATATTTTAGGAGAATTTCAATGAGCGACACAGAGAAACAAATGCAATTTAGGGCAATTTCACGTATCATTAAGCGTGAACAAATCGTAATTGGAGATGATGGTGCCGTACCGAGAAGCTAATAAAGTTTTAATTTTTGACACGACCTTGCGTGATGGCGAACAAAGTCCTGGTATTTCTCTGAACAAAACAGAAAAACTAACAATCGCACACGCTCTGGCTGAGCTTGGTGTCGACGTCATCGAAGCTGGATTTCCAATTGCTAGTATCGGTGATTTTGAAGCCGTTCAAGCAATTGCGCGAGAAGTGCATGGTCCTACTATTTGTGGACTTGCTCGAGCGGTCAACGGTGATATCGACCGTGCATGGGAGGCGATCAAAGACGCTGAAAAACCTCGTATCCACACCTTTATTGCAACCAGCAAGGTTCACATGGAGCATAAGCTGAAGATGACACCGGAAAAAGTCGCGGAAAAGGCCAATGCAGCTGTTGCTCGCGCTAAAAGCTATACTGACGATGTCGAGTTTAGTCCCGAAGACGCTGCTAGAACAAGCCTAGACGTCATGCTGGCCGTTATACAGGCGGCGGTTGATGCTGGAGCAACAACTATTAACATCCCTGATACTGTTGGTTACACAACACCACACGAGTTTGCGGAACGAATTGCTGAGGTTAGGAAAAACATAAAAGGTGATTATATAATTTCCACTCATTGCCATAATGATCTTGGCATGGCGACTGCAAACAGCTTGGCTGGAGTAGGTGCTGGTGCCCGGCAAGTAGAAGTGGCGGTCAACGGAATCGGCGAACGGGCAGGTAATGCGGCTTTAGAAGAGATTGTTATGGCTATTAAGCTGAAGTCGGATAGCTACGGCGGTGTTTATACTGAAGTCGATTCAAAGCTTATCACTCGGACAAGCCGACTTGTCAGTAATCTAACTGGCTATCCGGTTCAGTACAACAAAGCGATTGTTGGCCGCAATGCTTTTTCTCATGAGTCGGGTATTCATCAAGATGGAGTTATCAAGAAGCGCGAAACTTACGAGATTATAGACCCAGCAGATGTTGGCGCTGGTGAAAGCCAAATTATCCTTGGAAAACACTCTGGCCGTGCGGCAATTTCATCTGCACTAAAAAAATTAGGTCACGAGCTAGACAAAAACCAAATGGATGAAGTTTTCATTGATTTCAAAGCCTTAGCTGATCAAAAAAATAATGTGTCTAATGCTGATTTAAGCGCAATTGTTGACTCCACCGTTCTTCACTTAAACGATACAAACAATCGCTACGAGTTAGAGTCCGCTTCTTTTGCGCTTAATGATGACGAAAAGCCGTCGGCTACTATCAAAATCAAAACACCTAACGGCGAAACTATCGAACAATCTGCAGTCGGTAACGGCATGGTAGATGCGGTTTGCACCGCTATCCGTGAAGTAGTTGGGCTTAAGATTGAACTTGTCGAGTATCTCGTCCAGGCAGTAACTGAAAGTATTGATGCACTTGCGTCCGTTAATATACAGCTACGTTCACACGATAAAGTCGCAACTGGGCGAGGCAGTGATACTGATGTTGTCCGTGCTTCTGCAAAAGCCTACCTCGACGCGGTAAATCGACTACTCACGATTGATGATGATAGAAATATGAAAACGAAGGCTCGGGGACAGTAAATGATTCAGGCAATCTACGCTAGCACATCCGGAAATGTTGAGTACGTGATGACGCAGATTGCTAAACTTGAACCACGAGTGAGCTTGTTACGAGCAGAATATATAGAATCCGGATCTTTTGATAGCGACATATTCATATTTGCAACTTCGACATGGGCTCACGGCGAAGTAAATCCATTTTTCGTTCCCGTCCTCAAACAAATTGAGAATCTCGATATGACTGGCAAAAAAGCATTTTTTATCGGTCTCGGTGATAATCGTTATGAACCCGTATTGTTCTGTGAGGCTATCAATATTACCCGTAGAGCCTTCGATGCTTCGGGCGGCCAATCACTCGGGAAAACATTTAGACTCAATGGTGATCCGTATACTCAGGAAGATAAAGTCGAAGACTGGGTAAAGAATATGTTGCAAAAGGAGCTTATAAATGCGTAAAGATCGTCTGCGTATAAAGTTTGCCGGTGAGAGCGGTCAGGGGATCGACTCAGTCGGTAAAGCTATCACTGAAGCCTTGGTTTGGGCCGGGTATTACACCTTTGGTTACCGTGAGTATCCAAGTCTAATTAAGGGTGCTTGGGCCAATTATCAAGTAGATGTTTCAGATCAACCGCTACAGTCAAGCTCTGAAAAATGCGACATTCTGCTATGTATCAGTCGTTATAGTATTTATGAATATTTGCCAACGCTTGCCGACGGAGGTCAGCTAATTCACAGTATGGAAAGGTTAGAGCTACCTGACGAGCTACAAGATTTTGTCAGCGATCACAACATCACTATTGAATATGTAAAAGCGATTGAGATTGCCGAAGCTCAGGGCGGCAATGCATTGATGGAGAACGTTGTTTTGGTCGGCGTACTCTGGCAGTTACTGGGAATACGACTTGAACCGTTTCAAAATGAGCTCAAAAAGCTATTTGCTAAAAAACCAGATTTACTAGAACTTGACCTTAAATGCGCCGAAGCTGGCTATGTTTATAAAACACAACACGCGAAAAAAATTGATTTCACGACTATGTTTAAATCAAATATGAAACTTATTAAGAACCAAGTAATCGACGGTAACTACGCAATCAGTAAAGGTGCGGTCGATGCCAGCGTCAGGGCTTTTTATGCTTATCCGATGACGCCAAGCTCATCCGTACTGACTTATCTGGCTGACTGGCAATTTGAAACCAAGATGGTCGTGAAGCAGATAGAAGATGAAATATCGGCTGCCCAATTTACGATTGGTAGTAGTTTTATGGGAACCCGAGCCATGACCGCAACGAGTGGTGGAGGCTTTGATCTCATGACGGAAAGTGTTAGTTTGGCTGGAATAACCGAAACTCCACTCGTCATATTTTTGTCACAACGACCCGGGCCTGGCACCGGGCTTCCAACTTGGACAATGGCAAGTGATTTGCCAATAGCGGTCTACGGCGGACATGGTGAATTTGCCCGAATCGTTGTGGCGGCAAGCGATCCGAAAACTGCTTATCGCGTTACACAGGAGGCTCATAACCTAGCGGAAATGTATCGAGTGCCAGTGATAATCTTGTCAGAAAAACAGATAGCCGAATCGCTTTATAATATTGATAGTTTAGGTGAAAAAGTACCTATTAAACGTCAATTAACAGATACACCAATCATTCCAGAATCAGCGAGTGATTTCTACAATGAACACGAAACAGGTGTCAGCACACGATGGTTCCCGGGTGATAACTTACCAGTTTTTCTCTCTAATAGTGATGAGCACGACGGTGAAGGAAATTCAATTGAAGATGGTCCAACCACAAAGCTTCAATATGGTAAGCGTATAGCAAAACAAAAATTAATTGAGGACGCTTTGCCGCTACCAAAAATTTATGGCAATAAAGAATCTAAAAACTACATAATCGGCTGGGGGAGTACGGCAAATACTGTGCTTGATTTAATCGATAACTATGAGAACCTAGCTTACGTACATTTCGAATATCTTTGGCCGTTGAATGCAGCTAAAATTGCTGAGCTGCTAGATAATAAGACCTTGTTTAGCGTTGAAAACAACTACACCTCCCAATTAGCAACGTTGCTGAAGTCTCAGCTACCGCTCGAATTCGCGAAGCAGTTTACAAAGTATGATGGTCGCGGATTTTTCGTTGAAGATATGGAAGCAATCTTAGACGAGGTGAATCAATCATGAGTTGTGGAAGCTGCCCATCACTAGAGGATTGCGATCCAGGAACGCGAGCAAGTTTTGCTAGTAAAAATCTCTATACTTGGTGTACAAACTGCGGAAATTATGGAATTTTCGGAGCAGTCAAAAATGCTTTAACACAGGAGAATAAAAAACCACATGAAGTTTTATTAGCTTTTGATATTGGTTGCAACAGCAACGGTGCTGATAAGATTTCTGGCTACCGCTTCAAAGGACTCCACGGACGAGTGATACCATTTGCCTGCGGCGCTAGTATTGCTAATCAAGACGTTCCAGTGCTTGCGTTTGCTGGCGATGGAGCCACGCTCGGCGAGGGCATTAGCCACTTTGTTCACGCCGTACGCACTAACTACAATGTCACTTTTATCTTACATAACAATTATAACTACGGCTTAACAACTGGGCAGGCCAGTCCAGCTACACCAGACGGCATACCTATGAAAGTGTCTCCCTATGGAACGACTGCCGAGCAGCTCAATGTATCGCAGCTCGTCATGTCTCTTAAGCCAAGCTTTTATGCTCGTAGCTATTCGGGCCACGTTGGGCACATGACAAATGTGATTCGTAAAGGCATGCAACATAAGGGGTTTTCGGTCGTTGAAGTCATGCAGGCCTGTCCAACCTTTAATAAGGCCACGCCACACATGTGGTATATGGAACGAGCTTTTGATATCAGCGACATTAAAGATTACGATAAAACTGATCTTGAACAAGCTAGACGAGTAGCCAATGACTTAACAGACAAAATTGCCATTGGCGTTTTATATCAACGCGAAGATATGCCTGATTTCATGGCTAAACAACAACAACGCAAGAACGAAACCACTAACCTATCCTCAGAAGTATCAATTAACTAAGTTTTTTGATGGCATTATCTGCACCCTAGTCTCATCAGTTCGCGGGTGCACGATCGTTGGACTATTCCCACCCCAAACACCGCCCCATTTAGTGTCGCCAGGAATAAAGTTAGGACAAGTCCAGCAGTTACCAGGAACATCGGAATCAGGACTTTTCATCTCTGTTGATGCTCCACGCGCCCAAGCACTATAATCATTTTCATCGTGGAAATGTCTCGTTAGTTTAAAATAGAAAGTCCCTAGTGTGACTAGCTGCGGCGGTATTGCTTCGTCGCTTGATGTAAAAACTTCAGCCAACTTACTTGGTTTTACATGTCTTGGCAATGCAATGTCGTTGCCTATTGCTTCTAGGACGGGTCCCCAAGTTTCGCTTCCACAATCATCCGGAGGCAGAAACTCTCCACTACACTGTGGCGGAACGTGGATAGTAGGCATTGACATTCTTAGTTTATCGCCGAAATTTGACATAATTATCTATTACTATAACCTAAAACTATTGTTAATCAATATATGTTAGAGTAATAGTCAAAGGAGAGATATGAACAAACCAGCAGCTAAGTATTCACCAATTCGAAAAGTCGGTAATGCCTATTATATCTCCGGACAAGTAGCATTTAAGCCAGATACACTTGAGCTAATTAGCGATGATATAAAGGAACAGATCGTTCAAGTCATGAAAAATATTAAGAATTTGCTAGAAAACAAAGGCTTATCAATGGGGGATCTCGTAAAAACTACCGTTCTTCTTGACGATATCGATAACTATGCTGTTATGAATGAAGTTTATGCTGAATTTATTGTCGGCGATACCCCACCTGCGAGGGCAGCTTATGCAGTCAAAGCACTGCCGTTTGGCGCTAAAATTGAAATTGAAGCTATTGCCTATAAAGAATCGTAATTCTTTTTCATAGCTTAAATACGTGCGAAAAATCTGTAGACCGAGTATAATCCCTAATTTGTGGACCCTATAGTAAGCCAAATCAATAACAGCCTAGTTTACGACGTCAGCAAAGTAACTGCGCTAGATCATGCCAAGAAACTTTCCGATAAACTGAATAATGCAATATATTTTAAACGCGAAGACCTGCAGCCGGTAAAATCGTTCAAAATTCGTGGCGCCTACAACCGAATTGCTCAGCTCAGTGATAATGAAAAGAAAGCTGGAGTCATAGCTGCTAGCGCTGGAAACCATGCCCAAGGAGTAGCTTTAAGCGCACAAAAACTTGGAATAGAAGCGACAATCATTATGCCGACGACGACACCTCAAATCAAAATCGATGCGGTTCGTTCATATGGTGCAGAGGTAGTACTTTTCGGTGATAGTTACAGCGATGCTGGTGACTATGCAAAAGAATTACAAAAGAATCGCGACATGATCTATGTTCATCCTTTTAACGATCTCGAAGTTATTGCTGGACAAGGAACTATTGGTAAAGAAATTGTCGAACAGCTGACTCAAGTTGATTATATTTTTGTTCCAGTTGGCGGCGGCGGATTATTAGCTGGGATTGCAAGCTATGTCAAAAACATAAAACCAAACTGCAACATTATTGGTGTCGAACCAATCGATAGTAATGTAATGAATCGTTCGCTTAAAGAAGGTAAAATCGCCGAACTGAAAAGTGTTGGAATTTTTGCGGATGGTGTTGCGGTTAAAGTTCCAGGAGATAATACATACGAATTGTGCTCTAAATATGTAGATGAAATGATGACTGTTTCCACCGATGAAATATGTGCAGCAATAAAAAATATCTATGAAGATAGTCGCTCAATTGTCGAACCTGCAGGTGCACTAGCTATGGCTGGCGCTACACGATTTATAGAAAAAAACTCTCTCAAAAATAAAAATATCGTTGTTATTAATAGTGGTGCGAATATGACTTTTGAGCGTTTGCAGTTTATTGCCGAGCGAACTCTAGTTGGCAGCGGCAAAGAAGTTCTGTACAGCATAGAATTAGCAGAAAAGCCTGGTGCGCTTCGAGGTTTAGTCGAGAATGTAGTTAACGGCTATTCGATAAGTGAGTTTAATTATCGCAAACAAGATATCAAAAAAGCGCATATTTTTGTTGGTATGCTCTTGGTTGAGCCAGAAGATAAACTAAGATTAGAAACCTCTCTCAATAAATATAACTATAAATTCAAAGATTTAACTAGTAATGAGATCAGTAAACGACATTTACGCCATATGATAGGCGGCAAAGCACCAAAAGGAACAAACGAAGCCTTATTCGAATTTGTCTTCCCTGAGCGACCCGGGGCATTACATGAGTTTTTAATAGCAATTGAAGATCGTTATAATGTCAGCCTTTTTCACTACCGTAACAACGGGGGTGACAACGCGCGAGTCATGATCGGGCTTGAAGGCCATAGCATAAAACTTGATTTACCAGATGGGTTCGAAAAACATACTATCGCTCATAATACTTTTGCTGATTTCATCTAGATATTGACAAATACTATAATTTGAACTATAATATATTTATGTCTTTCAGAGAACGCGCACAAGTTCAACCAGCTTCGCAATTCGACCATATTGTCCATTGGGTAAGACAAGGACCTAAAGTTAGACCAGATGGTACCTACAATCATGGAATATTATTTCCTGTCACAGCCAATACAAAGCTTCGGCCAGCAGTAGCTCAGAGTAAAGACGATGAAGGTAAGTTACGTTCTGTAGAGCGCAGTGATATAAGCCCAGAAGAGTATGACTTCCTTAGGAAGACAAGTATACACGGATTAGTAAGAGCGATGGGAGCAGTTAAACAACGAGCCTGGGCTACAATGCCTGTTCGCAACATATACCTTGGTGTTGAAGGTAATTTTGTATCTCTACAAAAAGGGAACCCAACTATAGTAAAAATTAAAGAATTTGAAGAAGGATATTCTAGTAAAGTTAGAACTGTAACAGTCGCTAGCAGCAGAGGGTTCAACAAAGACGGAACTCCTCAACCTTATATGCCTCAAGCTAAATTTTCTACATACTGGGGGGAGGGTGATCCGAACGGAAAAAATACAACCATTCGAGCAAACCCGATACTGACAAAAAATTTTCACAACATACCTATTCCGGATATAACTATCGATTTAGCAAGAAATAAACATGTTAAATCGAAAAGAGACGAGACCGCACCTGACATTTCGATTGCTGAAGCATTTGGCATACAGTCTTCAAGCTTAGATGCCGATTATGCACCACAGAATGAAGTATTACAAAGGATGCTACTTGGTGTAGCCGCAGCCGCAGTAATAAAACTAGCAATTGAAATGCCATATGATGGAGAATAGCCATCAGTTGACGCGTATTCGATAATAAGCTATTATTGTCTTAGTTTTGCCAAAGACAGTAGCAGCAGAAATGCTTAATTCGCTACCGAGGACGAACGAACAGTCACTGTTTGTTTTGTGATAACACACATCGTTTTAGTCTTTGGTGAACAAAAGCCAAAGACTTTTTGTTTTAGCTAAAAATAATTAATAAGGTGAAAGGAAATAATCAATGGCGATTACTCGAAAGAAAAAGGAAGAAATCATTTCTGGCGTAGCCGATATTTTGGCGCAGTCAAAGATGACCGTCGTCGCAAACTACTCTGGTTTGACCGTTGCAGAAATGCAAACACTTCGACGTGCAGCACGAGCAGAAAATGTCGTTATCAAAGTTGCAAAAAACCGACTCGTTAAGCGAGCATTTGCAGCTGACAATAAGTTAAAAGACGTTGACAGCTCCATGCTAAAAGGTCAGTTAGCAGTTGCAGTAGGTCTAGATGACGAAGTTGCTCCAGCCCAAGTTTTGGCGCAATTTGCTAAAGAACATCCACAGCTCGAGCTAATTGGCGGCGTTAACGCTGACGGTGAAGCTTTTGACGGTGCTCAGGTCAAGCAATTGAGCGAGCTACCAAGCAAAGACGTACTACGCGGCCAAGTTGTTGGAACGATTGCAGCACCACTCAGTGGTTTTGTTTCTGTTCTAGCTGGCAACATTCGCGGCTTTAACAACGTGCTTAACGCACGAAAAGACGCAATTTCATAAGTTTACTAAATATTTAATAATTATATACAAGAAGGAGTTTTAGAATGGCTGACGAAGCACCTAAGACAGAAGACAAAAAAGAAATCCCTAAGAAGTTTGCAAAACTAGTGAAAGAAATTGAAGAACTTTCAGTTCTTGATCTTTCTGAGCTCGTGAGTGTGCTTGAAGATCACTTCGGCGTAAGTGCTGCTGCACCTGCAATGGCAATGGTCGCAGGTCCAGCTGGTGATGCTGCCGCTGATGAAGATGAACAAACTGAGTTTGACGTTATCCTCAAAGATGCTGGAAGTCAAAAAGTTGCAGTGATCAAGGCTGTTAAAGAACTAACAGGTCTTGGTCTCGGCGAAGCTAAAGCTATGGTCGAAGGCGCACCTAAGACTGTAAAAGAAAAGCAGAACAAAGATGATGCTGCTGAAGCTAAAAAAGCTCTAGAAGCTGCTGGCGCAACTGTCGAGCTAGCTTAGTTCATCAGTTTTATAATCTCAAAATAGACTCTTTCATAATGAAAGGGTCTATTTTTTTTGGGTTGATGGCCTCGAGCAACATAATTATTCTGGGAGCTCCAAGACTTTCTAGATTGAAGAGGCACCAGAATCGTAAATCTTGTGTTTTCTAGAAGTATTTACCAGGATCAACGCTCTCATCTAATAAATACGAACGCATTGATTTATTATAGCTATATACTTGTTCGGCACTAATTGGGTCTGGCATCGATGATTTATCTACGACCTCATCATGAGTAATTTAGTCTAAGCATATATAAACTATAGTAAGGAATAATAAACTTGTTACAAAGCAGCTTCGATGGCTGCCCATTCGGCTTCTGGATCTTCTTCAGGCACAACAACGCTAACCTGATCACCAAGCTCGAGCTTGAAGTACGTCACACTAGCCAGCAGTACACTATAGTTGGTACTACCAACTTCGACATAGAACTGTCCTTCTTTTTGCTTGAGAACACCGACAAGTGTTTTGCGTGGAACAGGTCCAATTTGCTTGTAGAGAAATGAGCCATCATCTTGGATGGTTAGCTTCAAGACGTCACCTTGGACGAGTTTAGACTTTGAAGCGTAATTAGCTGGCACGGGGTAGTTCTTGCCATCAGGTCCGAGCATACTTCTACCTTCGAATACACCTTCTAATACCTTACCTCTAACTTCTTGAGGTTTAACACCATCAAATTGATCATCTTCTCCGACCAAACTGATTAATAGTTCTTTTGCCGCGGCAAGACTTGTTTCAGCCTCGTCTATTAACGATCGCAGGCGCTTTATTTGCTTATCTGCTAATTCTGCCATGTCACATACCTAGTTCTTTGTTTTATTAGTAATAACTAATGAACTCTAGCAGTCTTCAAGACTTTTGTCAATTTGCGCAATATTTAAGTAGAAGCGTCTCAAGCGAAAAGCTATGGAACTTGCTATACTAGCGTACAAGAAGAGGAGTATCTAATGGCGCTTTATCAGAAGTACCGTTCAAAAAATTTGGACACTATAATCGGGCAACAACATATCACCGACGTCTTAAAAGCCGCTATTAAACGACAGCAAGTTTCTCATGCTTATCTTTTTACTGGCCCGCGAGGAGTCGGCAAAACTAGTATTGCTCGAATTGTTGCACACGAGATAAATGGACTAAAGTACTCTGGGAATGCACCTGAGGATATCGACATAATAGAAATTGACGCTGCTAGTCATGGTAGCGTTGACGATATTCGTGATATGCGAGAAAAGGCATATATAACTCCAGCAATTTCAAAATATAAAGTTTATATCATCGATGAAGTTCACATGCTTAGTTCTGCGGCATTTAATGCTCTACTTAAAATTATCGAAGAGCCACCTGAGCATTTAGTATTTATACTCGCTACCACAGAGGCTCATAAAGTTCCGGATACAATTATCTCAAGAACACAGCGCTTTTCATTTCGTGAGATTCCAGTTTCATTATTAAAATCTCATATTCTTGAAATTGCCAAGAAAGAGAGCATTTCAATTGATGATGAGGCTGCTGAGCTACTAGCAGAGCGAGCTCGTGGTAGTGCTAGAGATGCTTTGTCGGTCTTTGAACAAGTTGCTGATAGCGGAGAAAAGGTTGACGCTAATAATGTTTTACAGACACTCGGACTAGCCAGTAAACAATTGCTGGGGCAACTAACTAAAAATATACTCAGTGGAGATGTGGCAGCAGCGTTATCTATCTATAATCAAGCAATCACTCAAGGCGCGCAAGCTGAGCTATTAGCTGAGCAAATTGCGCGCTACTGGCTCAATCATAATATCGCAGCCAAGCAGGATAGAATCTCTCTTGAGATAATCAAAGCTGTTCTTGAAGCAAGTAATTCAGCTAATACAGAACTATTATTAGAAGTTTTGTTAGTTCAGGCAGCTCAGCAGTTCAACGGAACGACGGAAAAAATAGTCAAGAATATTGAAATCGAAAAGGTGCAATCTAAAAAAGAAACAAAACACCTTACAGCTGAGATCTCAATACAAGAAAAATCAGAGATATCTCCACCAGTTCCCAAGCCTGAGGAAGTAGCTAAACCTCGGCCAGCCGAGAACAAAGCTGCTATTGCGCCAGATAAACCAAAAGAAACGATCAAAACTAGTCTAGTCGACAAGAATCTTTGGATTAAGATTATCGGGGTTGTTAAAAAGAACTACAAACCACTTAGCGCGGTCTTGGGTTTGGCAGAGTTTGAATATGATAAAAAAGAAAATCTCGTTAAGCTTGGTTTTAGCTATTCATTTAATCGCCGGCAAGTAGAGAGCAGTTCTAACCAACAAAAATTACTAGATATTTTGCGTAGTGAAATCGACAGTGACGTACGATTAGAGATTATTGAAATAGACAAGGCTTTGCCTGAAGCTCCTTTAATTCAAGATAAGGTTCTTGATATGCTTGGTGGTGAGCCGATGCAACTAGAGGCTAGAGTTTAGTTATGGCAAATAATAAAATAATAATTCCACCACAAAATCTCGAAGCTGAACGATCTCTTCTCGGTTCAGTTCTGCTCGACAGCGAAAGCTTACTTCGAATTGCCGATATTGTTTCTAAAGAAGATTTTTATGAACGACGCCACCAATTCATCTTTTCAGCAATCAGTCATCTTTATGAAAAACACCGTGCTATTGATGTGCTTACCGTCAGCAATCGGCTTCGAGATGAGCAGCTACTTGAAGAAATCGGTGGCGCTAGTTACCTAACAGAACTTGTGAATGGTGTTCCGACGGCTACTCATATAGTGCAATATGCTGAGATTGTCGGGCATAAAGGTAGCTTGCGACGGCTACTCGGTGCTGCCGAGGAAATTACTACACTTGGACATGACGAGATGACTCCAATTCAAGAAATTCTTGACCAAGCAGAGCAGAGCCTGTTTGCTGTTTCGCAAAAAAGTCTTAAGCAAGACGTGACAGCACTCGAAGATATTTTAGCTGACAGTTTTGAACGACTAGATATACTACACAAAAACAAAGGACAATTACGAGGCGTACCAACTGGCTTCAACGACTTGGATGGAAAGCTGGCTGGACTGCAAGCCTCTGATCTTATAATTCTAGCAGCACGTCCTGCTATGGGGAAAACAAGCTTAGCTCTGAATATCGCGCAACACGTCGGAACCAAAGTTAAAAAGCCTGTTTTGATTTTCTCTCTCGAAATGAGCAAAGAGCAACTCGTTGATCGTTTTCTAGCTTCTGAATCTGGGATAAATTCGTGGAATCTTAGAACTGGTAACCTGACAGATGAGGACTTCGAGCGACTAGGTCATGCAATGGGGACATTGGGTGAAGCACCTATATTGATTGATGATACAGCCGGAATAAATAGTCTAGAAATGCGTACCAAAGCTCGACGAGAGAATCAGAAACAAGAATTGGGCTTGATTGTCGTAGATTACTTGCAGCTAATGAGCGGTAGTGGAAAGAGTGGAGATAATCGGGTCCAGGAAATATCTGAAATAAGCCGTGGACTCAAATTACTCGGTCGCGAGCTCAATGTCCCCGTCTTGGCGTTATCTCAGTTATCTCGTAGTGTTGAATCTCGCAGTCCACAGATACCCCAACTTTCAGACTTACGCGAATCAGGATCAATTGAGCAGGATGCTGATGTAGTACTTTTCATATACCGTGAGGAATACTACCATCCTGAGACCGAACGACAGGGAATTGCCGATATCCTGATACAAAAACATCGAAACGGCGAAACTGGAAGGGTAGAGTTATACTTTGACGGACCTCGTACTCAATTCAAGAACCTAGACAAAAAACATAATACTGAGGATTTTTCATGAACAATAGATGGCGAAACCTAAAGCTTTTTTTACGAAGCCATGTCAGCGGCATTACCGCGCTAACTTTCACTTTATTAGCCAACGGATACATGTTCTGGAACATTCCAAATGGACTAAGTGATAGTGAATTTGCAACGCTACGCGCTGCAGAAAGTCTTGAGCCAGATCAAGCCGCGAATTTTATTTACTACGGACTGGTCAATATTTCGACAGTTTTATTTGGACAAAATGCTCTAGCCGTTAGACTGCCGAGTATCTTGCTTGGTATTTCGGCAGTTTTGCTATTCTGGCAAGTGATTAGGAGCAGTCTCAATGCACAAGTTGGCAACTGGATGTTAATCATGGTGGCGACTTCTGGTTGGTTGTTACATGCTAGTCGCCTTGGTACACCGTTGATAACCTATTTTTTCTGGACAGCTGCGCTTCTATATATCGCTATGAGGATCATTCAGAATAGAGAAGAATGGCTGTGGTATGTACTGGCGGGCATTGTTCTTGGTTTGACGCTATATACACCGGGCACGATATATATCGTGCTTCCATTACTTGTAGTGGGAATATATCTTATGCATAAAAATCATTGGAAGATTAACCAACAGGCCAGTACGCTAGGTTTCATTGCTTTTATTGCCGTAGCAAGTCTTTTCATAGCTAGTCTTTTCGTAAACTTTTCCCAGTGGAAGTCATTTTTACTTATTCCAGAAGTATTCAATATAACGGCAGCTAGTTTTTATACAAATGTCGGAAACTTATTGCAAGCAATTTTCTGGAACAACAACGTTGGTTTTGAATTTGGCCTGCCTAACGTAGCCCTATTCAGTCTTCCAGAAATGGCTCTCGGTATTTTAGGTGGTTTGATAATTATCATGCATATGCCTAGCATCCGTTCGGTTATAACTATTTGGTACGGTATTTTGGTGTTGCTGGTTTTTGGAATTTTTGGACTTCCGCCATCATTATATATTTTGTCGTTAATTGGAGCATATGTAGCTGTTGCTATCGGACTTTCGACACTTCAGGAGCGATGGAAGATTATCTTTCCCCATAACCCTGCAGCTAGGACTTTTGGAAGAGGGGTATTGTTGGGGTTGAGCACTCTTGTTGCATTATTTCACCTATATAATTACTTTGGAATATGGGCTCAACTTCCAGCCACACATGACGAATTCAAAACTATTGAGCAACACGAAAGAACTGCTACACTAGATAAGTAAATAAAGGAGAATATAGATTATGATGGATCAAGCTAAAGCAATGTTGAAGATGAAGAAGCTACAAAAAGAATTAGCTTCGACGATAATCGAAGCTGATGCTGGCGATGGCGCAGTAGTCATTCGTATCAACGGTGAGCAAAAACTGAAGGGTGTTTCGATCGATCCAACCGCAATTGACCTCGAAGACATTGAAGAACTTGAAAACTGGGTGAGTGAAGCATTCAAGAAAGCTGTTGAAGAAAGTCAACGTTTGGCGCAGGAAAAGATGAAACCGATGCTTGGAAGCCTCGGCAACCTCGGCATGTAGTTTTACGATGTCATTACTGCCCGCCGCACTTGAAGATTTGATTGAAGCACTTGGCGCATTGCCAGGTGTTGGTCCTCGCACAGCCGAACGTTATGCACTTTATCTACTCGAGCACAATAAACAGGCCACCAAGAAAATTTCTCGAGCAACCGATGATCTGCATGACCGGATTGCCTATTGTCCAAAGACATTTGCGCTGATTGAATCAGACCAATCCATCTCACCGCTCTACGACAACCCCGAGCGAGACAAACAAATGATTGCCGTAGTTGAGGATGCCTTCGATGTCGTTGCACTTGAAAAGCTCGGAAGTTTTAATGGAACCTATCACGTATTAGGTGGACTACTTAATCCACTCGACAATATCGGACCAGACGAATTAACCATTATGCAGCTCTTGAACCGGATCGAAGAAGATGAGGTAAAAGAAATAGTTCTGGCCACCAACGCCAGTGTAGAGGGAGAGAGTACCGCGCTTTACATCCAGAAACAGCTAACTGATAGCGATATTGTCATCACACGCTTGGCTCGCGGACTACCAGTAGGTGTTGACCTCGACTACGCCGATATCGGCACACTGACTAGCGCCTTCCTCAACCGCACCACTTTATAGCACCTCAACTTGCTAAGCTAGGGTTTCTTGCTATCTCTTCAACCAATGTTGATCGTTGAACCACAAGAGCTCTATAATCCACACCCCCGCTCGTCACGTCAGCCGTTAGTGTATCTTCTTCGAACCCTTCCCTGAATCTATCGACAGCAGAGAATAACGAATTCTCTTGAGGCGTGGGCCTACGATCAGTAATCAATCCATCTTCCACGTGCTCTTCACCCCCACCGAAGGCCGTCAGTCTACGACCAATAATCTTTGGAATCTCCGCGCGTACTGGGCAATTTCTACGATCCATCAGTCCATTGAACAGCTCAGTAGAGGTTGCAATTCTTAATGTCGCAATCGATAACTTTCTCATTTCATCGAGAGAAGGCCTCTCAGTTCTATAAAATGAGTAATCGCCAGGACCAAATTCTACCTGTATAGCATCAGCTTTAAGTATTTTTCCTACTCGATCTGGTTGTTTTGAACAAAGACTATCCCTAATTTTCGAAAATCTCGACCGTTTGCCTAAATCAACGACTTCTCTTGCAACTACAGCAGTTATCGATATGGGGAATTGTACTTGATCGATTTCGCTACCAGCATTCTGTAAGACGGTTATTCCACTAGCATCAAGTTGAGAAATCATATCGTCCGGCAAAGGATTTTGCATGTCGACAATCGCCCTATCATCCCTAGGATGTAAAAATTCGATGTCCAATAGTCCATGAGCCATGTTGCTATCCTATGAATTAATATAGGTTGAGAATATTCTCTCCATAACTATTTGTCAATTACACAATTGTGTATCTTTAATTTTACGAAATATATTTGTTTCTGCATGGTTTTTAAATAAATTACTATAGTATAATAAGTGGTATGAAAGTAATTATTCTCCACGGAGCAAATGGAAATCCTCACGAGAATTGGTTTATGTGGCTCAAAAGTGAACTTGAAAAACACAGCATTGAATCTATCGTGCCAAGACTACCCATCGATGAAACACAGAGCTATGCAAGCTGGGGCGCAATTGTTGACCCAATTGTGGAAAACGGCGACGTAATCATTGGCCACAGTCTCGGTGGGTTATTTTGGCTAAATTATTTAAAATGCACCAACAAGAACCTCCGAGCAACCCATCTTATAGCTACCCCCAACCCACTTCTTGATGAATTCAACCCAGGAAATGACAGTATTTTTAAAAACAAAATATTATCGTTCAGCCAGAAGGAAAAATTAAAAGCCGGGGAAGTCGTAGTATACGAATCCAACAACGATCCATACATTCCGGAGGGTATAGGAAAAGACATTTCAAAATTGCTTAACGGAGAATACATCCATATTCCAAACTCGGGACATTTCAACGAGTATTTTGGTTACGATACTTTTCCTGATTTATTAAAAAGTATCACAAAACACTTAACATAAACGTAGCGACCTCTTGTTCTTGTGATATGATTAACTGATGAATATGGAGAAAATCAAACAAGAAGCCGATCAATTGTTAGCTATTGTTAAAGACTCGCGCAACATCACGGTTATCCAGGCCGAAAACCCTGATGCAGATAGTCTTGGTACCGCATTGGCTCTCGAGAATATTTTCACTGACCTCGGCAAAGAAGTTGCACTTTTCTGTGCCGTCGACATGCCACAGCACATGCATCACATTGTTGGCTGGGAGCGAATCGAAAAAAAGATCCCGAATAAGACCGACTTATTAATCTTAGTTGATAATTCATCAAGCTCACCGATGGAGAAGGCAATTGTACATATTAACGAAACATTCGCTGGCAGTTGGCCAAAATTCGTAATCATTGACCACCACGACACCGTTGATGTGATACCAAACACGACTCTTCACATTAACCACAAAAAATCAGTCGCCACAAGCGAAGTTTTATATCACTTAGCAAAAGCAAATGATTGGCCAATTAGCCCAGAAACTGCAAAGGTTATGGCTATTAGTATCCTAAGCGACTCTCTTGGATTAACTAGTATCAAAACCACTGCTGGTACCTATCGAATCATGGCTGATTTGGTCGAAAACCACGAGTTAAATGTTTCCCAGCTTGATCATGAACGCAAACAGTCTATGGGTAAAACAGTCGAGATAGTTAATTACAAAGCCAAGCTTTTGCAGCGTGTTGAATACTTCTTCGATAACACTTTGGCAATTATCAATATTCCCTATGATGAAATTAAGCAATTTAGCGACAAATATAATCCAAGTGTATTGGTCACAGAGGAGCTACGATTTGCATCACCAGTTGAGATGATTATAGCTTTGAAAGAATACCCAGACCGTATCACAGGCGCTCTCAGAAGTGACAAGGTACAGGTCTGCAATCGCATCGCTGAAAGTTTTGGTGGTGGAGGACATCCGTTTGCTGCCGGATTTAAAACTCGTGACTGGAATCGTGCTGATTTACAAAAAGAAATTCTCAAACTATTTATCGAAAAAAAAGCCGAAAAACAAAAGGAAGAAGATGAAGCTATTTAATACTCTTTCACGACAAATAGAAGAGTTCAAACCGATTAATCCGCCCCTAGTGAAAATGTATACTTGCGGTATTACCGTTTACAGCCATCCGCACATTGGGAATTGGTTTGCATATATTTATAGCGACATTTTGAACAGAGTTCTGATAGCTGATGGATTCACAGTCGAACGAACTCAGAACATTACCGATGTTGGGCATTTAATTAGTGACGATGATGACGGTGAAGATAAAATGGAAAAGGGCGCTAGGGCTGAAGGCCTAACCGCTTGGGACGTTGCCGATAAATATATTCGTATTTGTGACAGTGAAGCAAAATCATTAGATTTGCTCAGCCCAACTCACTTAGTTCGCGCGACCGACTTAATCAACGAACAAATCAAGATGATACAAGAACTTGAGCGAAAAGGTTTCACATATGTAATCAAAGATGGCGTGTACTTCAATACAGCCAAGCTTGATGACTATGGAAAGCTTGCGCGACTTGATATCAAAGGTCTTAAAGCAGGCGCACGCGTCGAAATTCGAAGCAAAAAATATCCAACCGATTTTGCCCTCTGGAAATTTAGTCCGAAAGATCAGAAACGAGATATGGAGTGGGAAAGTCCTTGGGGAATTGGATTTCCTGGCTGGCATTTAGAATGTTCTGTCATTGCACGCGAAACACTAGGTGATCAGATTGATATTCATACTGGCGGAATTGACCATATCCCTGTTCACCATACAAATGAAATAGCACAAACTGAAGCAGCTACTGGCAAGATTCCTATGAGTCGCTACTGGTTCCACAACAACCATATCAAGATTGATGGTGGTAAAATGAGTAAATCACTTGGTAATATTTACACACTCGAAGATATACAATCACGAGGATATAGCTTGCAGGCTTTCAGGCTGATGGTTCTTAGCAGTCACTATAGAACTGAGGGGAATTTTACATGGGAGATAATGCAATCTGCACAAAACCGACTCAATGGATGGCTTGCCTCAGCTGATAATAGATGGCAATTTTCTGATTCATCTGATGCTAATGCTACATTAAACTTCGAAGAACTAACAATTAAATTTGAAGCTCATTTGGACAATGACTTGAACACCCCACAGGCTTTAACGGTGATCGACCAAGCAATGACTAAAATTTTTGATAAACAAATATCAGAAAATGATTCTAAACAAATAACGGCATTTTTAAAGTTAATAAAAAGCTATTTGGGACTTAATTTATCACATCCTGATATATCAGAGGAGCAAAGAAAAGTACTGCACAACAGACAAGAAGCACGTAAAAACCAAGATTGGGCTAGCTCAGATAGATTACGTAAGGAACTTTGGTCAATGAATATTGCCATAAAAGACACTGAAAACGGACAAAAATGGCACTGGAACAATAACGGACGAACATTAATTAACTAACTTTTTTTGCTTCGTCGTTTTTACGCTTCTCGATAATATTATGGTAGATATAGTCTTTTACAAATATTTTGAGACACGCAGCAATAGGAATCGCTACTATGGCACCGAGTAGGCCTGCTACATATACGCCAGCAAGGGCGGCAACCAAAATTAACAATGGAGAGATATCTACTGTCTTACTCTGTACAAACGGTTGAATGACGTTATTTTCAATTTGCTGATAGATGACAAAATATATCAGCATAATAACTGCAGCACTAACACTTGTAAGCAATGATCCACCCGCAGCAATCACTGAACCAATCGTTGCGCCAATCATTGGAATGACATCAAATATACCTACAAATACAGCCAAAGGCAAAGCATATTCCACGCCAAGAATTGTCATGACAACAAATGAAGAAACCGCGGCGATAGTACCGATAAAGATCTGCCCATTTACGAACCCAGTAACAACATGATACATTTTTGCTGCCATTTTTTTATGATGACTACGGTTATCTGGTGGAAATAGATCCCAGAATCGAGCAATCCAAGCAGGACCTTCAACTAACATGAAAAATGTAAGTACAATTACAGTTAGAACAACGGCTACATTAGTAAAGATAGAACCGATAAAAGATAGGATTGGCCCCCCAGATTTTGATAACTTGCTAGTTACCTCACCTTGGATTTCGTCAAGACTGTTAGTCAATTTGTATTTTTTTATAATTCGAGAGATTTCATTATCGCCAGAAGATATATCTGCGATAAACCCTGGAGAATTATCAATGAATTGTTCGGTTTGATTAATAAGTGTAGGAACAAAACTGTACAGTAGGCTAGATATAACAATTAGAACGGTTACATAACTTATGGCAGTAGCAAGCGCTCGACTTTTCCCTGGGACTCTTTCACTTAACCAATTAACGGGTGGACTGACTGCGATCGCCAAGAAAGCACTTGCAAACAGGATAATAATCGCACTCTTTGCTAGATACATCGAGTATAGAAGGGCACTAAAACCAAGGATAACGAGAATAATTCGAACAATGGTTCTACTTCGGATGTCTATAATGACTTTATTTTGATTCGGCATTTATACTCTGATTATGAACGGTAGAAGGCAATAAATCAAACATGATAGCGAGGCTTGTACTGGAACGGATATTTACTTTGGGAGCAGAGTTGATACAATTATTATTGTGAACAAAACAATAATTTCTGGCGGCTTGGTTCATGAACTACCGGATGATTTAACAGAAGCGCTAACTAAGAACAACGAGATCACGAAACTCTGGGAGAATATATCCCAGATTGCCCGTAATGAATTCATTTGCTGGGTCGAGGATGCTAAACAAGAAAAAACTCGTACTAGAAGAATTAAAAGAACAGTCGAAGAGCTGATAGATGGTCAAAAACGTCCTTGCTGCTGGGTCGGCTGTATTCATCGCACCGACAAAAAGCCAAGCAAGTGGCAACAAAATGTTTTGATTGATAAAAATCCGAAAAACACCTAAAGCAATTATTCCGAAAACTACAGGGTTCTAATCTTTATCGAGATCATCGAACTTATTTGCCATCGTTGGGTTGCCACGTATTAACTTTTTTACAGTTAATTCAGTAGCTTTATTATTGGCAATTCGTAGGTTGTCCTCTGAACGTATAAGGTTTTCTTTGGTTTTCTGTAGTTGGACGATTGATTTATCGATACTATCGATCGCAGTTTTAAATTTATCAGAAGCTAATCGATAGTTTCGACCAAATGACTCACGAAAATCATCTAATTGGTGTTCAAAGTTAGTTACGTCGGTGTTCTGTGCTTTGACTAAAGCCAATTCTGATTTATATTTCATTGAATTAAGTGCCGCATTGCGGAGCAGAGTAATCATAGGGATGAAGAACTGAGGCCTGATGATATATGTTTTTTCGTGCCTATGTGACATGTCAACAATGCCAGTATTATAAAGTTCGTTGTCAGATTCAAGAAGTGAAACCAACACAGCATATTCACAAGACTTTTGGTTGCGATCTTTATCTAGCTCCTTTAAGAAATCCTCATTCTTTTTTTTACTAGCAGTTTCATCGCCTTCGTTTTTCATTTCGAACATTATCGATATAATCTCATTACCATTCTCGTCATCCTCTCTGTAGATATAATCACCCTTGCTACCTGAGCTGGCATCATTATCTTTTTCAAAATATGCATTCTGAAAGGCAGTAGCTCGAAGTCTGTTAAACTCAGTTTCGCAATGCTGCTCAAGTGTTTCACCAATCATCTTAGTGGATAATTTGGCTTTCATATCCTTGTAGTATGCAATCATCTCATCTTTAGTTTTTAGTTCGTTTTCGTATCTATCTTTTAAACTAGATTCCAGTAATTTATTCTCAATATCTTTATTTTCGAGATTATTTGCCAGTGCGTCTCGTTCCCTCTCTAGGCTAGAAACAGCTTCGTTTAATGCTAGCTTTTTTTCTATTTCCGAAGCAGAAATTTTTGCTTCTAACTTAATTATTTCATTGTCTTTTACTGACTTGAGCTCTGCGAATTTTGTTTGTATCTTCTCATAATCTACACGAAGCTCATTTTTAGTCTTTTCTTGGGCGAGTAGCACAGCGCTTACTTTATCTTTTTCAGCTAACGTTAGTCTTTCATGTAGTTCTTTCTCAAACTGGCCATCACGAACTTGTTTTAAGATCTCTGCAAATCCTGCTTCATCAACCTTGAATGCTTTTTTACAATGTGGACATAGTATTTCATTCATTCGTCATATTATACACGTTTGATGGTTTAGCGTTTATCTATCTGATTTCGATAATTCCACCAAAAAATTATTTGTTTAATTTTTTTTCAATATAAAAGCAAATCCAAATATGTTTATACATCTTTTATTTAAATTGCATGCATAAACTTTGAAGCCTATACTTCCATATAAATAAAGTAAAGTATTATGAGCACACGAAAAACATTCAACCCATTAAACTCTTTGCCGCTAGCAGATATTCTTTTTCTAAAGGACAAGCGAATTCCTCTATTTCTCGAGCTTGACCTAGTAAAGAGAACTGAACTAATTCGAAGAGTAACAAAAACAGTCAAAAAAGATATTCTTAATCGTATACCTGAAAATGATCTTATTAAGATACTTGAAATGGTAGATCCAGACGAAGCAACCGATATGCTTCAGATGCTCCATAAAAACAAACGTGAAAAGGCTTTAGAAAACTTAGCAGATGAAATCAAATCATCACTTTCAACATTGCTTGAGTTCGACCCCAAAACCGCTGCAGGATTGATGACTCTCGATTATATCCAAACTCAGCCGTCAGATTCAGTTGCTACTGTTGCTAAAAAATTTAGACAACATGAAAAACGAACCGGACGCTTACCTGTAATATTAGTGATGGATGGTAATACACTTATAGGCTATCTACCAGGTCACGAACTAGGATTTGCAGATAAAACAGAGATGATACAAAAGTACGTAAAGCGCATGCCAACTATTTCATATGCAGCAGATCATCAAACAGTTATCGACACATTCCATGCACACCCTCACGGGAAAATTGCGGTTTTAACAGATGACAAGCAAGTTGTAGGAATTATTTATTCAGATGATGTTCTACAGTTAATTGAGAGTCAAAGTGGACAATCACTGTATGATTTTGCCGGCGTTAGTAATGAAGAGAATGTTACGGATGCCACAAGAAAAAAAGTTAAATTTCGCTATAAATGGCTCATTATTAATCTTGCTACCGCGTTCCTAGCGTCTTTCACGGTCGGCCAATTTGAGAATACAATTTCAAAATACGTACTTTTAGCAGTATATATGCCAATTGTTGCTGGAATGGGCGGAAATGCTGCTACACAAACTTTAGCGGTGCTGGTTCGAGGCATAGCCTTAAAACAAATATCTTTCAAAACTGCATGGCGAACTTTAAAAAATGAGGTTGGCGCAGGATTTATAAATGGCATAATTAATGGTTTTTTAGTAGCACTAGTTGTTATCATTAAAGACCATGACTGGAAAATTGCAGTAATTCTGGCTTTATCTATGGTTATTAATCTAATTGTAGCTGCCATATTCGGCACATTAGTGCCGTTGATCATGTCAAAACTTAGAAAAGACCCCGCTTCATCTGCTACTATCTTTATCACTACAGCTACTGATGTACTTGGATTCTTAACGTTTCTAGGGCTTGCAACGATTATTTTAGGTTAAATATAACTTTAATGAATTCGTTTGTATTGTTTTAGAGGCTTTCTTTTTAATACATTAATTCATCATCCTTCTATTCGGCGGATTGTATGATTTAAAAATTTGTTTTGATAAAAAGCTCTACGGATCTTTTTGGCAATTATGAGCAAAATAACAAAGTTATTTCATTCTATTCTTTCGTAACCGAATATTATATGCTTATGCTATGAAAAAACTTAATAAACACCTAGGCAAACGGCGTCATGTTCTAATTTCCGCCAGAAAAGCTAAGCCTCTTTTAGTTGATAGGCTAACATATGCGGCTGCAATAATAGAGCCGATTATTACTATACCTCAAGTTATCGTGATTTTTCGCGACCAAACGGCAGCTGGCGTATCATTATTTTCTTGGGTAGGGTATCAACTTATGACATTGGTTTGGATCTGGTATGCAATCGTTCATAAGGATAGGCTAATATTGATATATCAAGGTTTATTCTTCATTGTGCAGACTGCAGTTATAATAGGTGGCATCATTTACGGAGCGCAATGGTTGTAGTTTGATACGCTTATAAAATTAAGCAGAGAGTTGATATTTTGTAAAGATTAGTATCATTTTAGAACACTTAGCTAAACTAGCTATTCATACAGCCCATAGACCTGTATGAACGCTTGATGTTAAACCATGACATCGTAACAGCTATACGCTTACTAGAAATTGTTAAAGCTTAAAGATTTAACAATTATCTGTACCTAATCAAGAAAACCCTGAATGTTCTAATTCAAAGTAGTGAAAAAATTAAAAAGCCATAGCAAATGCTATAGCTTTTTAATGGCTCCGAGACTAGGATTCGAACCTAAATTGCCAGGACCAGAACCTGGTGTCCTACCATTAGACGATCTCGGAACACTGTTTACATTTTACAGAAAAATAATAGATTTAAAAGTGCAAAGACCGAATCAACGTAACGTTTGCTTCATAAGTGATCACCATTAAAATCAATAATTTTTACTGAATGTATTTTTTTAAAATGGATTGTATCTAAGTCTTTTTCAATCGGTGGGTTGCTCGTTTGTATATATTTTTCTTTTTTAACCGAAATATCGGCATTTACCTCGAGCAGATGTCCGTAATTACTGTCGTCATTCAACGATTTTCCAATTTTCCTGGCCGCCTTTTCATATGAGCCCTCATCGACACATATCTTGCCATCTCTACTGTATTCGTCAGCGGCCGTACGCTCGTAGCTGTAATAGCTACAACCCCCACCAACGAGTCTCTTCACGTTAACTAATACTACCTGGCGATCACTAGCCGCAATATTGTTGTGCTGAGTGGTGTGAGGTAGAAAATAGAATCCAACGCATCCTAGTAATAAAATAGTACTTGATATAACTGAAGTTACTAAAATTATTATTATTTTTTTTCTTTTATTCATATTTCGATAAGTATTCAATTAAATCTAAGCATATCAAGGAATGTCAGTCTAGTCCAAAGAAGCTCGATGGCCAGAACAACGGTAGTCAGATAACTCGGAATATTTCTTCTAAAGTAGTCTCACCATCATAAGCTTTTTTAATACCATCCTGCAGCATTGTCTGCATTCCTTGTGAAATCGCTAGTTTCTTAATCGCTTGACTGGTTACTTCGGCTGTTGGCCCACCAAGTAGATGCTCGAGCTCATCTGTCATCTGCAGCTGTTCAATAAGCATCATTCGTCCGCTATAAGGAATTTTAATATCTTTTTTCGGTCGGACATATTTCATATTTTTTGGGTCATAAAGTGGATCTTTTAGGACCGAAAGTTCTTCAGTGACCATTTCTTTAATCTTCGTGCTCGGCTGATAGTCTTCTACATTTTCAGGCGTTATCTTACGGACCAAACGTTGCGCCATGATTAATCGGATTGCTGAGGCGAGCAAGGGATTATGGCCAATCATATCCATCAAACGACTAATTGCACTGCTAGCATCGGTTGCATGAAAAGTCGACAGTACTAAGTGTCCGGTAAGAGCGGCCTGTAGTGCTGTTTTAGCAGTATCTAGATCGCGAATCTCACCCACCATGATTACATCTGGATCCTCCCGCATAACTGCGCGTAGCTTTTCTGCAAAACTGTCGTTATCGTCAGTATAAACCGGAACCTGAGTAATGCCAGGAATTTCGTATTCGACTGGATCTTCAAGAGTAATAATCTTACGGGTTGGGCTATTAAGTTTGTTTATAATTGAGTACAAGGTAGTACTTTTACCGGAGCCAGTCGGACCAACTACCATCAAAAGTCCATGCGGATGATCGACGATATCGTCGACGATCTCATGCTCTTTGTCCGTGAACCCAAGACTATCTAGGTTGAGCAAGCTCATATCCATATTAAAGATACGAACAACGACATCTTGACCGTAAATCGTAGGAATCGTTTCAACGCGGAGGTTTATGGATTTAATATCACCGGCTTCATCCTGGAAGTCTTGGCTAGCTCGTCCAGACTGGGGAGAGCGAGCATTATTACTTATGCCAGATTTAGCAGCGATATCTGCCATTGCATGTCGATACTGCTCGTGATCCATCTCTGCAATCGGATGAAGAGTACCGTCGATTCGAAAACGAATTCGTACGTTGTATTTCTGTGGTTCAATGTGAATATCGCTAGAGCTAAGCATATAAGCCTGTTTTATTAAAAAATTAAATATACGACGTGGTTGCTGCTCGGATAGAGTACGACTCACTTCGTCATAACTCGCACTTTCACCACCATCAATCACTACTACGTTTGGGTCAGGTTTAACAGGTGGTGGATCAACTCGTTCCATAACTTCATTGAACCCAGACCGACTAATAACCAAAAACTGAACCATATGATCTTTAATATTTTCACTAACTTTTTCGATTGTCGATTTTTGGGTCTCAATAGTGTGGGCAAACAACATGCGGGGACCATCTATTTTAATTGGAATTATTTTAAAGGCTCGCATCTGCTTAAAACTGAGGATGTTGCGTGGTATTTCGTCGACATTGAATGTGCGAGCATCGGCATACTCAGAACCGAGCATCTCCGAACGCTGATTGGTCATTAATTCTTCTTGTTCTCGTGCATCCATTGCCATACCAGCTATTTTAGCATGAGCGTGATAATTATTAGTACTATTCCAAATCAGTTAGCAGGTACGCTTTATTCAACATCTCCTGATATTCATCTTCTACATTAGAATCCCAAACAATCCCACTGCCCACACCAAGCTTGAGCTGATTACCTGTTTTTTCCAAGGTTCGAATTAGTATTGACGAATTTAAACTACCATCGGCAAGAATCTGAAAAGCACAACCAGTGTAGAAACCTCTGGGATTTGGCTCTAACTGTACAATGCTCTTGATTGCTTCTGATTTTGGGCATCCAGTGATTGAGCCTCCAGGAAAGCAGGATACAAGCGCTCGAATCGGAGAGATATTTTCTTTCAGTTTTCCCGATATTATTGAAGAGGTATGGGTTATCCTTTCTAGATGTTGTACCTTGCGATCATTTTCAACGACAACAGTGCCCGCATCGCAGACTTCTGATAAATCATTGCGAAGGAGGTCAGTTATCATTGCTAGCTCAGCTTCTTCTTTTCGGCTTGCTAATAGCTCTGCATCAAAGCCAACGACTCTGGCCGTACCTTTTATCGGCTCTGTCTTGACTGTTCTATGTGCGTCTATACACAAAAACATTTCAGGACTTGCACTGATTATCTGTTGTTCACCCAGATCGAATAGGCATGTGTGCGCTCGTGGGAATTCATGTGCAATATAACTAAACCAATCCACAACACTATAGTTTGACTCGGCAGTCACTCTATCTGTTAAATTAATCTGGTAAATCTGCCCCTTCTTGATGAGTCGAATAATTTCCGCAAAGCGATTATTAAATATTGCCTGATTTGGAAAGTTCAGATTGGAGACCGTCGGTTTATGTGAAATATATTTATTTTTTTTATCAGATTGAGCATAAGAAAAAACATTAATTTTCTTATACGATAAATTCATGTTGACCACTGATCCCCAACTATTTGAGACATCGAAAGGTATAACCCCAGCAACAATATTTCCCTTGCTATGTTCTGTTTCCACGAAATCTATTAAATAATCTTTGTTTAGCCCGATGTAGCTCGAAATAGGTTGCGAAAAATTACTACCATTCCATAAACCAGATTTGCCAGAAAAACTTACATCGCCTAAAGCCATTCTAAAAGTATAGCAATATCATTTAATTAGCATACATAAAGCTACGATAAAAGTTTTTGAAATATAGATTTAGTAATTTTATAACTACGATACTATATTTGTGATTAATTACTGTTAAGTGTATAGTTTCTCTAATAAAAGAAAAGGATGGAATATGAAGCGCATAGTATTATTAGCATTTGTTTTGATCGCATTATCGTTTAGTTTTGTGGCTGTAGTGCCTATGGGCGATACATCTGCTGCAAGTTGTGCTCGCGGAGTTAATAGGTTTGAGCAATACAAACAATCAACAGTCTATAGAGATAAAAGAAATGTCGCAGTCCGTTGCGTGAGAAGAGTTTGGATTCAAGGTCGAATTAAATATATTTATGGCTCTTGGCAGTATTATAGATAGTTCGCAATAGCTTCGAAATGATCGAAGGCGAACTGTGATTTATCCGGTAAATTATTGATATGGAACCAATCGATCTCACTTGACTCGTCATCAGGCGTACCAATTTGCTTGTTAGCAACGGCGGAATATAGAAAATTTATGTTTTGCCGATCTTCGCCAGGACGGTCGGGGTTGTCGTTAAATTTGATAAAAACGATGCTGAATAAATCATAGCCGGTCTCTTCATAGACTTCACGAGCTGCCGTTTGAGCAGTTGTTTCGTCCCGATCCATATAGCCACCTGGTAAGCACCATTTACCAGCTTCAAGCTGTTCTGCCGCACGTTTTGCTAGCAAAATTTGTGTCTTGTCTGTATTAAGGACAATTGTATCTACCGTAACGTGACGAAGGCTTGCCTTACTACCATTTTCAAAGTTACAGCTAATCATTTTGTTTGTATTTGTCGACAATCATTCTAGTTTTTCTGGCTGCTAGTCCGATGTAGTGTGTTTCTGGTTCGATAATCTTTAGGCGATCTTGTTCGGAGATTTTATCCCAGTATTTTTGCATGATTTCTTCATCTTTTTGAACTGCTTCACCAAAAGTGATTCCAGCGTCGAGTGCAGCATGGGCAATCTCTTTGGCCTTTTCGTGACCTGCAGTATGGCCAAGTTTACCTATAATTAAATAGAGGGGCTCAGCACCAATTGCACCACCGCTTAAATTCAAATTACGTTTCATCGATTCTTCATCTACTTCAATCTTGCTCATAGTTTTGTTTAATCTCTTTGCCATTTCAGCTACGCAGCCGAGCAAGACAGGGTAGAAACGAGCAGAGGCAGAATCTGTTAAATCGCGCTGGTGTTCACTTATTAAGTTTTGCTGCACAACAAGCTGTTGGGCAATAACTTGCTTATACAGTGCATTCACATTTTCAAAATTAATCGGATTTCGTTTATGCGCCATGGTCGAGCTACCAGTTTGGCCTTTTTCAAAGCTTTCTCGTAGTTCGGCAATTTCGCTACGCTGCAAATGACGCATGTCGTGCGCGAGGTTGCTCATGGCTCCCGCGGCAATTACAGTCTCATCAAATAATCGAGCCAACGATTCTGGTGGTACAATCTGCGTCGAGTGCTCAGCAGTTTTAATTTTCAATTTATCTAGAACTATTTTTTCGAATTCTATTGGGTCGTCGACGAAAAGCCCAGAAGCATTGTAAGCACCTACAGCACCAGAGAATTTACCTTGCAAATGTTCCGCCAAGTCTTTGATACCCGCTATGCTACCACCTAGTCGACTAATGTATTCGGCGATGGCGAAACCGAAAGTTATCGGAACTCCATGCTGACCGTGGGTTCGACCAATTTGAACAGTATCGGCATATTTATCGGCAAGTTCTATCAATGTATTCATTAGGTTTTGTAGGCGAGGCAATATGACATTCTCAACAGCTGCTTTGTATTGGACGGCGCTAGCAGTGCTAACAATGTCATAACTAGTTGCTGTCATGTGAACATAAGGTTTCGCTTCATCCGAAATCTTTGATTTAATAACATTTACTAGTGCCTTAACATCATGCTTAGTCTTATCCTCTTCGGCGGAAACTTCTGCAGCTGTGACCTTGCGCGAAGCTTCATCGATTTCGTCGGCAACCGACTGACTGCAAACACCAAAATCTGCCAAAGTTTGCGCGAGAGCAGCCTCAACATGAGCTTGGTACAAAATCCGAGCTTCTTCAGATAAATATTGCGCAACTTCTGCATCATAGTAACGCCCATCCAATGGGTCAAGCCCAGAAAATCGTTTTTCATCATTTGGTTTTGGTGGGGTAAAGTTTTGTAAGTTCATCCTCCTATTATAACAAAAATATCAATTTCAATCTGCATATGGTTGCATGTATTTATGGTAACTTGCATACTCATGAGCTATGGAAGGTGATGAATTCTATCCAGTAACTAATTTTGATCCAGAAAAAAGCACAGTTGCTGAGCGTTTATTATTAGTACTTGGCAGCTATGCCGTCGCAGTCGGTGCGCGAAGACCTAGACAAGATGTTGATACTAGGGGTGAGCTTCGCAAAAAATCATATGAGCTAGGACGCTGGGTTGGTTTTTATCATACAGATGATTTATTTGAAGAACCATTATCTGACGATATATTTTTTCCAGATAGTCTAATGGAAAATAGTGACTTCGAAATGCGTTTTGGTCAGTCAAGCATCGTTGCCGATGCTGTTGGTGATGATTCAGCAGCAGACGTTAAACTTGTTGCTGAAGTAAACAGGAAGGAAAGTGTGGCAGAATTCTCAGTTGATCCAAACAATGATACTTTCGAAAAATTAATTGCGAAAGATCCTACCCGCCAAAAGGATATTGGTTTGCGGTTTTTGCTACTAATGCAGACAATTAATGCAAAACTTTCGGCTGGAGAATCTGCAACAAAATGCTGGGATTGGCTCGACACATTTACTGATTCCAGTGCAATACATTTTGGTAATAGTCTAGAAATTGAAATTAACGAGGAACTTGCATTATTCCAACTTAAAGAATCAGTAGATTAAATCGGTTTAAAAGAAAATTACTACTTGCTGGTTAAGGCAACGCTGACATTCGACTGGATACGATTCTCGATATTACTGTAATCCGCTGGTACAAATTGTTCGCCTGTTAGCTGCTCATAAAGCTCGATGTAGCGCTGGCTGACTTGTTGCACAAACTCCTCTGGCATTTCTGGCCAGTCTGGACTCTGGCCTTTGTAGCCTCGCTCTAATAGCCACTCACGAACAAATTCCTTACTTAGTTGACGTGGTGTCTCACCGGCTTTAAATCGCTCTACGTAATCATCAGCATAAAAGTAACGAGAACTGTCTGGTGTGTGGATTTCGTCAATTAGAATAATTTGCCCATCGACGGTTTTACCGAACTCATATTTGGTATCAACTAGAATCAGTCCTTGTTTTGTTGCAATATCGTTGCCACGCTTGAACATCTTGTGGGCATATTCAGAGATAATTTGCCAATCTGCATCACTCGCTAAGCCTTGTTTAATGATTTCTTCAGCCGATATATCTACATCATGACCTTCGGCAGCCTTAGTTGATGGAGTTAAGAGCGGTTGATCGAACTCTTGATTTTCAGTCAGCCCATCAGGCACTTGATTGCCGCAAAGATTGCGTGAACCGTCACGATATGCTCGCCAAGCTCCACCAACTAACATTCGACGCATGATAACTTCGATTCGAAAGACTTCAGCTCGCACTCCGACAGTTACATTTGGATCAGGTACAGATCGAACCCAGTTAGGCACTATATCTTTTGTTGCTTCTAGGTTAAAAGCGGCGATTTGGTTTAGAACCTGACCTTTATGTGGAATACCTTGTTTGGACACAACATCAAAAGCGCTTAGTCGGTCAGTTGCTACTAGAATTACTTGTTCACCAATTGTGTAAACATCCCGGACTTTACCTTGGTATCTCTGCTGATGATCTGCAAAGTTAAAATCTGTTTTTGTAAGTGATACACTCATGTGACCTCTGAAGTTATTCTATTAATACTTATATTGTATCAGTAGATTCTCATATCAAGAAAATCTAATCTTGCCTTGCAACTTGCAGGAGACGAATTTTTTGTGCAGAATTATAGTATGAATCATGTAAAGAAAATTGGAATTGTTGGCGGTGGACAGCTGGCTCAAATGATGACCGAAGCAGCTACGAAACTTAAACTATCAATAATTGTGGTAGACCCAAGCCCAAATTGTCCCGCTGCTCAAGCTGGAGCAGACCAGATTGTGGCAGACTACAAAGACGCTGAGGCGATCAAACAGCTCGCAGACAAAAGTGATGTTGTAACAATCGATTTCGAACATGTGAATGCTGAAGTCTTACATGAACTAGAAATTGATGGAGCACTTGTCCAGCCTAGCTCGCGAACTATTGCTATGATTCAAGACAAACTAGTCCAATCTAATTTTTTAAAAGATGCTGGGCTTCCAATTGCTGATTACCTAGAGACTAACACAATAGAGGAAGCCAGGTCGGCATTGATGGAATTCGATGGTAAGATGCTACTCAAAAAACGTAAGCAAAGCTACGATGGAAAGGGCAACGCAGTTGTTGGTTCCGAAGATGAGTTATTCAAAGCATGGGACATTTTGGGTGGAAATGAACTATATGCTGAAAGATTTGTTGATTTTGAGAAAGAACTGGCAGTTATTATTGCTCGTGATACAAAAGGTAATTCGGTGGTTTACCCTACAGTTGAGACTGTTCATATTAATAATATCTGCCATGAAGTATTTTTACCCGGCGAATTTAGAAATGGGGTGGATAAAAAAGCTAGAGAAATTGCCGATAGAACTTCGAAAGCTCTCCACGGAGCGGGGGTTTTCGCAATTGAGATGTTTTTAACAAAAACGGGTGAAATATTAATCAACGAGATTGCTCCGAGAGTCCATAACTCCGGCCATCCTACGATTGAAGGTTCCACCACTTCTCAGTTCGAACAGCATCTGCGTGCTATTACTGGCATGGAGCTTGGATTAACAGAGATGAAGGTTCCAGCTGCTGTCATGATCAATATACTCGGTAAACGAAACGGCGAGGCCAAACCAGAGGGCATAGACCAAGCTGAAAAATTACCTGGAGTCGTAGTGCATTTGTACGATAAAGCCTATACTAAAGTTGACCGAAAAATGGGACACATTACCGCCACAGCTGATACACTAGAAGAAGCAAAACAGAATGTCGAAAAAGCATATAGCTTAATAACAATTTAAGGAGTTACAATGTCAGAAAATTCTCATCCACTTGTTGGTATTATCATGGGCTCAGATAGTGATCTCGATATTATGAAGAAAGCAGCAGCCACACTTGATGAGCTTGGTATCACAAACGAAGTTGAAATAGTTTCCGCCCATAGAACACCCGGAAAAATGGCAGATTATGCAAGCTCAGCACAAAAGCGAGGGATAAAAACCATCATCGCCGGAGCCGGTGGTTCGGCGCATTTGCCAGGAATGACTGCAGCATACACAGAATTGCCAGTAATTGCCGTACCAATTGTCCGAGACAACAACACCGATGCTGCCATAAAATCTAGTAATGCTATGCCCCCTGGAGTTCCTTTGGCGGTTATGTCATCCAACGGCTCGGTTAATGCCGCACTTTTTGCAGCTGCTATCATTGCAGTTGAAAATGCTGACGTCAGAGAACGGCTAGTAAGCTATCGCCAAAACATGCACGACAAAGTAATAGATACGGCTGATAAATTAAAAGATATTGGCTGGGAAAAATATTTTGAGCAGTAAAAAGATTGTTTTCTTCGACTGGAATGGAACATTTATAGACGATGAGGTAGCTACTGTTGAAGCATTTAGAGAGGTCTTGCGCGGAGTTGGGGATAAACGTGTAAACCTTTCAACTGGAGAACTAACAAGGATACATAGTGAAATTTTTGAAATTCCATTATCTAATATGTATGACAAAATTGGTTTTAGTGAAGAGCAAAAAAAACTCAGCTCGGAAAAGCATTTCTGGGCTGACAGCTACAACAAAGCGATACCATCAATAAAAATGCATACTGGGATCAATAAAAGTCTAGAGATACTGGAAAAAAATAGCATTGAGTTTGGCATATTGAGTAATCATACCTCGAGTGATATTGAAGATAAATTACAAGAACTCGGTCTTAATAATATCCCAGTCCTTGCAAATGATCACAGCGGGCAAGCTCACGTTCAGGGTAAGTTGCATCGTGTTGAAAAGTACCAAGATCAACACCCAGAAATTGAAATCTTAGCAGTTATTGGCGATAGTGCTGAAGAGGTTGATATAGCAAGAGCTATTGATGCGATTTCGATTGCTTTTACCAATGGCTGGGTCCGTGCTGATCGAATCAAACCATCCAACCCAGATTATCTTATCGACAGCTCCGAATTACCAAATGTTCTTAAATCAATCTTCCTATCATGACCCAGAAACAAGCGTTACAAATTCTTCAGATGGGCCACAGCATATTTTTGACCGGAGAACCGGGTGCTGGAAAAACACATGTTTTGCGGCAGTTTATTGCATTTTTAAAGCAGAATAAAATTAAGCATGGCGTAACAGCTACTACTGGAATAGCTGCCACGCATCTAGGCGGCATGACAATTCATAGCTTTAGTGGCCTTGGGCTTCGAGGGAAGATCGATGAAAACGAACTTGGTGACTTTGCTAATAAAGCGACTCTTAGCAAACGTCTAAACGACCTTCAAGTTCTAATTATAGATGAGATTTCAATGTTAGATGCCGATAGATTCGATAGCATTGATAAAATTCTGCAAACGGTTCGCGGTAACGAAAAACCCTTCGGTGGGATACAGATTGTTCTGTCGGGTGATTTGTTTCAGCTACCACCGATTAGTAAGCGTGATCAGCCAAAAGCTAAGTTCGTATTCCAGAGTCAGGCATGGAAACAAGCGAATTTAAAAGTCTGCTATATTACCGAGCAACATCGAACTGAAGAAGATAATTTACTAAAAATTTTGCGCCAGATTCGAGCTGGTGAAGCTGGCTTTAATGAACTTGATGAGCTACAAACTAGGCAAACCGACGATATTGATGCTGATATCACCAAACTTTTTACGCACAACATCGACGTCGACACGATAAACCAACAGAAACTAGAAGAACTTAGCGATGAGCCTGTACAGTTTCAAGCACAAACTAGCGGGAATGCAATGGGTATAAAGAGTCTAACCTCTAGCGCAATGGCGTTAGAAAATTTAGAACTTAAAATTGGCGCTGAAATCATGACAGTCGTAAACAACCCAATCGCTGGCTATGTCAATGGAAGTCGAGGTAGAGTAGTCGGTTTCGATGAGCAAACTAATGATCCGATAATTGCACTTCGAGAACGTAAAAAGCCTCTTGTTCTAGCTCGCTATACCTGGGAAATTAATGATGGCCAGAGAACTGTCGCAGAGTTTTCGCAATATCCACTTCGACTTGCTTGGGCAATAACTATCCACAAGAGTCAGGGTATGAGCCTGGACGAAGCCGAGATTGATTTGAGCCGTAGTTTCGAAGCAGGCATGGGGTACGTGGCCTTGTCGCGACTTCGAGGACTCGAAGGGCTCTACTTGCGGGGTATTAACGAATTTGCACTCGCAGTTGCACCAGAAGTTATTGATATCGACCAACTATTGCGAAAAAATTCTGCACAGATAATCGCAGCAATTGAAAAATTAGATGATAAGCAAATAGATAAGATAATTACTGCCAATATCAGCCGACGGGGGACTATCGACACGAGCGAAAACTATGACGAAGATATATATCAAAGTTTACGTGAATGGCGTACCAAGAAAGCTACCAAAAACAAAATGCCGAGCTATATCGTACTTGCAGACAAAACCTTGAAGGAAATTGCTCACCATCAGCCAAAAAATGAAAAAGAACTAGCTAAAATTAAAGGAATCGGCCCGCAAAAGCTAGAAGATTACGGCAAAGAAGTTTGTGATATACTAAAAACTAATCGTGAGAAAAAAATAAGTAATGAATAAGAACATTAGCGGAACCGTTGAGCCACATCAGGGAAATGGCCGTAGATTTGGCTACCCAACAGCCAACATAAACTGTCCGGCTGACCTCGACGAAGGTATCTTTATCGGATACACGAGTATCGATGGTGAGCCAGAACATCAGAACATGCCGAGCATGATTTATGTTGGTACTTCTGAGACCTTGCACGAACTGAATAAGCGTTTAGAATCACATATTCTTGATTTTGAAGATCGAGATTTGTACGGTAAAAATATTCATGTGAACATAGTTGAAAAAGTACGTGCTAGTGTTCGGTTTGATGGCACTGAAGAACTGATAGAGCAAATGCAACGCGACGAGAGAGATATCCGTGAGTGGTTCCAACAATCTTCCTAGCTCGCTTAGAAAAAACTTGTGGTTGCTCGGAGTAGGCTACTTTTTGCAAGGTTCTGTTTTCTTCTATGCTGTTGAAAAACTTTTTTTTAGAAATGAAATTGGCTTAGATTACCAACAAATTGGTGTTATCGGAGTAGTAGTTGTTATATCAATCTTGGTGTTCGAATTTCCATCAGGCGTACTAGCAGATCGGTGGAGTCGAAAAGGGACAATGATACTGGCAAGCTTAGCTCTTATGACGGGTTCAGCAATCTATGCGTTTGGTGAAAGTTTTAACGCAATGATACTTGCTACCGCCTTTTGGGGGTTATACTTTGCTAATCAATCAGGTACTGCTGAGTCGTTATTATATGATCTGTTAAAAAAAGATAATCAACAGCAACACTACGAAAAATATCTTGCGCTGGTTATCGGATCACAGGGTTTCGCCTTAGCAGCTAGCTCAGTCATTGGAGGTTTGATAGCTGCATCATTTGGCTTTCGAGAAGTTTATATTTTTACGCTTTTTCCGATGATTCTGTCAATCATCATCTTTCTGCTAATCAACGAGCCGAAGCAACATACCCGTGCAGAGACTAATTTCTTACACGCCAAACAAGCCTTCAAAAACATTATCTCTAAAAAAGCTATGATCAATCTGCTATTTGCGATGATTGTAATGGATATTTTGGTTCACATAACATTTGAATATTACCAACTTTACTACATAGCTATCGACCTGCCAGTTTACCTGTTTGGCGTTGCTGGTGGATTGCTTGGCTTAATGTATGTTAGTGGTGCCCACTTCGCAGTGTTTTTACGGAAGTTTAACAAAGATTTTGCATACTATCTTACAATCCTCTCTATACTCGTAGCGATTCTGTCTATTTATTTCGTCCGAAATATCATGGCGATTCTAGTGGTTTTTGTAATTTTACACAGCCTGCAGACTTTTAGAGTATTTTCACAGCGTGAAACTCAGGAAAGGCTACCGAACAGTGAGCGAGCCGCTAGCATCTCCCTGATTAATGCAATCGCACGCTTCTTTGCTATTCCATTCAGTCTGCTTGTCGGCTATTTAACGCAGCAATATTCCTATTTTGCCAATGTTCCATTGTTTGCAACCCTTGCAGTTATATTAATAATTCTTGTCATACCGATTGTTGGGAATCGACTAGATATTAAACCTAAATTCGATATTCCACATGATTTTTAATTTCATTCTGACGTTTACTGGTGGGCTACTGGCGGCCGGTATCGGTGTTGCTGCGGGCGGCGGCGGGATCATCAGTGTTGGAGTTTTGACGTTGCTTGGTCTACCGCTTCCAATGGCATTGGCCACAAACCGAGTTGGGGCACTTAGCGCCAGCATGACTGCGTTATATAAATACAACAAAGCTAAGAAAATCGATTGGGTTTTGGCGTTCAAACTATTGCCTTTGGGAATAATCGGTGGACTTTTAGGTAGCGAACTACTCAACCACACGCCCACCCATTTACTCAAAGGACTATTTATATCAATCATCATTGTGACCATTATAATGATTCTTTTCAATCCAAAAATCGGGCTCACCGAAACGACCAAATCAAAAATGATTAATAGTATTGGATATATCGTCTTTCTAGTTTTGAGCTTGATTGGCGGACTTATTGGAGCCGGCGCTGGTACTATTTTTATCTTTATGAATTCATTTTTTTTCGGAAAAACGTTGTTAGTTGCTCAAGCAACTAATATGCCCTCATGGCTAGGTCTATCGTTGGTTGCAAGCATCGTCTTTGCAAGCAATAATTTAGTCAATATTCCACTAGCAATTGCCCTGCTATGTGGCATGAGTATAGGTGGCTATATCGGCGCGCGATTAGCAATACTAAAAGGCAACAAATTCATAAAAAAATTAATGATCGTAATGCTCATCATCGTCGCAATTCAGATTTTGTTAAGCTAAGTACCACAAGATAATCTCTAAAACATAGAATTAATTTGCGAATTTTTTATCGTATCAAACCATAGCGTCTAAGTATTTTTCCCTATTTTGTTCGAGTTGTAATTTTTTCGCTTCGACCAGCTCATCATAGCGCTTTTGATTGTCTTTAAAATCAAATTGGTCAGGTCCAATCCAGCGACGTTGCTTCTCATCGAAAACTCGTGGCTCCTCTGTTTCATCGGTCATAGAACCTAGTGGCTGTCGGATTTTTCTAACTCCTGGAAGTCCCAACTCATTTAGATTACGATCATAACTTGCTAGATTACCCTGTACTACAGGTGAAGGAGAAGAGATCAAGCCCTCAAGTGAACCGTGAAATTTATTTAAAAATATTTTTCTTCCTTCGGCCGCAATTCTTCGATCTCGTCTAGTAGAAAATCCAAAAAAATGATTATAGGCTCTTGCAAGCGATAGTGCTCCTACAATAGCTAAAGTAGCAAATCCAATTATCTCCGGCACATGTTCGTTTGGCGCAGGCAACGGTGGTGATTCATGATCAGCCGCATTTGCTTCTAGAGCCTGAGGACGTGTCACCATATCACCATATTGTGTTAAAGCGGTTATCGCTCCACCGTAGACTGCAGCACCGATGGAATAGAATCTCAACCCTTCTTGAGTCATCCCATCAATCCTGAGTCTAATCTCATTTGTGTCCTGAAGACCAGATGCAATAAACCTCAAATTTCTTTCTGCTGGTTCAAGGTCTATTGGCGCACGCTCATCAGTACTACTTAAAGTTCCTTCGGGCAAAGTTTCATCAGGCATACAGGCATAATACAGTAAGTATGAATATTTTACAAGCTTAGTTTTTTTAAAGAAACAATTACATTGGCATCGAGGGATCAGAAAATAAATCACTTGTCTGATACCATAGCTAGATGAAGAAAAGCACTATTTTTCAATTAGCACTGCTCGTTTTTGTTATCCTGATTGGAGCAATTGCTATTCCAAATGCGCCAGAAATCGGTGATTTTTTTGCACTAAAATCATATCAGCCGAGTAGAGAAGTTGAACAAATCGCAAGCGATGCGGGAATGGGCGAAAAAGGTAGAAGACTATTTTATCGCTTCGATCCGATTTTTACTGATCAAGCAACTATCTCAAGTTTTTGTGGTCGAGCAAAAGAACCATTAGGATGCGCAGAAGGTCGGAGAATATATATCCTAGCTAGTAATAATGAAGAATACTATCAGCAGTCGGTTGTAACTGCTGCTCACGAAATGCTTCATGTGGTGTACTCGCGTCTCAGCGAGAAAGAAAAAACACAAATTGATGAATTAATACAAAATAAAATAGACACATTTGGTCCAGACATCGTCGAGGAAATAGATGCATATAACAAAGAGAGCGACGAAGTTATTCGTGATGAATCTCACTCGATTGTCGGCAGCGAAGTAAAAACACTGCCGAAAGATTTGGAGAATCACTACAAAACATACTTTTCAAACCGCCAGAAATCCGTTGAATCCTACAGGTTTAGTCGATAAACTTTTCTTTGATAGAAAAAAGTTTTAACTCACTACCAAACGGCAGATGGCTTCGTACTAAAATAAATATATCTGTTGCAACCTATCAGTCCAATGTCTTTGAGTTGGGTATTTTAGTCAATTTTGGTGGCTTCGTGACCCTCCACATCAGACCACCAGAAACAACCTCTAGCAATAATTGAGTAGGTAATTTTAGGCTGGGAGCCGCCGCCCATAAAACCGCCATAGTCACATACGGTGCCGCGTTCCTGAGACCTAGAGCGTGCCTTCCTAGAAAGCTATCTCGATGTTTTTTTCTTCCAGCAATATCTTTTGCAAATATATTTGTTCCTTCAACAACTATAGCTCGATTCGCATCGTTGATTTTTTCAAGATCATCTCCAATTGTATGCCAATCACCATCGCGAACTAGCGCAACGATATTTACAGCTTCGGCTTCTCCCGCTATGGCACTATCAATAACGAACGGATAGCACATTGAAACAAGATCTGGGTTTTTAGAATTAGGCGCTGTATTAACTAACAAAACATCTCTGTCTTCTAAAGCAAAATCTTTGATTGAATCTTTCTCGCCAACTTGAACAATTCTATTACGGCTAGGGTCAAACATGACAAGACGAGAGTCAAAAGTACGCAACACTTTAATCTCTGCTCCAACTGGTATAGAGTTACTCCACCATCTTTCTTGTGTAGCCTTACCATCGTTTGTCTCGAATTTTACAGTATATCCAGATTGGCTATATCTTGCTGAAAAATCAATTGGCCTTCCACTATTGAGGTCAGCCGGATCTAGTTCAAAATATGCATCTACAAGTCGAAAATTTGGCTCACCTATGTCTACCTCAGAAGGACCTTGAAAAAAAGGAAAATGTAATTCTGGGTCGTAAAAATTAGATTCAACAGTTTCCTCGGCACGAAAATTAGATCCTTCGACTTCTGCGAACAACGCGAGAGTGTCAGCCAAGCCGTTCGTGACATAGTCAGCAATTGGCCCATCGTCTAAGTCATTCATAAAACCTAGGTGCTGCCAGTGGTGGCGTAATAAGCCGTAGACCGCTAGAGTGCTTGGATTGTCAAAATAGCGCGACCAAACTGCATACTCTGCTACATTATGCGCCGGTTCTCTGGCATTAGAGCTAGTCCAAGGATAGGTGTTGAATCCAGCTTCGTTGTCACCATAGCCGATCTCATCTTGCAGTGTACGTAGAGTCTCAGGGTCTACTATATCCGATGAATAATCATCGACACCTGTACTGCTCATTTGTCTTCGTAATATTGCCAGACCAAAACAAACCCCAGCTCTATATCCTGTTGCTTGTTCGTCAGTAGCAGTTTGTAACGAATCTCTAACTTGGCCTTCCAACAACACGCGGGCAAGGCTATCTTCAGTCAAGAGATCTATATTTGCTCCAGCAATAAAATCAAGTTCTTCTTCTCCGAAACGAAGAAACCTTCCAGCCTCGGGGTTTAAGCTCTCTAACATAATAGGGAATAAACCATGTCTCGGCTCAAACTCTACTCGGTCATCGATTTGAGTATGCATATTTATAGATTATACTATATAATATTAAATATTACAATATATCTTTTATATAGTATGATGTGGTAATATTATTTCTTGCAATAAAAAAGGAAATGTATGGGACTTTCAGCGACTGATTATTTAGACGTGCTTCCCGAAAAAGATGGAAGCCCTGACCTATGGTTGTGCATGGATGACCGCCCAGTTAAGCCGGACAGTGTACCCCTTGAGCAATTTGGGATCGATGAGATGCCTGATTATCTACAAACTGGTGGCGGTCCTTATGGAACTGCCCTTGACGTAGCTGTAGCTTATGAAGTAGCCGCTCCCAATAGCTTTGTAGAGCGAAGAATTACATTGGATTCTCTTGCAAAGATTATTAGTACGGATGCTTTACAGAACGGAGATGCTGCAATGTTCAATCATGAGGGTTGTGCAGCTCTTTTGAAGGCTTTCGCTAGCTTACGAACCATGCAGGATCCAGATCAGCATAATCGTGTACTTGAACGCAGCACAAGTATTCTACCTACCATCTCAGAGTCTGAAGTTGAAATGATCTCAGAAGCAGCCGGCAGGTTGATTGAGAGTGGACTCGTCGGAGAAGATCCTGAAGCACAGACATCGGCCTTAGTTAATATGCAGACTAATGATACAGATGGAGACTCAATTCCAACCGCAAAGCTAATCGGTGAGCACAATGGTAAGACTGGAAAAGTACTATTTATTGCTGACTATAGAAATAGGGGTGTACTTAAAGTTCAAGAAGCGGCCGATGCTGGTTTCGCTTCTTTCCATGCTAATTTTGGTAATGATCTGCTCGATCTATACAGGGCGATAAGTAACATTATACCATTGAGACCTAGAGCTATACGACGCGCCTCTACTGTTAGACATGGTGCTTTAATGACTCTTCTTGTAGACGAGCATGGCGATGATATTCCAATACAGCTTGTTGGTGCTGCTGCCTAGCTAGAATTACTTTTTATTTTTAACGTAGTCCTAAAATAGGCGTATAGTCTATCTTGGTAAACAAAAGTTAAATAAGTATGTGCACAATAATTGACAGGAGCATCATGAGCGGTATCAAAACAGTTCGAAAACATGTAGAGACAAACAAAAGAAAAACTGCGGCCGGTACGCGCTGTGTCGACGGTGGATATACAGAAGCACAAGCTGCTGGATCCACAGCATTTGCAGGAGCAGACCTTGGATTATCCATGGCGCTACTCAGCTTTGATGAAATAACGCCTGAAGTAGCATTCGCTATTGTCCATGACTACAAACAATCGATTGGAGAGATCTATACCTGGCACACCGACATACACCATCCTGATGGAGCAAAGGGCTGCGGCTGTGGCCATTGTAACGCAAGTCTAGAACCCAAAAACTCAAACTATTATGGAGTAACCACTGATGAATCAGCGGAACTATTGTCCATAGTTCAAAAAGCTACTAAAACTGGTTCAGCTCAGGTTGTGATACTAGATAGAAATCATGAAGAGCAGGATATTATTATAGTTGAGGGCGATATTTGGACCGTAAATCCCAAAAATGATGAGACAGGTGAGCAGCACTACATCTACGATAAAACAAGGCATATTACATTACTAAAAAATCTTTCAGTATACATCCGATCGCAAGATGTGCCGACAATACAAGCGGAAGAGCTTATCGATATTTCCGAAAAACAAACTAATGCAACTTTAAGCTTGCTAGAAACTAGCCGAGGTGCAGAAATTTTCGTGGTTAGATTTAGCCAAGAAGGAATTCCTGATATTCAATTTCAAGGAAAAGCACCTGATGCAGCATTGTCGAGATAGAACAACAGTTAAAAATTAAACGACTTAAACGGCTATAATCGGAAGCCAACGGAAGAACTTTTAACTATTGTTATAGAACATATTTGATTCTAATTACAGATAAAAAAATAAAAGACAAAAAAAATATTGACGTGAAAAAAAATCGGACGTATATTTATTTCTTACGTTAAAGATAGTTAGGAAATACTATGCCCGAAAACGTTTTCAATATCTACTCAATTCTCGGAATTGGGCTATTCACGTTAGCTTACGTATTTATAGCTCTTGAAGATAAATTTCATATCAATAAGTCTGGTGTAGCAATTGCACTTGGTGCTTTTCTGTGGCTTTTAGCTGTACTCATGACTGGTGACGGTAAGGAAGTTTCAGAGAGCCTTCTGCATGACAGTCAAGAGATTTTTAGTATAGTTGTTTTTTTGTTATCTGCCATGACGATTGTTGAGATGATGATACACTTTGGTCTATTCGATTGGGTGCAGGAGAAGATAATGGAAAAAAAGTTGAGCTCAGCTCAACTTTTTTGGATTTTAGGAATTGTGACCTTTTTTCTATCTGGAGTATTGGATAACTTAACAACTACATTAATAATGATTCAGATTGGTCGCAAGATCTATTCACATAAAAAGAGCTTTCTTATATTTGTAGCAGCAACAGTTATCGCAGCTAATGCCGGGGGTGCTCCAAGCCCACTCGGTGATGTTACAACTATTATGATTTGGTTAGCAGGCAAAGCTAGCGCTGGTGAACTGTTAACATTAGGAATGATTCCTGCTTTCGTAACCTTTGCGGTGCCTCACTATCTACTCAGTCGAAAAATTACTCAACATGAAAAGGCCGAACGACCTATGCCAATTAAAGGCAAGACCGCTAATCCTGACTGGACTATGATTGCTATTGGTTTTGGCTCATTCGCCATGCCAGTTATCTTTAGTATTATAGGATTGCCACCATTCCTAGGTCTGCTATTGGGGCTTGGAGTAGTCTGGATTGTTAATGATTATAAGGCAAAAAAGGGAAGCGAACACCACAAAAACGGCGATATAATAAATATGCTCGAAAAGGCCGATGTTTCAACATTGATGTTCTTCATAGGGATTTTACTGGCTGTTGGTGCAATTGCGCATATGGGCATTCTTGACTATCTAGGTGGTCACTTGTTCGGCGACGGTAGTATCAACAGACTTATTGCGGGTAGTGTCGCTCTCGGAGGTGTTTCATCAATACTAGATAACGTTCCATTAGTTGCCGCAGCTCTGAAAATATTCCCCGAGACTAAGGACATCATTTGGATATTACTAGCGTTAACTGCTGGTACAGGCGGTTCACTTCTAGTAATTGGCTCGGCGGCAGGTGTAGCTGCAATGGGTCAGGTTAAAGAACTTAATTTTAGTTACTACTTCAAGACTGCTACGGTACCAGCTCTGGCAGGTTATATTGCTGGAGTTATAGTCTGGTACGGTGTTTATTTATTCGTCGGATAGTAATCTACCTTTGTCTTGGTGTGGTTTGCCTTTAATATAAACTTTCTGATATTCTCAAATTGAACATTAAATGGAGAACAAATAAATGCCAGATGATATGACAGTGTGTATTGATTTAGACGGAGATGAATTTGAAGTACCAACTAATTCTCTCAAGATGCGAT
>JBGAVT010000030.1:0-5856 GCA_044227985.1 Saccharimonadales bacterium (SeqCode)
TGAGTTGCTGGCGAAACACTTTTCAACAATTATTGTTACTCCTTTTAACTTCGCGAGTGCAGACTTAAAAAACCAAGCCCTAGATTTTAAATCTATAAATTCTGCGTTCGAGAATTTTGGCATTCAGCTGATAGAGGCTGGTGACGTTAACTCGGCAGTGAGAATATTGACTAAGAGTACAAAAAAATACGTGGTTGTTTTAGGCAGTTTTTACTTATGTGACCAGGTTTACAGGGAGCTTTTGGCTTAAGATGCATATTAATTTAATTTTAGGTTTAAGTGCAGATGGTTGTTTAAGCTTAAACCAGCAAGATGATTTAAGCTGGCTTAGCCCTCGAGATAAAGCAAACTTTAAAAAACTAACTACTAAAAGTGGTGCCGTTTTAATGGGCAAAAATACCTATTTAAGTTTAGTGAATTTCGGCGTGTTCCCTCTTCCCGGGCGGCTGAACTTTGTACTGACACATCAGCAGATTGATGATCAGGGGGGCATCTTTTTAGCCGGCAACCCGAAAGAAGTTATTAAACAAATATCGGCTTTGGGGGTAACTAGTTTAAGCTTAATTGGTGGCAGAAGCGTTTACCAGGATTTTTTAGATTCTGGGTTGGTTGATGAAATCTGGCTAACTCAATCTTCAAAAATTTTAAATGGGGAGATTAAATTTGACATTGCCCCACATCTTAAAAATTTTAAACTAATTAGCGAGCAGGCTTTAAATAGTTATGAGGTTCTAAAACACTTCACTAAAGTTTCAAGCAATTGAGATTATGTAGTGCGAATAAACCCCTATTAAGTTTGCAAGTTACTCGTTGATTAAAGTATACTAAGCTTAAGCTTAATAAAGTTTATTTAAGGGGGAAAAATGAGCAAGAAAAAAGTAATTATTGTATCTGTTACCGCAGTTTTAGTTTTAGGCCTAGCCTTAACTGCATTTATTATTAGCAAAAACAAATCATCTAATAAAAAATCTGTGAATATTTGGCATCAGGTTGTGGCATCTAGTAATAAAATTGGAGATTTCGCCACCACCGCCCCAAGCGAAGCTAACACTAGTAAATTGGTTGAGGCAGTTATAGAAATGAATTCTACGGTTGATGATGCCAAATTTAGCACATCTAACTTAAGATACATTTTTAAGGGTTCAGAGAGGAAGCAGAAGCTAGAGGCTAATTTAGTTAAGATTAAAGATTATAACTCTAAGCTTAAATCATCTTTAGATGTTGCCAGCTCTAACTCAGATCAACTAACCAGTGAGCAGATTGATGATTTAAAAACGCTATCTGAGCAACTAAAAAAAGATGTTCAAAGCATGGTTCAGGATGTTAAGTTTAGCGAAAATTTAAGCGATAACTACTATACATCTTATGAATACCCTGAAAGTTTAAGCAAAAAACTCTCAGATGCCAAAGAAGCCGAAGATAAGCAAGCCAAGGAAGAGGCTCAATCAGCAAAAGATGCTGAGGAAGCTCTGAGTTCATCTAAAAATGTTGTTGATAGCTTTTTAGCCGCCTACACTAGGAAAGATTTCCCAGGCATGAAAAGTAACATGACAACCGGATTCCAAAACGAATTTAAGTTTAGTGAAATTGAAAATGGATGGAGCAACAGTCATCCTAAAAGCTACAGAGTTATAGAATCTAAAAAAGATGGCGACAGTTATTTAGTTAGCGTCAACATAACTTATTTCGGCAGCTACACCGATAATACCGGCAAGGTTAATGAAAGCGAAAATACTTCTAGCCAAAAGTACCGGGTTTCAAAATCTACCAGCGGTGCCTACTTAGTTGATGGCGAAGTTTACGGTTACTAGAAAAATAAACTTTAAAATAATGATTCACTTTTTAAATGCACACATACACTTTAGGGGTCGTTCACGAATATCTAATATTGAAAAGTACCCTAGCAAAAAACCAAACATCAGACTTTTAGACAATTTAGTAATTATAGGAAGTGTTATAGGGCCATTATTTGTGGCTCCTCAAGTTTTATTAGCCTGGAGATCCGCAGATATATCTAGCCTTTCCCTGCCCACTTGGTCTAGTTGGCTAGGCCTATCTCTACTTTGGGGAGTATATGGCACAGTACATAAGGAAAAACCAATAATTATATCTAGCTTGATGAATGGATCGATGCAAGCCGCGGTAATTATTGCCATAATAGTCAGATCTTAGGTTGTTTCGAAAAACAAGGTTAACTTCAATTTCTTTAAAATAAGAAGCCGTTGTTTATAATTCAAATCTAGCTTATGATTATAAGTAGAAATAGGTAAAAATAATTAAGGAGAAAATTATGAATGTAAATTATTTAGCAGTAGTTTTGGCAACTATAGCCCAGTTCGTAGCTGGTGCAATTTGGTATATGCCACTGTTTGGTGAGCTTTGGGGTAAAATTCACGGGTTCGATAAGTTTAGTAAAGAAGAGCAAAAAGAGATGCAGGCCAAAATGGGACCTTACTACGCCGCTCAAATTTTTGTAACTTTTCTAACCGCCCTAGTTCTAGCTAAACTGTTAGTTGTATTACCAGATTACTCACCTTACGCTCTGGGCCTAATGTGCTGGGTAGGATTTTTACTACCAGCCAACGTTTCATCTGTTATTTTCGGTGGAACCGAGCCAAAATGGATGGCCAAAAAGATGGCCGTCATGGCTGGCGGATCACTAATCTGCACCGTTGTTGCTGTAGCTGTTTTAAGCTTAGTTAAATAATAAGCTTAATCTTTACTCAACCAGCATATTCATCCATCTTTTCTAGTATTTTACGAACTGTATTGCAGTTTCGCGCCGTCATATTTTTGTAGATATCAGTTCCAATTATTTTGTTCATCTTACTTTTTGGATAATCCGAACGCTTAATCTGCCAGATTAAAGCTCCACTGCAATGAGTTATATTATCAACATCTTTATTAACCTGAACACTACTAACCACAGCTTCACTATCGTAACCATGGCATGAAAAAAACAGGTCAAATGACCTGGACTTTTCATGGCTGGGGAGACAGGACGCTAATGGAACTTTTACAGATGAGGATTTTCAAAACGTTGATGATGTAGAAGAAATTCAGAAATTACTTGATGACACTGTGGAGGATGAGTCATGTTCAGAATAACACTCCAAAAGCGTTCTATCGACTCGTCTGAACTATTAAGCTCGAAACTATACGATGAATGTAGCTTTTACGATTCTTTTGCACGAGACGTAAGCAATGCGAAGCACTCTGTACTGGTCGAATGCCCGTATCTTACTGAAAGACGCGTACGGCAGTTCTCAAAACTGCTCAAGCGCAAGGTTAAAGAAGGTGTAGAGATAATACTTTACACCAGAAATCCAAGACACCACGATAAGATACTTGAAGTGCAGGCATGGAAGGCTCTAGAAATACTAAAGGACAGTGGTGTGCGAATATTCATGTGTGATGATATGCGCCACAGAAAACTTTCTATAATTGACGATGAAGTTTTGTGGGAAGGTAGCTTGAATATATTATCACAGAATGAAAGTTGCGAAATCATGAGAAGAAGTTTTTCAAAAGAACTGTGCGATCAAATGAGAACGTTTATTAAGCTGGGAAACCTGCGATATTAACATCTAACACTTCACAGATCTTTTAATCGAAGCGAAGGAGGGACATAAGTCTCAAATTCTACAGTCGCATCTGACCGCAATGATACGTATAGCTAACTATAATTTTTCGTACATATAAATATGATAAGTATGATTTGTATGATAACATAATAGTAATGACTAATATGGGAGATAAGAAATGAATATGCCGCAATTAATTGGCTCAGTCACTGTTGGTGAACGTGGCCAAGTAGTAATACCATCCGAAGCAAGAGAATCGATGTCTATCAATGCAGGTGACAAGCTTCTTGTATTTAAAGCGCCGGTTGATGGTGTATTGATAATTGCCAAGCCAGAAACTTTCGAGAAGCTACTCGCCCATCTTGAACTAAACTTAACAAACAAGAAAAAGTCGTAATCATGCACAAAGTTATCGATATAAAAAACCTACAAAAAACCTACAACGCTAATGGCAAAAATCCGACTACCGCGCTAAGTGGAATAAATTTCGTTGTTAACGAAGGTGATTTTGTAGCAATTATGGGGCGTTCTGGCTCGGGTAAGTCAAGTTTAATGCACGTTATCGGTTTGCTCGATCAGCACTTTGAGGGCGATTATTTATTGAACGGGGTTTCAGTTCGAGAGCTCAGTCAAAGCAAGCTTTCGGATTTAAGAAGTTTAGAGATTGGCTTTGTCTTTCAGCAGTTTAATCTTCTAAAGCATCGTACGGTTTTGCAGAATGTAATGCTGCCTACGGTTTATAGACCGGCATCAGATGATATTGAACGAGCAAAAGAAGCTATCAAACGAGTTGGATTAGAAAGTCGTATTAACCACCGTACTAATGAGTTATCAGGCGGACAAATCCAGCGTGTAGCTATAGCGCGAGCATTGATGATGAAACCGAGTTTGTTACTAGCAGACGAACCGACAGGTAACCTCGACACTAAAAGCGCAAACAGTATTATGGAACTTTTTCAAGAAGTAAATCAACAAGGTACGACAATCGTACTTATAACTCACGAAGAGGACATTGCAAAATATGCTGACCGCACTATACGAATACGTGATGGCAAAATTACCGAGGAGGCATCAAAATGAAAATCAGTAATCTTCTAAGTGAAGCTAGCGAATCAATAATAATCAACAAAGGACGTAGTCTGCTGACCGTTCTAGGCATCGTAATAGGCATAGCGGCAGTTACAACAATAATGGGCCTAGGCGCTGGAATGGACGCAAAAATTGATAAAGAAGTGAATAAACTTGGTTCAACAAATGTGACAATTGAGTCACGCAACGCTCCAACCACTCAGGAGCTTGAAGAGCTAAAAAACCCTGGACACAGAGCACCTGAAGGTGCACCAGAAAACCAGAAAAGCATAAGTACGCTCGTTGAACCGACCCTAACAGAACAAGATTTAAACTCAATAAAAGCTATCGACCAGAATCTCGTTACTGGTGTTTCGCCACTCGTAGCTACAACGGCAAAACTACAGTCAGGTGTTGGTGGCACTATTGCAGTGCAAGGTGTATCAGAGTCATATAGCAATATTCGTAATTACGAACTTGAGTCTGGCGCCTTTTTTGACCGTGAAAGTGTTACAGAGAAAAAACTGGTTATCGTACTAGGAAAAAGCATAGCAAACGATATTTTCAAAGATGTCGACCCAATAGGTAAACAGGTCAGTCTTAATAATACTGACTACGCAGTTGTTGGTGTGCTTGCCGAAACTGAGCCAGGTCAGTTCGACAACCCGAATGTTCTTGCATTCGTACCCTACACAAGTATCATTGATCAAAATAAACTAAGTCAAAATTTTGGCTCAATAATTACTCAAGCAATCGATGATGAATCTGTAGAAGAGGTCAAAACACTTGTTGAAGAAATCCTATTGGCCAACCATGGCTACAGCAATACAGACGAGGCTGATTTTACAGTCAAGAGCTCTGCTGAAGTGCTAGGATCCATTACCGATTTGACTGATTTGTTCCGTAAGATCCTTATGATAAGCGCTGCAATTTCATTACTAGTAGGCGGTATTGGCATCATGAATATCATGCTAGTCAGCGTGACCGAGCGCACCCGCGAGATAGGACTCCGAAAGGCTGTAGGCGCAAAAACACGCCATATTATGATGCAGTTTCTCACCGAAGCCATCGTATTAACAATTCTCGGTGGGATACTTGGTATCGTGTTAGGTTACATAATGGCAACTGGCCTAACGAAAGCCATGGACTTGGATATCGTTCCATCTATGACTGTTGAGACAATTGCCGTTACGGCAGGTATCTC
>JBGAVT010000031.1:0-5666 GCA_044227985.1 Saccharimonadales bacterium (SeqCode)
GCTAGTATCTGTAGTTCGCTGCTCATCTTTTGGTTGTTCATCTTTCATATAGTGCCCGTCCATTTTGTTAATAATATTAGTAAGAATAAAATCCCAACTGAAAAACTGGTCTGCTGCAACCAGAAACTGAGTTTTATCGACCCAGATCTATCTGCAACAACGATATTTCCAAAGAAATAGCCGAGTAAGCTAGCACTTAGAACAATCTGAGGAACCAACAAAATATCACCGAGCGGATAGATGATATTCCACCACCAAGCCAGCCAACCAAGGACCAATAAGCAAAAAGCCCATAATTGCGCCGTGACCTCGTTTGTCTCATCGCTTTTTCCAAAACTAGTTAGGAACAGCCGAGCAACACCATAGCCGAGTAACCATGTTAAACCAACTACCGCGATTCCAGGAAGCCGAAAATCAATCGCAAGATACAATGCGGCCAAACCATATGCTTGCGCAAAACCTGCCTGAAAACGAACCCAAGCTGCATTGCTGCGTGGTTTAATCAGAAATAACCAGACCCCATACAAGGTCGAGAAACTAGCCAAGTAGATGATGGGCTGCTCGACTAGTTGAGAAATGATACTAACGGTAGCTAAGCCAACCGCAATATCAGGAATATTTTTACGAAAATTTGCCCACCAATAGCTAGGCTGAACAGCAAACATGCGCCATTTACTGACCACAACGAGACCATACGCCACCAGACTGAGGTCAAACAGTACAAGGCCGATAATAAGAGCAAGATAGATTGCCTTGCCTACGAGCAAGGTTAGATTTTTCGAGCGTTTTTCGTCCATTGCACTCCTTACTTAGGATTGTAATCACTACCAATAACAATGATTATATCAGCTTCAGGGTATTTGGCGGCTAATTCTTCATTTTTGCCAACAGTGGTTTTAAATCGACGCTTAAGATATTCCTGAGTTTTCTTCGTTTGTTTCTCATCATGTTTGATATGAACAATTTTAGTCTGACCACTGTTGTCGCCCTCGACGTCGCCAATATCGGTTATGTTATAGCCATAAGACTTCAGCAACTCACCGGTTTTTGTTGCCATACCAGGCGTCTGCGTGCCATTGAGCACCACCACTTTCGCAGCTTCCTGCTTGATAAATCCATCGATGAATAATTGTCGTGCGAATGCTTGAATCTCGCTAAAGTTACCAGCACCTAAGCGCGGCACTAGCACCGAAGCACCGCCAATGTTCTTATCAACAATCAGTTCCTCGGCATCTCCTTTACCTATAACTTCATTTTTAATCTTTGAATTATCGGTTTCACCACCAATCTCACTTAATTTAACTATTTCTCGTAGATTAAGATCCGTTTTGACGTGATCTCCAGTAGCACTAATCAGCTGATTTATCTTTCGTGGGCTTCTCAGTGTTTCAAGACTCAATGCTTTATTTTTTAGACCAACTAAGGCTTGTTGCTGTCTCTGAGCCCGACCATAATCATCCCCACAGTTTCCCTTACGGCATCGTGCAAATTTTAGTGCGGTACGTCCATCAAGTTTTTGCGGACCAGCAGCAAGCCGGAATGGCTCGTATCCCGAAAGTCTTTTATCTGGAAATGATGGGTCGTATAGTGCTTTATCAACATCAACATCGATGCCACCAACTGCATCGACGGCGTCTTCAAAACCTTTGAAATCAGCCCGAACATAGTAGTGAATCGGTACACCAAGAACCTTTTCAACAGTTTTGGCAACCAAGGTTGGTCCGCCGCCACTTCGCGACTGCTCGCCAAGAAAATGAGCTGTATTGATTCGAGCTGAGTACTCACCTGGAATCGGAACGTATAAATCACGTGGCACACTCAGCATCGCGACATCCTTACTAATCGGATCGATACTGACGACCATATTCACATCACTCAACTCACCGCCAGCGTGACCTTCACCACCAATACCAATCAGCAGTATATTGACTCGACCATCGCCTTCACCGTTTAGTTCTGTTAAATCGAAACTATCACGAAGCGCCAAGGCGCGAATGTCGCCAGAACGATCGACTATTTTACCGCCAGCAATTAGCGCTCGTACACCAAGAAATCCAAAAACTAAAACAATCAACAGAATTGAAAGCTTGGTTGCAAGCCATAGTTTCCGCAAAGGCGAGCGTCGTCGTTTAAACTTTCGTTGTCGACCATGCGTCGGAACATCCTGCTCAATTTCATGCAGTGCATCATCAAGCTCAGCCTGATCAATTCGATGTTTTCCGACTTCCTTTATCTCAACATCATCAAAGTCTGATGATTCCCTATCTAGCTTCCGATGCTGACGACGCTTAAATTCCATAAGCAGTAATTATAGCACTTTTTGCCTAGCGCACACACACGTTTATGTTTCGGGCCACAACATATATCCGACAGTTTAATTAAACAAATATCTTGTCTAAGTTACAATCAATTATCAAAATAATTTTTGTTTAGTGAAACTGCTAGCACGTATGTATTATCTTTAGTTATATTGGAGAAAGTTATTTGAATATCTGCAAAATCCTTCTCTTCATAAAATGGAATACCAGACCCGATGGAAGAATATCCTTGAATGCGCTTCAAATCAGATAAATCTTCTGTTTTTCTCTCTGCAAAAGCCACTTCCATGCTCATCCCATCCTTATCGAAATTAGTATCATCAGGTAAATCAGAAACTAAGTAATCTCTACCGAAATCCTGTACATTTAACTGTGAGTTTTTTTCGCTATGATGCGGGTCATAATAATCAGTCACAATACCTCTTAGCCCAAGGTCTTCAGGTCTTGTCGTCGACCAGCCTAAAGCTGTGATTTCATTCTCATAGCTTAGTATTTTAAAACGAAAGTCTTCATTGAAACCATAAAATTTAGTAACTCTATAGTCGCATCGATGCGCGAACCCTTCTTTTACTTTCCAGTTATTATCGCCCTCATAGCAGTTGTCATATACTGATGTACCGTAATATTTAAGGTTTGAGTATTTCTCTATTTGAAAAAACTCCGACTCAATATCTTTTTTTATCTGATTTCGCCTAGTATTAATCTTGGGATTTTCTGGACTAGGTTGAGGCTTTAAATTGTATACATACCCATCGACACCACCAGCAAATAGGCTGGCAAAAAATAAATAAATACCTATACATACTAAAGAGATCACAGAGACGACAACTATGATAAGTTTTTTCGATTTTCTGTTGCTGCCTGATGTCTTTATCTTTTTTGATTCAGCACTATTGTCATCATTTTTATTCTGTTGGATGTCCACATTCACAAGAGTAACAAAAACAGCAATTTCTTACACTTCTTTTTATTAGTACTTTTTGTTTGCTAGACATAGGTCTATACTAGGCTTCATGGAAAATAAAAATCAACACAGCACAAAGCAGACGCTCAAGACTGCCTGGTCGTTCATTTCTTTCATCTTAACTGTAGTGGTTATGGTTAGTGTGATTATGCTATTTGTCATGCAGAGCTACGATGTCGATGGAACGAGCATGGAACCAACGCTTGAGCCAGCTGATCGATTAATAATTTCAAAAGTCGGACACAGTATGGCGCTATTAAAAAATGAGAAATTTGTTCCGGATCGTGGCGATATAATCGTATTCCATAATCCACAGGAAAGTCCACCTCGCTTAATCAAGCGTGTCGTCGGCCTGCCAGGCGACCGAGTTGTTTTACGAAACGGCCGCTTCACCGTTTATCCAAAAAATGGTAAAGAAAGTATTCAATTTGAAAAAGAGTATGATCTCAAATTAGCTTTTGCCGAAGGAGAAATCGACGAAGTAGTCCAAGATGGATTTTTATTCGTCAGTGGCGACAACCGTAATCCTGGCGGCTCACTCGATTCACGCAATAGTCTCGGCCAAGTTCCTACTACTGATGTGATCGGTACACTCGTCTTTCGGCTCTTCCCCCTCAATGAATCTCGCACGTTTTAATTTATTCTGACTTAGATATTGAATTTCAAATTTTATCGCAAGGTTCAGTAATAGATGATTCTATACAAATAAGAAACAATTAATTTATTAATATTTAGAGTAGTTGTTGGAGGATTGAATCTAGTTCTTCCTCATCGTCAACCTCAATCACAAGCTTCGTAGACTTAGCCAAATTTTTGATCCGAACCTTAACATGCTTCGAAGCTTTACCAAGCTTTTTCTCAAGTGCGCTAGTTTTATCGGTGCTAATTGCTAATCGTCGCATTGCCCGTTCGGTGCCAATACCATCTTCTTTAAACTTTTTAACAAAGTTTTCAGTCTGGCGTACACTCCACTGATTTTCAGTTATCAGATCAAGGAGCTCGTTTTGCTTATCTCCGTCTTTGACTGACAAAATCTGTCGAGCATGACCCTCACTTATCTCATTATCATTTAATGCCTTCTTAGCGCTCTCTGGCAGCTTGAGCAGACGAATAATGTTGGTAACACTGCGATCGCTTCGTCCTACTTGCTCAGCAATCTTGACGTGCGTCAGCGAGAATTCATTAGCTAACTGCTGATACGCCTGTGCAAGTTCAAGCACGTTAAGGTCCTCACGTTGAACGTTTTCAATCAATGCTAACTCTAGCTGTTGTTGCTCTTTGGCGGTACGAACGATTGATGGAATCGTTTTCTCCTTAAGCATTTGGAATGCGCGCAGACGTCGCTCGCCGGCAATAACCTGGTATGAATTGTCATCAACTTTCAATAGGACGATTGGTTGGAGCAGTCCATGTTGATCAATACTATTTGCTAGATCTTTAATACGAAGATCATCAAACTCTCGTCGTGGTTGGTAGGGATTAGCTACAATCTCCGAAACTGCAATTTCTTGAATCGATTTTTCATCAACTTGTTGTTGCGGAATCAAACTATCAAAACCACGACCTAATCCTATTTCTCGAGCCATCACCCCTCCTTTATCTATCGTATTGTAGCATCTTTTGCTGACAGCGAATCAACTCGCTTATCCATTTCCCGAGCAAATTTTTTATACGCTTTAGCACCTTTACTCCACTTATCATGAGCTTGAATTGGTTTACCGTAGCTCGGTGCTTCAGCTAAACGGATATTACGAGGAATCATGGTTTCAAAAACTTTACCAGGGAAATGCTTCTGAACTTCGCCGACAACTTGATCAGACAATGTCGTACGTGAATCATACATCGTCATCAAGATACCAAGTAGGTTCAAATTTTTGTTAAGCTGCGACTTGACCCGCTGCATAGTGCCGAGAAGATTTCCGAGCCCTTCAAGGGCATAATATTCAGCTTGTACTGGAATAATTACATGATCGGCCGCAGTTAATGCGTTAAGCGTCAACAATCCAAGACTCGGCGGACTATCAATCAGAATATAATCAAAGGCAAACCTAGGTAGCAACTCGGCCAACCTGTGTTCACGACGCTCTAGGCCAACTAACTCAACCTCAGCTGCCGCCAGCTCAGGAACGGCTGGCATGACAGCAATACCGTGCGGTGTACGAATAACTGCCTTAGCCGCATAGCTCGGATCAAATAAAACGTGGTATGTTCCAGCAACAATGGCTGATTTATCAACGCCAAGACCACTAGTCGTGTTTGCCTGTGGGTCAAGGTCAACCACTAAGACACTTTTGCCCTGTGACACTAAACTACTGGCAAGATTTATAGAGGTAGTTGTCTTACCAACACCACCTTTTTGATTGGAAATAGCAATAATAACTGGT
>JBGAVT010000032.1:0-4709 GCA_044227985.1 Saccharimonadales bacterium (SeqCode)
GAAGTGGAAGTTGGCTAGCGGATTATCGACAATACTCTCGAAATTCACAACATCGTCTTCTTTGTATTCTGGTGGCACGGACTGACTCGCCTCAACTTCTGTAACGGCTTCTGGAGTAACAATTTTACTCATCTTGGTTCGGCTGCGGTGGGTCATAGAGTTTTTGTTATAGACATAAATTCGAGGCCTAGAATTATACTTCTTTAGTACTTGAATCCACTCGATGATCAATCGTTGCTTAATTCGTATCGCCAGCGTTAAGCAGAGTGTTACAAATACCAGACTGACTGCCAGCTTGTAATTCCGATACATTAAAAATGGTGGCAAGAATACAAAGATTGCGGCGCTCAGAAACACCGGTATGATCATTAAGATTAACTGCTTAAAAGATAAATGAGCAGATATCCTATCTTCAACGCTGGTTATCTGAGCTGGTACGACCGTGGTTTTCATTTATACCCTTTCGCTTTTATAACTGTTCTACCGCCAGAAGTTGCTGGCCTCGGTGCTTTTGAGGCTCGACTGCCTCTAAATTTAGACGAGGTATAACTGAGGCCATTCATGAACTCATTGCTCATTTTCCGAAGTGCTCTCGGCCCAACGCTGACATAGCTCATCTGCATCATTGCACCCTGCGTTTTGAGAAGCGTTAGCAGTGCTGCTGAACCGACCAGCATCGCCATCACGGGATCATAAGGGATCTCTTGCCCATCGAGACGCAGTCCTTCAAATAATGTCGCCGCTAACATCAGAATCAACGCATGGATAAACAGCACAAAGATATTGGCGATGTAAGCTTTAGTGGCAGTGGTTGTGAAATCCTTAAACCCAGGCACAACTTGCAGTAGTGCCACCAGTGGCGAAACGACAGCACCGATATAGAGCGTCACGATACGCATAATGTAATAGACCAGCAAGATGACCGTCAGCACCAAGAACACGATCATGATGAGCAGCGAGACGAAACCCTGCGCACCAGCTCCTTCTGCAACAGTCTGCAGCGCATCCCAGACAGATAGTGAAGCAAAGGAGTTTCTGACAGCATCGATCATGACGTTGCTCAGTGAGATAATGGCATCAATCGCAAAGATCGACATATTCATAACAATGAAAGTAACGCCAAATTTTGGCAGTAGCTGCTTGATATCCATATCATCAAAACCAAGCGCACTTGATCCCATAACCTGAAACCCGATCAGAGTTATTGCTAAGACGAACAGCGCATTGGCAATCCCAAGAACGGTCAGCCACAGCCGAAAGACTGCCCCGTTCTCGGCCATTAACGGCGTCGATTGGGTGAAGTACTCCAGGGCACTAATAAACGGCGTTCCAGCTGTTTCAATGATGTGCTTAAACAAACCAATAATTGAATTAATTAGCACCTCGGTGATACCGCCACCATCCGACGAAGCTTCAACTGGTGTCAGTGTTGGTACACTTTCAATTCCTGTACTTCCAGCATCTCGGTAGGCTCCAGTTAAAATAGCTGTCAATGTGCCTGCCGCAATCACGAGGATTAATCCGATCAGCGCGTTTTTAAGTACTCTCTTCGCTCGTTCAAGTTTATCTGGTCTGCCAGAGCTGGTTATATACAGAAAGCCACCGACCATTATAAATAAGGTCGACACGGCTCCAGCTAGCCCAACCAGTGAGAGCATGATTGGACGCAGATAATTTTGTATATCTGTGTTTACTACTGCAAAATTCGCCACCTCGTTCACACTAAAGGCGTCGAAGATAAGCATATGTTATCCTCCGAACGCCCCTCGAGCCAGACCTGTCACAATGTTGCTTAAGACAAAAGCACCAATTGTTATGGCTAGTCCAACACCTGAAAATATTAGCGTTCGCTTGGAACGCTCCAACGTCTCCGGATTGCCCGAACTCGTTATGTACCCAAAACCGCCGACAACAAAAAAGCCGGTCGCTATGAGACCGGCTAAACCTGCTACTGCTTGGATGACGTTTCGGATAAAGCTTTCGACTTGTCCGACGTCACCCGCGCTTTGCGCTAAGGCGATACTTGGGAGTAGTAATGGTAACCCTAAGGCCACAAATAAACCGACGATATATGTTGAACGTTTGTTCATATCACTCCTTTCGTTAAGGTACTTTGATTATAATCAGATTATTTGCAATATTGCAAGGAATATTACATAGGCATAAGGATTTTGGTATCTGTTTATTTTGCTGAAAAAATAGTTGAGATAAAACTGTGCTAATTCCAAGGAGAGCATCACTAAAAGTCGGTCGGACTATGACTTTTGGCGATCTATTCTATGTTGAATTGTATGGCTTTTAAAGGATTTTTGTGACGAATGACGACCTCATTATCTGCGCCGAGTAAACGAAGCACATAGGCACGAACCAGCTCTTCAGCGCCCTGACCAAAATCATTTCTATGTTTGTAAAATTCGTCTCTTATGTTTCTCTTGCCACGTCCATGCGCAAGCAGGTTCCTCATCCCCAACATCAATTCTATGTTTTGCATATTAGTGAATGGGCTATGGGCTTCATACTCATCTTGGATCATCCCAGCAAATGCTTTTAGTTTATGTTTTAGTGCACTTTTGCTACCCGAGGAAACATAGAATTTTTTAGTCTCTTGGTTTAAATATTGCTTTACCTCATCCGAAATACCTTTGTTTGGCTTTATGAGTCTTAAAAAATTGTCGAACTCTTGCTTACGCTCATTTTCTTCTTTGGATAATGATGTTTTTAATATTTTCTCATTCTTTTGCGCAAGGTTTGCTGCTTGCTCGATTGATGTAAAAAGACGAAGAAGCTGAATGCCATCTGGTGGATGCAACGGATAGTCCAGATAATAGCGAGTTAAATCTTCCAATAAATCAACGAGTTCACTATACTTATCAACGAATATTTTCAAAGTACTGCTAATAAAATCAGAGAAGTCTTGTAGGCTGATGGGTTCTCGCCAGGCGTAGGATTGGCGCTCATGATCTTTCACAAGAGATGGTATTAGAATGCTGCCCATAGATTTTTCGATAGATCGTGGCACAACGCGCTCTTTATGAATAAACGTAAGGTACTGAGCAAACCGTGCCTCCCACATTGCTATTTCCCTGTTTGACATTTCTTCGTCACACATTACGGTTATCGCTATTTGATCCATGTATTTTTTTGATTCTGCAGGAAAGGCAGAATAACTTTCTCTGATATTGAGATCCACACTCACTTTACCAATAGCAGTTTCAACATCGGTCATTTTGGTGTGTGCGGTCTCATACTCGCCCTTCTCCTCTTTACTATTCGGAACTGAAGTCCATAAAAATGAGTCGAACAAGAAGGAGATTCGTTTTTCAAATTCAGGAATTTTAGCAACGCCCTCATCAAAAATCATATATACCTGAATTGGCCAGTTCTTACTTATCGGACTGATGGGTATATACTTCGATGACCTATCGCCGAAGGGGTACAAAATACGCTTGCTACCACTTTGGTCTTCATGATAAATATATTCGAACTTCACTGCCTTACTTAAATTTGCTGTATTAAGATTCAGAATGAGCTTGCAGTCTTTCATGAAGAGCACGCCATGCAACTTGTGTCCTGTGTCGGTAGTCCACTCGAGCGACTGAATATTGCCATCTATGCTGGCGATAATCGATTGAAATGAATTCATGTTTGCTTATCGTCCAAATACTTAATAAACTCTTCGGTTCTCATTATTTTTAACCCAGGCATCAATTGCTCAAGAGATTCTCTTTTACTCTTATAAATAAAGTCTTTTGGGTTTTCAGTTATAAAATAACGAACACCGTTGAGCCAAGCGGTATACACTTGATTGAAGTCCATATCCTTGCCTTTAAATTTATCTTTTATCTCATGCACATTATCATCAGCAATCAGATCTGGACCGCCAATCATTGATACGCCTATTGTAAATGCCTTGCCAACCGTAGGTATATTCCGAAACTCATTCTCAAATTCAGACTGATATATCTTAATTCTGCCGTCAGCTTGAATCCTTTTTAGCTTCTTAAGATTCGCCCCATTGTCAACAAGAACTGTCATTATTTTTCTATCGTTGAGGCGCAGTATTTCCTCTCTCATAATTGACTAAGATTTTTCTACTATCTTTATTTCTTCGGCCGTAAGGTTGTAGAGCTTGTATACTTGCTGGTCAATATTATTGTCTACTTCTCGAATTGCTTGGTCTAACTTAATGAGTTTATCTCTATACTTTTCAAACAACTCAAGCAAATCTTCTTTCTGTAGATAGCTAAGCTTAACTTTCAAACGTTTAACTAAGTTATCAAAATCTTCTGTCCACCATTGGTCTAGTCTTTCTGTATCTTTTTCGCCAATATGCTCGGTTGATACTAGTTTCTTGAAGCGTTCGTTTGACGAAGACCTGTCAGTGTTTAGGCTTAGGATTTTCTCAACTAAAACCGTGATAGTTTTCTGCTCTCCGGCATTAACTTCTGCAATTGGTAATTTTATCAAATAGTTCTTTTTCACCTCAGCAAAGGTCCTGCCTTTTTCCTGCGATATATTTTGATATAGAAAATTCATAAATCTACTATTCAGTAAGCCCAGTATGTATTTGATATCAAACTCTGCGCTTTTAACGCCGACGTTATATACATTGTTTAGATCTATTCTTTTTTCAATATCTAAATACCCTATTAGGGAATCGGCAGTTTGACGTAAAATAATTTTCTCATCGTCAAAAAATGGTGCCTTCT
>JBGAVT010000033.1:0-4466 GCA_044227985.1 Saccharimonadales bacterium (SeqCode)
GATTAGTCGAGGAGACTAAGTAATGCGTATATTAGATATCATCCAAACAGCTGCCAGTAACTTGATGCGCAATAAGACCAGAAGCACTCTGACTATAATTGCTATTTTTGTTGGTGCAACGACTATTACTCTTACCAATGGTATTGGCGATGGAATTAAAGGTTATCTTTCAACTCAAATCGGAAGTATGGGCGCGGATAATGTCCTGATTGTATCTCAGAAAACATCAGATTCGGGTGAAGAAAGCGGACCGCAGAAATACGACCCAAGTAAAATTAAGGCCCAAATGAGCGGCCAGCATAAAGCGATTGGCGGTGAAGGCGAGCCAGGGTCATCACCTTTTATGATGAGTGAGAAAGATTTAGATGCTGTCAAAGCTACAGATAATATTACTTCGGTTACACCGTTTCAGAATCTAACTGCAGACTACATAACATCCGGTGGAGACAAGTATATGGTTGATGCGGTGCCGCTTCGAACTGAATCTCTGACTTACGATATTGCAGCTGGAAAGACGATAAATAACGACACACCAGATTACGAAGTCCTTCTGCCGAGTGTGTTTGTCGAGCCACTAGGATTCAATTCGAATAGCGACGCGCTCGGTAAAACGATTACTCTGTCGGTAAGCAATCAGAGTAAAGAAACTAAAGAGTTTGATGCAAAAGTTGTTGGTGTGGTTAACAAATCGTTTTTTGCCTTCGATAGCCTGATTCTGAATCGTGCTTTCTCGAACGACACGCTGGAGTATCAGGAGATTGGTAAGACTGCCCAACAGCAATCTCTCTATTCTGCCTTTTTTGCAGAAGCCTTTTTTGCAGAATTTAAGCCTGATCTCAGCGAAGGGCAAGTAGAAACGTTAAAGGATGACCTAGATGAAAAAGGTCTTAAAGCCGTAACCATCAAAGACCAACAGAAGATCATTTTTGCGACCATCGATGCGGTAGTGGTAATACTGAATATATTCGGAGTTGTGGCTTTGACCGCTGCTAGCTTCGGCATAATCAACACGCTATTTATGGCTGTTCAGGAGCGAACAAAAGAAATTGGCCTCATGAAAGCGGTAGGTATGAGTAAAGGCAAGATATTTGCACTGTTTAGCATCGAGGCGACGTTACTCGGCCTGCTCGGAAGCCTGCTCGGTGTCGGTGCCGCTAGTATTCTTGGTCGAATTGCCAACAACATAGCGACTGAAGGATTCTTAAAAGATTTCGAAGGTCTAACCCTGCTCTCGTTCAGATGGCAGTCGATCACCGTTATCGTGTTAATAATTACTTTTATCGCTTTCTTGGCCGGCACACTCCCAGCCAGAAAAGCCAGCAAGCTCGACCCGATCGAAGCACTTAGATACGAATAAAGTCTAGACAATTATCTGTTTCTGATAATAAATAATGATAATCTAGCTCCATACTATCCCCGATCAATTTATTAAGAAAATCTGTTGAAACCACGCCAAATATCCTATCAGGCAATAATGTATTGCAACCACAGGTAACGAAGCATACAATACAAAATATATATCAACTATGGAAGGAAGAGTTATATGCCAAAACCAATCGTAGTAGTCGGTAGTATAGTCGTTACAGCAGCAGTAGTTATCGGCGGAGCTTTTTTTGTTATGAACAATAAAGACGACACAGCCAGCGATAATTCGAGTAGTAATTCTAGCAGCAGTTCAAAGCAATCGTCGAAAGAAGCGGAACTGGTTGATCCAGACGGAGTCTATAAATTATTTTCTGACCCAAGCATTACAAAACACCCCGAAGATGGCGCAAAGTTTGGTAACGGGCAGGTTCTGACCTTTGAATATGATGGCTCAAAAACCGCCAACGACCCAGACGCGACACTGTCATACCAGCTTTTTTACATTATGGATAACGGCAAGGTTGCACCAATGGGTGGCGGTAACGTCGAAGGCAAAGGAGGAATGGGTACATATACGATTTCTAATAAAGTTTTTGATTCTGCGGCCAAAGGTCGTAAAGGTTTCCTGGAGCTTCAAGGTACCTATGACGCAGGTGTGAGTGACAGCGGTCAGATCTCTGGTAAAAACGTAAAGCTTGGTATGTACTCAGTCACTTTTGACGTTTCAGATTAATCTATCTTAAGATAACAGACAAGGTCAATGAATGGCACAGGCAAACTGCTGCTCACTCCGCTATACTTAGTAAACTGTGAGCAATAGACTTAGCAAGATTAAACCAACTACTTTGACGATATTCCTGTTGCCCATCACGTTGATTTTTGCATTGATAATTATTGATTCACTGCCTGGAGTTCCAGAAGGAGATACAACCTACTCTTGGTTGCCGTTGGTGCTAATTATGCCAGTAACTATCGCTATATTCACTTTGGTCGCTGCTAGTAAGCTTAACTCTGAAAAATTACGTTTATACTTATGTCTTGCCGTACCAAGCTTTGTATACATCTTCGCCTTTATTCCGCCCGATGGTATTCCTCGAGTGTTTTTGAGTATATGTATCTGGTTCGGGTCATTACTAGTAAATCTTCTGCCGGCTTTATTTAGTTTATACAGAACAAAAGCCCTCGCTGTGTCGCTAAAATAGATATAAAGGAGGCATGAAGCGAATGAAAACCAATAAAACTAAAATGATACAAGGCTTAACTGCACTGGTTGTGGCTATTGTCGTAGTGTTTGGTGCTTATCTGGTTTTTTCTAAAAATTCTGACGATGACTCTCGGAAAAAGACAAAATCAGCCCAAAATGAAGATACATCCGATGCAGCTCGCTTTAAAAAAGAATATAAAACCGTCAGTGACGGTAATCGCTTTGTCTATGCTAGTGAAGATGAAATAACATCAATCTTTAAAGACGGCACCGGTCTCGTGTTTCTCGGTTTTCCTGAGTGCCCATGGTGTCAGTCGCTCTCAGGTATGACCGATCAAGCCGCCAAGAACCAAAACCTCGACAGGATATATTATTTAGATATTCGCGGTCACCGAGAAGATAATTCAAAAACCTACCAAGCATTGGTTACCAAGCTCGAGCCATATTTAGAAAAAGACGAGCAGGGCAAACCGAGAATCTTTGTTCCAGACGTCACAGCTGTCAAAGACGGCAAGGTTGTCGGTCGTTACGAAATGGAAGAAGGTAGTGAGGCTGAAATGGCAGGCGGCCAAGAAACCTACTGGACGACTGATCGTAAAGCTCGAACCGTCCAAAAACTCGAAGCTATGGTCCAAAAGCTTAAATAGTTCTTGTAGCTAAATTGGTTCGTTCTTCAATGAATGCCACAGGTGCAAGCTGGCTGTTGTACGGTACGGCGCCCAGCTTTCGGCGATTTGCTCGAGCTCAGCTCGCCTCAGCTTTTCTGAGTAACCAAAGATTTTCTCGATAGCGTTTTGCAGGCCTCGATCGTCCGGCGCGAAAACGTCAGGTCTTCGCAGTGTAAACATCAGGAACATCTGAGCTGTCCACACCCCGATTCCCTTAACTCGGGTTAGCTCAGCGATGACCTCCTCATCGCTTAAGCTTCCCAGATGATTGAAAACGTTTGCATCTCGGACAAAGTGTTCGGCCAAATCTATAAGATAACGAGCTTTTGGTCGCGACAGACCGATTTCCTTTATCTGCTCCTCGCCAAGTTCGGTGATAATGTTCGGTTCCAGTTCCGTTACTGTGCTGAATCGTTCATAGACACTGGCTGCCGCCTTGACCGAAATCTGTTGCCCAATAATTGATCGCACCAATGATTCGAATTCACTGTGCTGAGGCCTCATATCCAAGTGTCCATGAGCCCGAATCACAGCCCCAAGCTTTGGCTCTTTCTCAATCAAAAACAATTCTGCGCTCGTGAAGTCCATACTATTGCAGTATAGCCCAACGTAATCCATTCGCATTTAACCTGTGCTAGAATAAAAATTATGAAGATGGCTGACAAGCGTAAGTCCGATCGTCCCCGCGAAAAGCTACAAGCAAAAGGAGTGAGTGCTCTATCTGACTTTGAGCTTCTCCAGGCGCTAATTGGTAGCGGGAATAAGCAGGCTGATGTATCAAAAATCGCTAGAGATACGCTGAAGTTAATTAAGCAGCACGGCGCAGACATAAGATATGAACAATTAGAATCAGTGACGGGAATGGGTTCGGCAAAGATCACTGAAATATTGGCAGCGCTCGAACTTTCCAAAAGATACTTATTAAAAAGCGATCAGCCAATTATTGACTCACCAGAAAAAGCCGTAGAACAACTCGCCGATATCAGAGACAAAAAACAGGAATATTTCGTCTGCCTAACCTTAGATGGAGCCAACCGATTAATTGCTAAGCGAACTATTACTATCGGCACGTTAACGAGTAGCTTGGTCCATCCAAGAGAAGTCTTTGCAGATAGCCTAACCGACCGCGCTGCTGGCATTATCATCGCCCACAATCACCCGAGCGGATGCGCCGAACCGTCGAACGCCGATCAGGTGTTGACCGCGATTCTGAAGAATGCGCTTGCCAT
>JBGAVT010000034.1:0-4317 GCA_044227985.1 Saccharimonadales bacterium (SeqCode)
GTTACGACCAGCTGGCTAATTTCGGGGAAACCCACGACTCAGTAGATAGAGGTCGTGGGCAACACCGAGGGAAGCGTCACGTTAAAAACGACGCGCCCGTAGAGACTGCAAGCCAGCCACCCTCACGATACGAGGGTGAAGATACAGTCCAATGCACGCAGCAATGCGTTGAAAACATGCGTGAGACAGTTTGGTCTCCTATCTACTGCAGGCGTTGATTATTGATGGGAGCTGCTTCTAGTACGAGAGGACCGAAGTGGACGCACCTCTGGTGTACCGGTTATAACGCCAGTTGTATTGCCGGGTAGCTAAGTGCGGAAAAGATAACCGCTGAAAGCATCTAAGCGGGAAACTTGCCATAAGATAAGACTTCCCAAGGATTTAATCCTTCTAAAGGTTCGTTGGAGACTACAACGTTAATAGGTCGAGTGTGTAAGCATAGTAATATGTTCAGCTTATCGATACTAATTGACCGTGTGGCTTGATCCTATAACTTTAATTACTTATTCTTTTTTAAAATATTACTAATATATATAGTTAATATTATTTACCGATCATACTTGGTAGTCATAGCGCTTTGGAACCACGTCTTCCCATATCGAACAGAATTGTGAAACGAAGCTGCGCCAATGATAGTGTGCATTCGCATGTGAAAGTAGGTTGCTGCCAAGTTCTTTTTTAATCATTCCTGAGTTCAATTTACAGAACTTTGTCTGTTTTTATGATTGCTTCTATACCATTTGTGTAATTTGCAATTGCTGATCGTACTAATTTGAGATGAAGTGAATTTCTTTAGTAAATGATTTAGCCTTTTTATAAAGGCGATTATAAGCGTTCGAATTTTAAATGTACTAGCTCTAGATCTGAGATGACAATTGTCGATTTTTTAGGTGTCTGTCAGTTTAGATTTGATTAAAATTTTTCCCCGTTCAAGCCAAACCGATTACGCAATAAGCTTGCGAGCAAATGGTCGCGGCGCCCTAAATGAATTTCGGGTTGGTGAAAAACAAAAACAGAGGCCCCCTAAATCAGCTGCTGCTATGCATATGAGAGCTCAAGCGGGTGATGTGTTGTTGCCTCCAAGCATTTCAATACCATGAAGGAATGCCCGAGACTGTGGTATTACTGCTGTTGTTCAGATCCATTCATGGTCCGCCATAAGAGGTGAATAATTCCAGAACACTGGAAGATAGCCTAATATGTGGTGCGTAAAAATCATACTTGACCACTTTTTAGTTGAATGGAGTTTCCAATATACGTGTTACTGTCAAGTTAAACGGAAATGAAACCCATACGGTTGGTCGGCGCTATTACTTAGAGAGTCATTGAGCATCTTAATCTGTAAGGCTTCTTTAGATATCACGAGTTTTGCAAAAATCTCTCAGAATCTGATCCACAGTTTTTTGAGCTAAGCCAACAGATCCATTCCATGAAGTTACATCCGGATAAACTTGAGCTGTTGTTGCCATATACAGTTTTCCCGGTATGAGTACTGTCGGCGGTTTGCGTTTCTGATAACCTATAGTATACAAAGGTTCTACAAAAGGCGCTCGAAACAAGAAACGATCAACAATATCTTCATCTTGAAGATCTGGAAAAAGTTTTTTCAATCCAACAATATAGTTATCAAGAATCTCATGCTCTGGTTTATTAAAGAGTGCGTCAGTACGGTGTATATAATTCATCAGATAAATCAAATGCATTCCGGCTGTATCTGATTTCTCAAGAAGAGTTGTACTTTCTACTATACCTTGGAACGGTATATCTTCATCAATTGCAGCTACCCAATAGTGCTTAGTGAAACCACGACGAAGCATAATAACAGCATTAACTACCCCTTGCATGTCAATAGCATCGTCAATTTTTGGGCATTCTTCGGCCAATCGACTACCACTTATTGCCTTGTTAAAAAAAGAGATTGGTGTTGTAATAACTACACGATCGAATACTTCTACTTCAGAATTAGGACTTAGCACGGAAAGTCGGCCCTCAGCATTCAAATCTACCTTTTCTATCGAAGCTTGGAGCTTAATTGTGCCTCCTTGTGCTTTGATCGATTCAGACAAAGCTTCTACAATGCGCCGATAGCCGCCGTGAATATAGCCTTTGCATTCCTTCTTATTGCCGCCTTTCTCGCGATTGAAACGTGTCCAGAACCAAAGTGCTGGAACCTCATGATATCGATCACCAAATTTGGCTTGCAGCATAGGTTTCCAGAATGTTTCGAATGCTCTTTTTCCTGAAAGACGACTAAGCCACTCAACACATGTTACTTCATCCAACCCGTTTGGCGAGCAAATGCTGCCCCATAAGCCAGTTAAACCGACTCTAAATCTATCTATAAATGATAATGGACGGAAACATAACAATTCTAACGGGGTATTAAGGCCATATAGTTCTCCTTTGTGCATAAAACCAAAGCTAGTGTCTTTCCAATAAACTTTATTTTCTAAATCGATCTCTCGCAGAAGACTTAGAAGATGTTTATCACTAGGCAGCATACAATGGTAAAATTTTTCAAGAAAAACATTGCGATATTGAAAAAAAGTCCCTAGCCCACCTAATTGATCAGATGCTTCATATAGAGTTACAGGTGTACCCGATTTTGAGAGCCAATAAGCAATTGCTAAGCCACTAATTCCTCCACCGATGACGGCAGTACTGGAATTTTCCATATTTTTGGAAATTTTAGCGCTATTAGTATCCTTAGTCATTCTACGCTCCACTTCGTTTAGGGTCCACCCGCCAGGAAATTGGTAGATAACCACGTGTCAATGTGACGACATAACGCCACATAGTACGTAAGATACGCATTTTACTTGCCCCCTCTTTTAGGTCATATCGCAAAATTAGGGGAATTTCTGAGGCGCGTGCATTAAGAGAACGTAGATTAAGTAACAATTCAAACATGCAGGAAAAGCCATTTTCACGGATAAAATGATCACCAAAAGTTTGAATCAAATGACGCAATGTTTCTGCTTTATAAGCGCGAAATCCACACGTGTAATCTCTTACACCTTGATATCCAACAAGTGTACGAATACCAGCGCTAGCAACATGACTGAGAAAAATACGAAACGGCGGCACTCCTATTTCTTGGGCACCAGGCTGGAATCTTGATGCAATTACCACATCGAACCCCTCTCCAAGCCGCTCAACCATACTCTTAATTAACATCGGGTCTTGAGAGTTGTCAGCATCCAGTGTTACAACTACATCACTGTCTTGTGCAGCAGCTTTAAGTCCAGTTCTCATGGCTGCTCCCAATCCCATATTTTGTGGGTGCTGTATTAACTTTGCAGGCATCCGAGCAGCCGCTTCATTGACGATTTGTGCGGTACGGTCATGCGATCCATCGTCTACGACAAGAATCTGATAATTGTTTGTCCACTCACTCATTGCACTTTGAATTCGATCGAGCAATCCTGGAAGGTCTTTTTCCTCATTATATGCAGGCATCATTACAGTAATTTTTTTATCTAGCATTTTTTCTCCTAGTTTTAGGTAAGCGATATCTCATGAAGGATTACTTGGGGTCACATGAATTAAGTTTTGACGATTGGTAACGATTGCTGCATGTTCACCAACTGTTTTCACATCAAAAAGATTGGTCAAGTTATTTAAACAATGTTCGACAATGTTAATTTTTTCTTTGCTTGACATTTTCATTGAAGGAAAAAACTTTAATCGGGGTACATCCTCGCCACCCAGGAAATCCAATGGGTGGAGTAAAATCGAAGGCTCTACCCCGAATATCCGGCAACTCCACAGGGCCGTATAAAAATAGGCTTTTGCTAATACAGGAGAAAATCCAGCAAGAAACATGACATAACTTAGATGAATGGGCACTCGAAAGATAGGAAAAGTGGTAACTGGCATTTCTAGTAGGGTCGTTTGATCAAAAGACCAACGATAGGGTTTTAGTGGTCTAAGACCATCCTTCCAGCTACCAAATAAGCGATTCAGTTTTTCACGTTGTTCTTCACCAAATTTTCCTGTAGCGAGATAATAGGCCCGTGCAAGCGGGCCTATAAAACTGGGCAGGGATCTAGCATCGTACACATAACCACGACGACTTAATACACGTAGTAGTGCAAAAGATTGACTATAACCAGGGCCACGAAATCCTGTTGGCTTATGTCCGGTTGCTGCTTGAATGTAACGTTCGGCTTCAGCCAATTCATGCTCTAGTTCCGCTTCGGAAAATAAATGTAGCCAGGGTTCATGTTTTAGCGAATGATTACCGATCTCATGTCCAGCGTTTGCCAATTGTGAAAGTGCATGGCGATTGTACTCAAGCGCGGCATCCTGACCCAC
>JBGAVT010000035.1:0-4217 GCA_044227985.1 Saccharimonadales bacterium (SeqCode)
ATGAGCGTTGCGACACAATTGTCGAGAAAAAATTACTCAAGCAATGGATGATGCGAATCACTGACTATGCCGACCGATTAATCGAAGGCTTGAAAACAGTCGATTATCCAAGCCGAATCGCCGACCAGCAGATTAATTGGATTGGCCGTAAAGAAGGAATTAATATTACTTACAAAATAGATAATCTTGATGCTGATCAAGAAATTACTTGCTTTACAACTCGCCCCGACACTAATTTTGGTGCAACTTTCCTCGTAATTGCGCCAGAGCATCCTTTAGTCCAAAAAATGACTGATCGCGAATATGTTCCAAATGACAACGCCACTAATGCGGAAAAAATAGCGCAGTATGTTGATGAGATAAAAAATAAAAGTGATATAGATCGACAATCCGAAGGCCGCAAGAAGACAGGTGTATTTACTGGTTTTTATGTTACTAATCCTTTGAATGGAAAGCGATTACCGATTTGGATTTCCGATTTTGTGTTGATGGGGTTTGGAACAGGTGCGGTTGTTGGAGTGCCTGGGCATGATGAGCGCGACTTTGAATTTGCTACTAAGTTCAGTATTCCTGTGGTTAGAGTTGTGGTTGGAAAAAATGGTAAGAAAGGCGAGATAACTGATGTCTCTGATGTCCAAGAAGCTGAAGGGGTTATGGTTAATTCTGATTTTCTTGATGGTATGGAGATTATGCAAGCTAAAGAAGCAATTAAAGACCACATGGAAAAAACCGGCATGGGCAAGCGCATAGTCAGCTACAAGCTGCGCGATTGGATTTTCAGTCGGCAACATTATTGGGGTGAACCCATTCCTATTATTCACTGTGACAAATGCGGAGCCATCGCTGTACCGGACGAAGATTTGCCTGTTGAGTTACCCAAGGTAAAGAATTACGAACCGACAGATACGGGTGAAAGCCCTCTTGCGGCAATAACCGACTGGGTAAATACAACTTGTCCAAAATGTGATTCACCAGCCAAGAGAGAAACAGATACTATGCCAAACTGGGCTGGTTCGAGTTGGTATTACCTACGGTACTTCGATGCCAAAAATGATCAAGTATTTGCCGACAAAAAGAAGCTCGACTATTGGGGCTCGGTAGATCTCTACCTTGGGGGCATGGAACACACTACGCTACACCTCCTTTATAGTCGATTCTGGCATCAGTTTCTATATGACCAAGGATTGGTGCCGACACCTGAGCCGTATCTTGCACGACGTGGTCAAGGTATCGTTTTGGCCGAAGATGGCGCGAAAATGAGCAAAAGTAAGGGTAATGTCAGTGATCCAGTCGATATAATTGATAGTGGCTACGGGGCTGATGCAACGCGTATGTCGATTGCCTTTTTATCACCATTTGATCAAACTACACCGTGGAATCCAAATGGTGTTCCAGGAATGTATCGTTTCTTACAGCGAGTTTGGGATGTTGTACAAGATTATATTGTTGCTAAAAATGATTCACAAAAACTAAGCTCGATAGGTAGCGAGCTGGCAGTTGAGCTAGAAAGTGAATTAAATAAATTTATTCTTGATATTGATGATGACCTCTCGAATATGCGCTTTAATACTGCTCTTGCTAAGCAGATGAAATTTAGTAATTTTGTTCGTGAGATGGTTGAAAAATTTCCATTTAATGCTTCTTCTGAACTCTGGCAGCAAGTTATCGAAGCTAGCTTGAAGCTACTTGCTCCTTATGCCCCACACATGACCGAAGAACTCTGGCAACAACTCGGCGTTGGTGAATCAATTCACGTTAGTGTCTGGCCTAAAGGTAATCGATCAAAAATTATTGAAGGTGTTATAACTATCGTCATTCAAGTTAATGGTAAGGTCCGTGGTTCTATCGAAGTCATTGCGGGAAATGGCGAGGAAGCTAATGTACAAGCTGCTAAAGAGAATGAAAATGTGACAAACTTCATCGGAGATAAATCAATTCGAAAAATAATCTATATTTCTGATAAATTAATAAATTTCGTTGTTGGCTAGCAAGTAGCACCAACCTTATTTTGCTTGTAACTAGACCAGATTTAAGCTACAATGTCTCGTGAGTTATATCAGTAGTTCAAGGAAGGGACAACAATATGCCAGAACCAAAGAAGCAAACGTCACCTCGCCGTAGTGGCAATCGCCGAAGTCATCATCTTCGTCAGCTTGCAAAGCGTGTCAATGGTCGTTCACCGATCAAAGTTATGCTTGGCAAACGTAAAAAAATCGTATAGTTCAATACAAAAACCTTAAAAAAATGGAGGGGTACGCATGGCCAGCAATCGGCACTTAGGCAGAATCGTTGCACTACAGTGTCTGTACGAGCTCGATTTTCGCAGTGAACTCGGCGACCATGCTGATGTTGACGAACTTCTTTCACGCAATCTAGTGCAATACCAATCACAGATTGATGATAAGAAGTTTGTCAAACAAATTGTCGAGGGAGTTCAAGAGCTGAGAGACAAGCTTGATGCAATTTTAATTCCATTGGCGCCCGACTGGCCGATTGATCAGATTGCAGCAATTGATCGTTCAATCCTCAGAATCGGACTGTGGGAGTTGACCTACAGCAAGGAGGCTCCTCCAAAAGTAATTATCAACGAAGCTGTCGAGCTTGCTAAGGAATTTGGTGGTGATAACAGTTCAAAATTTATTAATGGAGTGCTCGGTACCGCCTATCGAAACATCTCTGAACCAACTGACGCTAAAACTGACAAGAAATCTGCCGAGGCTAAGCGTAAAGAAAGTGAGAAGAAATAATGGCAAACTTTGACAACGCAAAGAAGTTTTTTAAACGACCAGCGATTCAGAAAGTTTTGCGCGAGCAAACTGCTGGTGGGGTAATATTTCGCCGTGATAAAAAAGGTGGCATTGAATTCCTAATGATTCAAGATGCCAAAGATCGTTGGACTATTCCTAAAGGTCATATCGAAGAAGGCGAGAAGCCAGACGAAACTGCCCGCCGTGAAATCAATGAAGAAACCGGCTTGAAGGAAATGACGATTCATAAATGGATAGGTAAAGTTAACTTTCGCTACCGTCGTGAGCAGAGTCTAGTGCTGATAACCATGCAGGTATTTTTAGTTGAAGCGCTTGGAAAATCAGATGAAATAAAAAAAGAAGAATGGATGAACGACATTAAATGGTTCAGTGCCAATGAAACATTGGATAAAATCGAGTACGAAGATATTGGCAAACTTTTCTTACTAGGTTTGAAAAGAATACGAAGTCAGAAGCTCGGACTGAAAAAGTAATATGAGTGAGTTTGATTATGCACAATTCGCAAAATCTAAACTAGGTGTTATTTTTAATGACCAGAAACTCCTCGAAACGGCACTAACCCACCGAAGCTGGTTGAACGAACATCGAAAAAAACGAGGGTTGGAGCATAACGAGCGTATGGAATTTTTAGGCGATGCTGTGCTTGAACTTGTGACCACGCGTTTTCTTTACTTAACACATGCTGAAGCAGAAGGGATTCTAACTAATTGGCGAAGTGCGCTGGTCAGAACCGAATCGATTGGTTTGGCAGCTGATAAACTTCAGGTTTGGGATGTGTTGCATCTCAGCCGCGGAGAAAAGAATGCTAATTCCCGAGCCAGACTTCAAATTCTTGCCAATACGTATGAGGCACTTGTAGGTGCAGTTTATCTTGACCAAGGGTACGATGCTGCATCAGACTTTATTCATAAGAGTCTCTTAGTTACACTTGATGAAATATTAGAGACAGGTTCATGGCAAGACTCTAAGTCGCAGCTTCAAGAAGTCATTCAAGCAACTGTTGGTGTCACGCCGTCGTATAAAGTACTAGATGAGATTGGTCCCGATCACGAGAAGATTTTTACTGTTGGCGTATTTGTCGATGGTCAACAAAAAGGGCAAGGCAAAGGTCCTAGCAAACAACTAGCGCAACAGTCTGCGGCTGAAGATGCCTTAAAGAACGCTCAAGTTAAGGCAGATAGTTGACACCCCAAGGCTATATCTGTATTATTAGCACTAAATTCTTAAATAATTTGAATCAAACGAAGGAGTTAGAACAAGTATGTTAACACTGAGATTACAGAGAACTGGACGAAAGAAACTGGCAATGTATCGCTTGGTTGCCCAAGAACACGGACGCAGCCCAACCAGTGGACGCGTTGCTGCTTTTCTTGGAAATTATAATCCTCATAAAAAAGAATTTAATTTCAACAAAGAAAAAGTCGAATTTTATCTTAAAAATGGTGCGCA
>JBGAVT010000036.1:0-3098 GCA_044227985.1 Saccharimonadales bacterium (SeqCode)
TTTAGCTCGCTCGGTGCGTGATTTAATGACTATAATTCATCGGCTTGAACGCAAGCAAGTCGGTTTACGTATTTTGAATTTAGGTATGGATACCAAAACCACAACGGGTAAGTTAATGTTGACCATTTTAGGTGGAATCGCCCAATTCGAACGGGAAATGATGCTAGAGCGGCAACGCGAGGGTGTCGCCAAGGCAAAAGGGGAAGGGAAATATACGGGTCGAAAACCAATTGACACTTTCCGTCAGGCAGCAATTATCCGTTTAAATGTTGAGGGCCTGACAAAGGCTGAAATTGCTAATCAGGTTGGCGTAGGTGAAGCTACGGTCTATAGAGTATTGGCTAAAGCAAAGAAATCTTAACGGAATGATTATATTGACTTATAATGTTCTGTCCATCGAAGATGGCGGTTTTTGCAGCTATGTGCTAACTACCCCAAAATGACATTCTGCAGCGTCAGAATCCTGGCTACGGCTTCAATATCGCGTTTGTGAAAATCCTGCGGCAGATAAAAACGTTTGGTTGCCTTGAAGTACCCACACATCAAAAGAAAACCAATCTGACTGATTGGTGAACGTAGCGTGGTGGCGATATCCATCAATCCTTTTGGCAAACTGAAATACTGTTTTCGCTCGCGATGATCAAATACAGGCGGTCTATCAAAAGTTTCTTGTTCGCTTGCAGTGAGAATACGCATTCGCGGCATGGGGAACTCCTAAATTCATTGTTCTAGAAACGGTCGTTTTAGGAATGAGCACGCCCATACCCTGAGAACTTGGTCTCAGGGCTGAAATTATAGCCGCTTTACTTGAACGGGAGCTGACCTTCGAAAATACGTGAGCCGGTTTAAAAGTTGCGAATAAACGTGGTCGTTGCGGTGGCAGACCAAAAGCCATGAATAAACAGACCATGAAACACGCCGAGGCTTTACTCAAAGATACCGAGAACTACGCTTTCGTTGGCGATGTGATCGACCAGCTCCATATTGGACGCACCACTTTCTACCGATATTTTCCGCCAGACTGCATAAAACAGCTCAGAAACGAGCATGCTGATAACTATCAAGAATAAACAAATCCTATGGGACTTTTGGTACCTTTATGCAGAATAACCCAAAGTATTACCATTAGCTTTATTTATATTAGGAACAGTTAAATATACAGGCACGCCAACACTTTCCTTAATTAATTCGTTTGTATAAAGCTCCCAGTTGATGGATTCAATCCGAGCGAGTAATTTCTTTACCGGTTCATTTTTTCTATTTTGTGCCTTCTTTTCTTCAATCGATCTCATGATAGGTATCATTACGAATACCATAGCTGTTGAAACTCCGTCAACGATATAACCAGAACCAGCAGGCATTGGATAGCTACTTTGTTGAGCCGTTCGTTCAGCCGATTTACCAGCTTCTTCTTTAGCTAAATCTAAGGTATCGGCAATTTTTTCCCCATCGTAGCCAGGAGAATTTAAAGCGACTCCACTTTTCTTGAGAGCACCCAGATCAAGAACTATTTGAACTGGTAATTCAATCGAATGTGATGATTTATAGACGGTTTTAGGGGTTGAACTACAACTAACTAATAATATGAAACCAAAAAGGAAAGTAACACATACTTTTCTCATTCTTTACATCCTTAAGAAGCTTATATACTAAGACAATAAAATTATAAGACCAAAAGTATTTGTAAGAAACCTTTGAGTTATTTAAGGAAGCGCTGATCAAATCCCGAAGTTTGAGGTAATTGCGATAGCTGATAATTTTATTTCATAAACGTCCATGCCGTGTAATGGCGACGTTGAGTCGAATAGATCTCTTCAGCATCTCGTTGTAATATCAGAAATGGTCTTTTGTAGGACGCCGTAGGCGACAGATCTGAAATCTGACAGGCGGATAATCGACAATTTAGTTTGCACCAACTACTCGACTATTTCTCGCAGGGGAGACGGTAGTAATGTCAATCAACATTGAAAACTGTCCACCTGTTTTAGTTGGTTAATTGGTTTTTATACATTGGGTCAAATTCCATTGGTAGTTACGTACCTTTATGGGATTTAACCCAATAATGATTTCGGGAACTAATTTGGTATCTTTACGAAGCGCATTTTCAATGACTTCATTCTGCTGCAATTGGCTCATAACGTGTTGAACAAACTCCTGGTGTAGGAGAGTAATATAAAGTTCAATACTAAAGCTGCTAGTCATACAGGTACAGAGCTATAGGTTAGCAACAATATCATTCAAACGGTATCCAACTTTATTACTCTCCTACAATTTACCTCCAAAATCAATATATGCTTCATCTACCAGTACAACACTTTCTGAATTCAGAAGGGCTAGTTTCTCGATGAATTCTAAGTCTACAGCAATACTCGTTGGAGAGTTTGGGTTGGCAAACACAACACCTGCACCATGTTCTATTTCTCCTATATCTGGGTGCTAATCAACAAAAAAATCTAAATCCAGTGAAACTTTAGATTTTTTTGTTGATTAGCACCTAACATTCTTAAGCGGGGTTAATTACCAATAATCCATTGAAAGTATGACAAAAATCCTATTGTCGATATTTTGTGCCTAGATATAATGTCATGCCTTTCTCGCCGTGCAGAAGGTATCTGTGAAATCGTCTACAAACTATTTGCGTCATCTGAATTAATAAAAATAATCAAATTTATCTTGCTGGTTTTCGTGATTGCTTTGGCTATTGATTACTTTGGCAGAAGCACATTGGTTAAAGAAATTGCTGAGTTAAAAAAACCGAGCGGTTTCGAAGTTGTGAATATCGATCCTATCGTGCAGAAGCATATTCTGCCTGGAAGTAGTAAGGAACAAGTAGTAAATCGCCTGAAATCTTATGGTTTTGAGGTATCAGAGGAAAGTGTAGTCCCTGGATTTTTTTTGATGGACAAATTAACTGGCAAATGTGATCAATGCAACGATATCGTGGTCGGAATATTTGAATATAAGTTTCTGTTTATATTCGTAACATATAGAGTTGTAATTGATATTGGATTCCAGGATGGACGCGCAGCGATAATTATTGGTAGTTATGTTCAAAGTTTACCTTAGGAAAAGGGTTATATGGAAAAAATAGAAGTTGG
>JBGAVT010000037.1:0-2940 GCA_044227985.1 Saccharimonadales bacterium (SeqCode)
ATCGCTCAGATTGAAAAGAACTGTCAGAAAGGTGATTTGGCCTGTCGTCGCCGACAGCGTCAGGCGCTTTTACATTGGGCGTATGACAGTCGAAAAATGTAATTTCTATTCGTCTTTTTTATTGAACTTTGAAAAGGCATCAAGCAAACGGAAATTATGATGCTCGGCGTTTCTCGCGCCAGCACGTCGGATAATGGCGTTTACAAATGCACCGATAATTGAGATGCCGATAATAACGTAGAAAACGGTGAATAGTTTGCCTATATCGGTTGTCGGCGCGATATCACCATAACCGATAGTTGTCAGAGTGATGGTACTGAAATAAACTGAATCAATCCAGCTCAAATTTTCGATAAAATGATAGAAAATCGTTCCAACAGCAAGTGTTAACACAGAGATACATCCTAAAATGCGAAATTGGTATTTAGTTAATGTTAATCGAACCTCTTGTTTGTCCATGGGAATATTATAACAGTCGAAAGCTAGCTGCGCGATTATGCTTAATGATGATAAGCTAGAGCAATGAAAACTTTTTATACTGATGGAAGTTGTAGTCCCAACCCTGGTCCTGGTGGTTGGTCGGTTGTGCAGCTAGAAGGTCCGGTTGCTTATGGCTTTGCACCTGATTCGACCAATATACGCATGGAAGGACAGGCACTGATCGCTGCTATGGCATTGGCTGATGGTGAACCCGTTACAATTAAAACCGACAGTGAGTTCTGGATCAATGTCATGACGAAGTGGGCGCCTGGCTGGGCAGCTAAAGGTTGGAAAAAGAAATCTGGTCCGATTAAGAATCTCGACCTTGTACAAGAGGCTTTCGAGCTCTACCAAAATTCACAGGCAGAACTTGTTTGGGTCAAAGCGCATGTTGGCACTGATGGCAACGAACTGGCAGATGAATGGGCGAATAAGGCACGGCTTGAGAAAATAGAACTGTAGAGACCAAGCTACAAATAAGGAGTATCATAAGTTTATGAAGAAAATTATAGATAAGATTTTTCGCGATAAAGATGGCAAGCTAGTTATCGCTCAGACGCCTAATCCACCAATTCTGATAGCTTTAGTATTCTTGATTGCCAGTAAATTAACTGAGAAACCATGGAGTCAGTATTTTTCTGCTTTGGTTTCGTTGACATTGATATATTGGGCGTATTTAGAAGTATTTAAAGGTGCGAGTCCTTGGCGAAGATTTCTTGGCGTGGCCGTTGGCTTGTGGTCAATTTATCAACTTATCTCAACTGTGATAAATCTCTAATAAAACATCGCTCGAGAACCGTAAGCGTGTTAGCATAGTTGTATGCTTCAGTATATTTTGTATTTTTTGGTTTTGATGAATCCTATCGCGCTGTTCGTGTATGTGATCCCACTCAAACGCGAGCTAGGATTCGATACTTTTTTGCAAGTTTTACGCAAGGCAAGTTTGATTTCGTTCGTGGTTTTTGCGACATTTGCTGTTTTTGGTGCTTTTATTTTCACAGATATCTTTCAAATTAGATTCAGTAGTTTCCGACTTTTTGGTGGTGTGTTGTTGGTAGCCTTTGCATTGAAGTTTATCTTACAAGGTGATCAGGCGATGATTGATACTAAAGGCCAAATCGATTCGATAGCAAGTCAAGTCGCATTGCCGTATATGGTTGGCTCGGCTACGATTGCTTTGGCAATTTTGATGGGTAATCGATTTGGCTCGTTAACAGCAGTTCTTATGATCGGATCGGTTATGGCGTTAGTGTTTGCTATTGTGACTATGCTTGCGACTATCCGAGAGCACGCAACCTCTGTTTTTAAGGCGGCTATGGATACGAACCTACAAATTTTGCTACGAATTAACGGCTTTTTTATCGGTGCTATTGGGTTTGACTTAATTGTTTCAGCCATCCAGCAATTGTTCAATGTCGGAGGAGCTTAAAAATGGAATATATAGTACTTGGACTAATAATCTTAAATTTTATTGTTCTGATTTTTATTTTCATTAAGATTAATAAACCCGGTCGAGATAACAGTGAAATCCAAAAGTTTATTAGTGATGAATTTGAGCGCAGTAGACGTGAAAGTAATGAATCTAACGCATCGTCAAGGAACGAGGTAACTCAAAACCTTGATCGATTTAATAAAAATGTTTCAATTCAATTTGAGAAACTTAATAATTCGGTCGAGACAAAACTACACCAGATTCAAAAAGATAACACTGAGCAGCTTGAGAAGATGCGTCAAACTGTTGACGAAAAACTACAGACGACACTTGAAAAACGTCTACAAACTAGCTTTAAGTCTGTTAGCGATAACCTCGAACGCGTACAAAAAGGGTTGGGAGAGATGCAGAGTCTTGCCAGTGGCGTGGGCGATCTAAAGAAAGTATTGAGTAATGTTAAAACTCGCGGAACCTGGGGTGAAGTCCAGTTGTCTAATTTGCTTGAACAGATTTTGACCCAAGAACAATATGAGGAAAATATTCCTACGAAACAGGGTAGTAATGAAAGAGTCGAATTTGCGATTTTGATCCCGAGTAAAGACGACGACGATCAGAAGCTGTTTCTTCCAATAGATGCCAAGCTGCCGCTTGATCGCTATGAGCAGCTCGTTGAAGCAAGTAGTACCGCCGACCCAGAGCTAGTAAAGAGTAGCGTGAAGGCACTGCTTAACCAGCTTGAGGTTGAGGCGAAGAAAATTCAGAGCAAATATATTGACCCGCCCAACACTACTGACTTCGCCATAATGTATTTACCAGTTGAAGGCTTGTATGCTGAAGTTGCTCGGCAAGCAGATTTCGTTGCAACACTGCAGAAAAAATATCGAGTAGTCATAGCTGGACCTACTACAATTTCTGCACTGTTAAATGCTTTTCAGATGGGTTTTCGTAGTCTCGCTATCCAAAAGAGAACCAGCGAAGTCTGGACTACTCTCAGTGAAGTCCAAAAACATTTCGGTATATTCGGCGAT
>JBGAVT010000038.1:0-2755 GCA_044227985.1 Saccharimonadales bacterium (SeqCode)
GTGGTATTACCGTTGAGCAATAGAGGGAGCCATTTTTCGGTTGCAGGATGCATTTGCTCGTACGGTATGTCATCCGCTGTATACCAATGCATCTCTTTGCTGTTTTTGATTTCTTCTACGACATCGGCAAAATACACAGTTACTTCTAGGTCTACCAAGCCAGATGGTTTATCGATAAAATACTGGAGTTTGGCAGCCTTTACCAGCTGTGCCTTGATATTTATTTTCTCGACGAGCACCTTCTGAACAGTCTCTAATAGATTTTTATGCTCATGATAAAAGCTACCAAAACCGTCGGTTATTATGCCGTGCTCATCTGTCCAGGTTTGCAGCAAGATGCTACCATCTTCTCGACGAGGTAAAACCATGATAGAGAATCTTTTATCAGTCATGCTTGAATTGTACATGATAGAATAAGTTTATATACGGAGCTTCGCATTAAGAAAGCTGCAAAATATCAATTTAATTTAATTCTCTGGTTCCATTAATATATTTTGTGCCATTCTTACTTTTTACGATTTTTTTACTACCCTGTCAGAAAAAAATGGTTGGTGAGGTCACGCCTTGCCTGAACTGTAAAAAAAATACTACCGAAAAATCAAGCTGAATATTCGGTAGTATGTGGGGTCTATGACATTTACCGTCTTTACTTTTGGTTCCATATCTCCAGGATGAGTTAACGCTGCCAAGTGCTATTTCGATGATATCTAGACTATCATATCCATGGATATTTGCTATTTATCTTTTGAAAAAATATGGCGGCGAGACTCTTAAAGTTGAAGTCAGAGCTTAAGAAATCCCAATACTAAACAATAATTTGAATGGTATCGTTGTACAACACGACTTAGATGCTAGAATAAAGTGAATGAAAATACATTATATATGTTGCGGAAATGTTTATAGAAGCAGAATGGCTGAAGCCTATACGAAAAGCATAGTGGGAAAAGAGCACAGTGTTAGCTCTAGTGGCATTGAGGCGGAGTTAGGGTTGAATGGTGAGGTTGATCCGGTTGCAGTTGACGAGCTGAGAAGTGATAGCCTAGACCAGCACCTGTCAGCGTCATGGCGACAAACTACTCAGTCGATTTTAGATGAAGCGGATATAGTAGTTTTTATGAGCAAGTCCCTGTTCGAAGAATCAAAAAAGAAGTTTATTGTAGATGAGTCAAAAAGTGAAGTCTGGAAAATACCAGATATCGATGGAGTTTATCAAAAAATTAAAGACAGTGTTGATCTTTTAATTGAGAGATGAGAGGCTTCAAGATAGCTTTTAGCTCTTTCTAGCCTGAACGGTCTGGTTTATGCTGATAAGCACCTAGCGCTACTGAGCCGATAGACCTTTTTGTCTCAATGGGCTTTACATTTTCATTACTTTCAATTTTCTGAAATACAATTGCTGGCAACCCTATACTCTCCCCGTCATGTCCTGCTTCGGTGAATTGTTGGTGTACTCTTTCGACCCCAGCGACGACCGCATTAGGTAAGGCAGCGGGGTTTGGGTATGCTATATCAAATCCAAATACGCGATTTGCTACATGCGCTAATCGCTCATAAGTAACACCCATCAGATATTTTGGCTTTAATTGTTGCTTTTCTGCGTATTGTTTAACTAAATCCAACGAATCTCTCACGGCCTTTCTTGAGCGTAGCCCCTCAGGGACTGGAGGGAGGTGTAGATCCAAGTATCTATCACCCTTTTGCAGGCTGAACCCACTTTCTGGGTCTTCGAAATCAAAGGCTGCCTTAGCATCTCGGACAACAAAAACACCTAACTGTTTAAACTCTTGATAGACAGTAACGTCATCTGCATGGGTCTGCATTTCATCTGCGCGTTCTTTGATTTCAGCTTTCATAAGCATTTTTTCAGCAATTTCGCGCGAGAATGAGCCCTCAGGACTATCTTGTAATATTTCCGTTGCAGCAGTACGTAACCCTTCGAGAAGAACTCGTTCGGCAGAGGCTTCTACTACAACTTCAACACCAGGATTACCAAGTCCTTCAGACATATAAATATAGTAGCATAATAATTTGATATAGTCAAATAAGTAAGTAAAGTAAAGTTAATCGTGGAGTTATCTGGGACAAACACTCAATGGTAGACTAGCTGTCGCTATTCCATCATCTCGCTAGAGATTGTACAAAACAATGGATTTGACAATTATCTGAGCCGCAGGGCACTCGCGTTGTGAGTGTGTCCCGATTTCGAAGCTAAATGCTAGCTAATTCAAAAAGTCCCCGAAGGGACTTCGTGAATTGGAGGGCCATTGTAGACTCTGTTGCAACTAAAGTTAGTCAGTCAACCTTTAGCTAAACTAACTAGCTGGATATTTATATCCTAAATCAACCGAACGAGCACGCAGTTGATCCTCGATAGTATACATTTCTTTTTGATACTCCATCAGCCCGTCTGGCCTTGCATCGTAATATGCTCCGTTGTCACCCCGTAGAGAAGAAATTGTTTCAACCGACTCTGCGATTCTCCCAAGCGTCTTATTCCGATCTTCTTCCGATACATAGTCTGTTTTGTTTTCAACATAATCCATTGCGGAATTAGTAAGTGCGGCGAGTGCCCGAAAGGCATTGATGTATTCAGTAGCATTATTCGGCAGGTAGTTTTTTAGTTCCATAAATACAGTATAACAAAAAGACGCTCTCGCGTCTTTTGAGCGTAACCATAATGGAGGGCCATCTGGGACTCGAACCCAGGACACCAGGCTTAAAAGGCCTGTGCTCTAACCAGCTGAGCTAATGGCCC
>JBGAVT010000003.1:0-89508 GCA_044227985.1 Saccharimonadales bacterium (SeqCode)
AATGCTCCTGGCAGATAGCCTTTGTCGCGGTAAAGCAGTGTGTCGACGTCGCCATCGCGTTTGCTGAGTTTTTTATTGCCAGTTTCGCCCCAAACTGCTGGGACATGAGCGAATTTTGGTGGCTCAATTCCAAGCGCTTTATATAGCAGTAAAAACTTCGGCATTGAGCTGACGAACTCATCACCACGCACGATAAGATTTATCTTCATCTCGTGGTCATCGATGATGTGTGCGAAGTTATAGGTCGGATAACCGTCAGCTTTCACTAGTATAAAGTCATCTATATTGTCTGTACTTCCAGCTTGTTCACCGCGGACAAGGTCGACCCATTCGGGACTCTGATTCTCATCAATCTTTAAGCGAATCGGCATACCCTGCTCCCAAGTTGGTGGATCTGTTGGGCGATGTTCACGGTAATGGAATGGTCGCTTCTCTGCTTTAGCTGCATCGCGGTATTCAGTTAGTTTCTCTGGTGGTGTCGGATCAGCATATGCTTTTCCCTGTTTAATTAAATCAAGCGCATAGGGCAAGTAACTATCTAGTCGATCGCTTTGACGATATGGTCCAAACTCTCCACCAATATCGGGACCTTCATCATGGTTAAGTCCGAGCCAGTTAAGGACTTCAAGGATTTGGGCTTCAGCACCTTCGACAAATCGTTCTCGGTCAGTATCCTCAAGACGTAAAACAAATTGTCCGTTGTTTTGCCGAGCATACAACCAAGCAAAAAGCATGGTACGAATACCACCAATATGAATGAGGCCGGTTGGGCTGGGTGCAAAGCGCGTGCGAAGACTTGGCTGTTTTGACATTATCAATAATCATATCAATAACCAGCACGATAAAGAAAGCATTCCACCAATTATTGTTTTTAGTAGAGGAGTTTTAAAATAATTTTTACATATAAGTTTTATTACTTGCAATTATATTCTATAATGTGATTTAATAATATAAAAGGACGCGATTTTATGGAGATGCCACCAGCACTTAAATATTTCAAAGATATGGTCGTTGGAGGCGTTAATGCTTACAGAATCGCGCAAGTTTATGATCAAGCATCGGTTAAGCCTGCTCCGACTGCTCCAATTGAGACTGGTCAATACACTACCAACAATACACCAAAGTCACTGGTTGGAACAGAACTTGCTTTGCCTGATAGCTCCGGACATGAGCCTGGGGGAGAAGCATATCTGCCAGTGTTGGATGTAAGCGTGTTAACAAATAGTTTAGAAGAAAAACCCCCTGATAATATAACCGAAATCCATGTTAGGTCCGTTAATGGTATAGCTAATTCATTTCTCAATAGAGTCAAGGAGGAAGGTCTGCCATTTCTTGCGGGGGGAGCCTCAATGACTACATGCGATATAGTAGATACTTCTAAAACAGGCGCCGCTGTAATGGTAAATTGTCATAGATTCCACAGTATACTAGACATGCAGTGGGGTGAGAGACTGTTCCTTCCGAGTGATGATATCGAAAGTCGTAGGATTAGAGTTGTCATGGATAAGAGTCCTTGGACGAGGTCATACAATAAAGAAAATTTACAAATGGTAGATTTAGCCAAAAGACTCGGAGTAATGGCTTGGCGCGTAAGCCACATATTGGCTGATGAGACACTATTTAATGGGCTAGTAAGATATTCAACGGGACGCGGAAAAAGGTCAAATGTCGATTTTGAAGGTAATACACGAACTGTGTTCTGCGATGAGCAATTGGTAAGTGACTACGTAAGAGCATTACAAAAGTGTGACGAACCGCCGACTGTTCCGATTATAAGACGAGAAACAGCTGTTATTGCGTTACATCCTCCAGCGCAACATAGTACAATATATTATGTTGAAGCAATCGAAGACGACGAACTTCCTGGAGCCACAACATAATAGAGGTTGTGGGCCTGAGCCATTAAACAGTAAGAAATAATATTCATTTCTATCATTGAACTATTCTTAAAATATTCGCATATTCTTATTTTTTTTTGTTATTGTGTTCGACAAAAAATAATCGAGTATTGCGATTATTATAATTAAATGAGGGGTCAGAATGACACAAAGATGCCTCAAACCGTGTAAATGACTAGCCCAGAAGATTAAAGTCTTACCGTTGAATATTTAGAATTTATAGCAATGGCTGATGTAACTATTGGTACTATTTTTACTTCTAAAAATGATGAAGGCTGAGAAGTAGTTGCTAGGAATCAGGAGAAAGTGCTAATCGTCACCACGACTAATTCCTGCACAAGTGGGCTTGTAAGGAGTCCTGAAGAGTCCTTAGCACAAAAGGGATATTGCCCCAATCATCACTACCTTAGCTACCAAGATAGTGATAGTCTTGTGTTCTATGGCAATTTCGTAAACGCACATTTCGGTAGCGAAGTAAGTTTATACATTGACGATCAAGATGATGTAGCCAACGGAATGGACAGCGCTGTTTTCCCGAAGGAAGATTTAGCTATAGCTTAGAAAGCACTTTCAGTATATGTTGAAGGGCCTAAGTCCCTTCAAGCTGCGGGGATTATAGATAAAAAACAAATTGAAGCAGTCACTACACCTGAAATCAATTATATAAACAATAGTTTAACCCTACATACTAGCGGCGACTTGAATGAGCTGGTCGGCGCTAAGTTCATTTGCATCTTCAATCGTATACCAAACTCCCCTGTTGACCCAGGTTGCGTCTGATTCACCGTAGACATAGATTGTTAGGCCTTTGTCTTCGTAGGTTGCATATTGGCTGGACTGTGGCTTCACGTAACTTTCTAGTAGGCTAAGTGAGTCAAGATTACTTTTTCGCTCTGTTACCGCAAATTTTTGATCATCCGATTTGTCTTTTTTAGTAAATCCAATTGTTACCTGTCCTTTGCTGTATTGCACAGGTCCATTGAAGGCAAAACCTTCCGGAGTAAAAGCTGGCATACTAGCATCAAATCCTGCTCGATTCGCTGCAACACGGATAGCAAGGTTCGGGATATTCAGGTAAGTGATGTAACCAACTACAACAACGAAGCTTAATGCTGTAGCTACAGCTGGCGCTATTCGTTGACCAAAAGTCAGGCGAAAAACTTCGCTAGCATTTCGCATCCGATCGGACATAGTTGGTTTTTTATCTCTTTCAGCTTTATGTTTCTGCTCAAAGAATTTCTTCTTCTCAACTTCACGTGTCTGTAAATTAAGGTTTGGCGGTGTAAAGAATTGTTCTTGATTGTTGCGTGATTCATCGATCTGTGGTGCTGGACTATCATGAGCTTTTTTGCTCGCGAATGGGTTGAATTGTGGTTGAGTTTCTATTGCTGGTTCAGCTACTGAAATTTGATTATTTGCTTCATTACTTGTTGTTTGTGGCTGGACTGCATTGTTGTTAGAAAATCGGTCAATACTGTGGCTTTTTTCAACCCTCGCCATGCGCTGGCGTAACCGAGCTTGGTGTTTAGCTTCACGTCGTCTGACGTGGTCGGGTATTTCTTGTTGAGTATTTTTATTGGTCGAATTATCTGCACTAACAGCTGAAATTTTCTTTATAACTGGAGTTGGCTGATCGCTGGTTTCTAATACCTTTATCTCTGCTTGTTTTTTATCATGTTCAAGACTTTGAATTTCTGATTGTACAGTCTGCTCTGCTTTTTCAAATTGACTATTAAGTTTCTTGTTAAGATTTAACGGCGCAAAAGCTTGATCTGCTTTAGTCCGTACTGCTTTTTTGTTTATTTTTCGAAGATCGGTGTGGTTGCTGCCACTTGGGTGAGCCTTGATCTGTTCAACAGACTTTCTTGGTATCTTAGTGGCCTCAGCATTAAGGACTTGGCTAAGTCGGCGGGCCGACTGCATTTGAGCTTTAGAAGAGTTTGATGACTGGACTTTGGCAGGCTGCTTATTTTTCGCCTGAAGGTTGTCTGCGTTATTTGTTCTATCAAAGATCTCATCACCAGTTTTTGGATCAAACTTGCGGCCGTTGACTACAATAAAACTTTGACTGGCTTTTTTTGCAAATAAACCCATTAAATACCTTCTCGCTTATGCTACTCGCCTATTGTATATCGAGGATGGCTTGTGCCGCAAGTGATAATTACATTTACTTTTTTATGATAAAAAGCAGATATTATATTTTGTTTATTTCTAATTTGTCTTCAAAGTCGAATGATGCGTAATTAGAAACTTTTAAATTTATTTGATAATTTTTGAATGTCGGTAAACTCTCCACAAAAACCTCGGGACTGCCGTTTGTCGAAAAATTCTTTTAGGTTCGAGAAATAATCGCCACAACCACTCTAGTCCTATGTGTTGGAAGAGTTTTGGAGCTTTTTTCAGTTGACCACCAAAACTCTCGTAATCAAAGGTACCACCTTCGCCGATGAAGACACCATGATTGCTTGACTGCTTTAAACGTTCGGCAACTTCCTCTTGTGCGGGAAAGCCGATTCCGAGCAAGACAATATCAGGTCGATATTTTTTAATTAATTCACGTAGCAGCTTTTCATGGTTCTGGCTAAATTTGCCAGACTCATCACGACCGATAAGGCTTGGAACTAAGCTAATATTAGGAATTCTCTTTTTGATAATTTTTTCACGGTCTTTGATCGTGCCAGTTTTTGGTGAACCAACGAGCATTACTTTATAGTCTCGCTCAGCAGCAGCTTCGAGTAATGGCCAAGTGAAGTTAACGCCGGCTAGACGTTCAGGAATAACGGTAGCGACAGATTCGGGCTTAAAAATAATTTTGATAATCGAATTAATCCAACTGAAAAATCCGTAGTTTCCCGCTTGTAGATAACTAGCCGCCCACTGAACAGCTACACTATCTGCAAAAATTACGTCTGATTTCTGTAAGTTAGTTTTGGTCGACTTATCTGCTGTTGCTCGTTCAACGAACTCAACATATGGCTTACTGACACGATGGGAGCCTTTTGTATTGATTAGTTCTATGACAATCTTGATTGCTTGTTGGCGTGTAGATTTAGCAATTTCTAATCCGAAAATATCGACTGTAGATACATTGTCTAGCTTAGTCACGCACGATCTCTCATGGCCTGGATTAGTCGTTTTTTGAGTAGTTTTTGAAAATGTTTTTTCTCAAATGTCAGTGCGTGTTTACGCATAGCTTTTCTATCGTATTTGATTTTTTCATTCACCTCGACTGCTCGGTTAATTGCGCGAACGGTTTGCTTGGTAAACAATACACCTGACTTCTTGTGCTCCACGGTCTCCATGACACCGCCTTTGGCGAAGGCTAACACTGGTGTGCCGCACGCCATGGCATCAATTGGCGCCAAACCAAAGTCTTCTTCTTGAGGGAACACTAGCCCTTGGGCCGCAGCTATTAACTCCCACTTTTTCTTATCTTCGACAAATCCAGCAAATTTTACATTTTTTGGGGCCAATTTCTCCAGACGTTTCCGGTCTGGCCCATCGCCGATAATGAATAGTGTTTTACCGGTAATTGCAAAAGCTTCAATCACGAGTTCAAGTTTTTTATATGGTGTCAGGGTAGAAAGCGTAATATAGTAATCACGACGATTTTTGGTTATAAACGAGCCATCGAGATCGGCTGGTGGATATATGACTTCACTGTCTTTTTTATAGTATTTTTTAATTCTTCCCTGTGTTGTTTTGCTATTCGTTAGCCAGACATCAATTCCATTGTTACTCTCAAGGTCCCAAGCTCGAAGTTTTTCGACTTCATGTTTTGCAAGCGCTGTTTTTAGTTTTCCATAGCCTAATTCTTCGATATATTGCTGCGAATAATCCCAGGCAAAGCGCATTGGCGTATGGCAATACGTGACATGCAATGTCGTTGGACCAACTGTGACATTTTTAGCAAAGGCGCTCGAGCTTGAAAGTACCAAATCAAAATCACTTAAGTCAAAACTAGCAATTGCCTTAGGTATTAGCGGAGTTAGTAAGCGGTGACGCTTTTGAATCACACGCGGGATTTTCTGTAAAAAACTAGTATGAACTTTGCTCGGTTTGAAGTACTCAGCAAACTTATAGTCATCAAATAACAATGTATATAACTCGGCATCAGGAAACATTTCAGCTATAGCTAAGACAGTCTTCTCTGCTCCTCCAAAAACGTCGAACCAATCATGCGCCAAGGCAATTTTCATGGGCGCCAACCCAGCAGCGATTTCTTGTAATCTTCAAGATTTGTGATAGCGGTACCTGCTCCCTTAACAGTGCATAGCAGTGGGTCTTGAGCGACAATCGCCGGTGCGCCAATGATTTTACTCAATACACGATCAAGGTTTTTTAGTTGAACAGTTCCGCCTGTTAACATAATGCCATGCTCAGCAATATCACTAACCAGCTCTGGAGGAGTCTGTTCTATAGTATTTCTAATAGCTCGAATAATCTTCTCGAGTGATTCTTCAATGACTGGTACTAAATCGTTTGGGTGAATTTTAATAGTTTTAGGTAAACCACCAATCAAATCACGTCCATGAATCTCAGTTGCTTGGTTGTCGTCGCTATACATGGCACTCCCAATTAACATTTTAGTTTCTTCGGCGGTACGTTCACCGATACCAACACCGTGTGTATTGCGAATATAGTTAACAATGTCAGCGTCGATAGACTGCCCGCCAACTCGAATACTGTTTCGAGCGACGACTCCGCTTAGTGATATCACAGCAATTTCTGTCGTACCACCACCAATATCTACGATTAGGTTTCCAGTAGGCTCATTGATCGGCACTGCTGCACCTAGACCAGCTGCAATAGCGCTCTGAATTAGATGAACGTGTTGCATCCCAGCCGATTTTGCAGCATCGAGTGCAGCACGTCGTTCGGTGCTGGTTGCACCACTACTAATACTAATCATTACTTCGGGTAATCGCAGACGCACACGACCAAGAGCTTTATTCATAAAGTGTTTTAGCATTTGTTCAGTAATGACATAGTCGGCAATTACTCCAGATTTAATCGGACGATATGCTCGGATTGCCTCTGGAGTTCGGCCGACCATATCGATGGCGTCATCACCAACTGCAATTACCTTATTGCTTTGTACGTCCATCGCAACAACAGTAGGTTCGTTGATAACGATTCCTTTTCCAGGTGCAAAAATACGAGTGCGCGTAGTACCAAGATCGATTGCAATTCGTTTAGAGAACATCTTAGTTGACAGTATACGGCACAGAGCCTAGCCCCACCACCCTATTCTGTTGTTTGTTGATTAAGGGTAGTACAGGTTTGGTGCTATACTTATAACTATTAATTAAAGAAACATATGAATAAAACGAACGACAGAAAAGCCAAAATAATTCGCTATACCGGTTATATATTGACAACAGTTTTTGTAGCAATTGGTGCGGTAATTTTGTTTAATTTTGCTCTTGGTTACAGCTACGACCCTAGAACTGGCGAAATCGTCAGTCGCGGTTTATTTATCTTCCGTTCACGCCCCGTGAATGCTTCGCTCTACGTTGATGATCGCAAAAAACCACAAAGCCTTCCGCTAGAAACTACACTGCCGAAGGGATCGCACCAGTTGACACTTAAAGCCAATGGCTATCGCAATTGGTCCGATAATCTTACCTCAATCGGTGAAGATATCGTCTGGGTAAATTATCCATTTTTAGTACCGAATAAAATCAAAATAGTTGAGCAAGCAGAGTTGCCGCAAGCTGAAGCTCAGGGCATTAGTCTCGATCGTAAGATTATTTTGCAAGCTTTGACAGTCGATGGAGCTGTTTCATTAAATAACGTAAAAATTGATCGTGATAAAACCGATCAATCGACACTACAGATGCCAGAAAATGTTATTGAAAATTTGAGAGGATTTACAGCCCAAGATGTGGAGTTTGCTCCAAATGGACGTTATGCGGTGGTAAGATATGGCTTGCCTGCAGAGCAATCTGTTAAGCATTTATTCGTCGACATTCGTTCTCCAGAAAATAGTACAGTACTTGAGGATACGTTTGCTCGGAGTATCGATAGTTTTATATTCTCTCCTGACGACAGCCAAGATGTATATATTTTGTCTGACTCAGAGCTATTTATGATAAGTCTTAACAATAATACTTTGAGTGCGGTTATTGCTCGTAATGTAACGCAACTCTCGGCTCGAGACTACGTAACTATAACCCGACAAGCTGCCGAGGATGCTCCACACGAAGTTTTTCGAGTCAAAGATACTGAGCTTGATAAAGTCCCGATTACCTACTTTCCGAAAGACGAGTCGGTCAATGATGTGCAGGCAGTTGAGTATAAGAGGCGTAAGATTGTACTCATAGCTACCAATAAGAAATCTCAAGTTAAGATTAATTTCGACACCGAGAATCCAACGGTTGTTGAATTACCAATTATCGGCAAAGAAATTCTGATGAGTCCCGCCAATCGTCACGCGCTAATAACAGACGGGAAAAATCATTATCAGTCTTACGATATTGAATTCGATAAGAAATATGAATTTGAATTAGAAAAACAATTAACGAATCTGTCTTGGTTTGATTCGTGGCACCTAAGTGCAATCGAAGAGAGCAAGAAAGCTGTGATGTTTGAGTTTGGTGGCAAGAACTTTGAAACATTATTTGAAACTAAAAACCTAAATAAAGTTTTCCTCGACGGACGATTAGAGAACGTCTATGGTCTCACTACAGTTGAACCAGAGAAAGCCAGCGATGTTGATGCCGCTAATTCTGAGCCAACTAAACCGGTTATGCAAAAGTTACTAAACGGACCGCTAAAAGTTAAATAACGAAATTTTTAGCTAAAAGATAAAACTAAACTAGAACATAAAAAACTCATGCTTGCTATATCTAGGCTATTAATGTAATTATTGGCTTAGATAAAGAAGGAAAATATATGATTGGTAAGTATGTAGAACTTACTCTAGATACATTCAGTGTAGATCCATCGACTGACGATGTGGCTGGTGCGAAATGTATTGTTAGGCTTAGGAATAACAAACGAGATAAGACCGCAATAGTGGAGGGTGAGAATTCTTCAGATGCAATCTATAATGCCGGCGCTATGTGTGCTGATTGCGCGCTTCGATTTGGTGGTTGCGATAAAAACGAGATGACAACACCGCAAGGCGAGCTCGTGGAAGATGTGTTAGCACTGACAGGAAACCAAGTTTTTTTAGATGGGTATATCGATAGAAGTTTAGAATATCCGGAAGAATTAGAAGATTGACTTGAGTAGATTGTTCAGCAAGCTCGGTGGTGCGCTTGGCACAGACTTACCCGTAGTTGGAACATCTGCTTGATTTTCTGGTTTACTTTTATCAGGCACTGGACTAATCTGTCGTGCCTGAACAAATAGTCGCTGCCAACTTGTCCCTGGAGGTGTGCATGTTATCAAACTGACGATTGGCTCCTGGACTTGCTGATTGATTAAGCTAAAATCGTTTGGCTCGACAACTTTCTTGTTAAAAACCTCATAAACATAGCGCTTTGAATTGTAGTGCAGCTCAATCGTATCTCCATTTTCTAACCGATCGAGCAGTACGAATGCCGTCTTATAATTTCCTGAGTTCCAAAAGTTATTGGTGTTATGGCCTAGGATAACGTTGTTGCCAACTTGCCCTGGTAGAGCGGTATTTGCATAATGCACCACCCCGTTTTCAAGGCCACGTTGGATAGTGGCTTCATCATAAGTGGTGATATCGTAGTTTACAGGAACATTAACATTGATTTTAGGGATGATAACTTTTGATTCAGGAGCAACTGCTTGGTCGATAGAAATATCGGTGATAACTGGGACGTCGACACGGTCGCCTGGACTCGTATAATACGAAACCTGCCCGATAATTACTTGATTCTGAAAAGTAATCAACACAATTATGACAACAGTTGCTGCTGAAAAAAGAGCTTTAAGCCGACCGCTGCGATGTTTTTTCTTCGGTTTGCTAACATTATGTCCGATTTTATCCCGATCAGCAGTTCGAGCATCCATGTGCTGAACTTGAACCGTTGGTTGCTTGGATTGAGCTGATGCTGGTTTTGCCGCAGGTACTGGCTGAGGTTTAGGTTGCCTGGGCTTTACAGCCTGTGGTTTGGGCTGGGATGGAGGGAGAGGTTGGATTGCTCGTTGTTCGAATTTAGTCGGCTTATTTTGTTTTGGTGGCTGTGCCTTTAGTGTGATTTTTTTTGGCGGCTCTGCTTTTGGTGCTTTTTTTTCAGGTTTCGGCTTGGCGTGGTTAAGCAAGTGCACATCTTGGGCTGGTGGTAGTGAGAACACGGCCACTTCGTCTGGTGTCTCCGGTTGCTCATTCGATTGACGTCTTGGTAGATTATTTTCAAGCTCGATGTTTATCTTATCAGGAACTGGCACAGGACGTGGCGACTGGTCAATAACTGGGGTAGGCGCAGGTTGATTTGGTGCAACTATTTGAGGTAAAGGTGGAACAGCTACTGGAGCAAGTGGCATGATTGGTTCAGGCGGTCGACCAGGGCTACCGCTTGCCTGCTGTGATGCGCTGTTAATAGGTTCTGTTGGCTTTGCTTGTTGTGTTGGTTGGAAAACGGGCTCTGGAGGTTGGTGTGAGATCTCATCCTTGCCACCCCCATAGATACTCTGGAGCTTGGCACGAGCTAGAGCTGCAGCTTTAGCACCATTATCATCGATATCATCTTTTTTGTCATTTGGCATATGCTTTAGTATAGCGTAATTACTCTGGTAGTAAAAAGCACGTTTATCTAGAAAAATCCCTAAAAACAAGTTAAACTGTAACATTAGTACATTACAATCATGTAATCGACGGCGCGGTGGCGGAATTGGTAGACGCGCGGGATTCAAAATCCCGTTTGGATAATACCGAGTGAGGGTTCGATTCCCTCCCGCGCCACCAAGTTAAACGCCCACCGTTTAGGTGGGTTTTTAACTTGGTGATGGATACGGAGTTGAGAATCCGTATTTTTACGCACGTAAAAAAGGGTTCGCAAGGAAGGAGAATCGAGCAAGTTTACTTGTGAGACTCGGACTGACGGAATAGTGAACGTTGAGAGCGTCTCCCCTCCCGCGCCACCGAATAAAAAACACGGCTTTAAGTCGTGTTTTTTATTCGGCAGATACACGAGAAATTGAACCCGAAAGAGGGGTCAGATAATTGTCAAATCTTCGATTTTACAATTTCTAGTGAGATGATGGAGTATGACGAAGTCACAATTTAATATTGAGCGTTATCCCCTCCTTCGCCACCAAATTAAAACAGAATTTTCGAGTCGTGTTTTTAACCTTTCTTTTACGTATATATAATCTATATATTTGTTAATCTATAATTCACATGTTTAATTTAGTGCTTCAGGTAATCTTAAAAAACTTGATAAACTATACTTGACAATAATACATTGCTGTGATATTAATAAGTGATAGAAATATTAAGGAGTTTTTTATGTCAGATTTTTTATTGCCTGCCGCAAGTATGCCAGCAGGATTAACGCCAGTTTATTCAACTCTCGGAGAAGTGATAGATTCAGCTGATCATTTTAGACCTAACGAGGTAACTAGAGGTTTCGGAGCAGCCGCTCGAGGCTTTGATCGGTTAATGGGAGCTGAAGCAGAAGCTGGACAGCCGGCGACAACCCTAGGCAGAGGCCGACTCGTTATGGCTTCATTGAGTCATTGGTCAGGCCATGATCTCGTTGAAGAATATCTTACAGGGACTGATGATCTTGACCCAACTAAATGCAGCCAGGTGAATGCCCCAGGATGCGGTTTATTGTCCTTAGAGATCATAGAAGCGAACACAGAGCGTGGTCGAAAATTTGAGGGAGTTACAGGGTTATACAACACTCTCGGAGCGATTGGGAGAGCTCATCGCTTTAATCATCCTAACGACGATGCTGCAGAGATTTTAGGAGGTCCTTTATTAATTGATGGAGCTATTGGCAAACCCTGTCCGATAGGCGGAAAAGGTCATCCAAATGGTTGGTTTAAAGCTAGCCCATTAGAAAAAATCTGTTAAAACAATCAGGTGTAGGCTTTTAAATAATAGTATTCCACTACAAAAAATCTTAATAGTTGCGTGAATTAACATATAATTTGGGGTCAAAAACACTGCTCTCATTGCATCAGTGTTGGGCCTGACTTTCATTTGCAGCTAACAAGACTATTGCTTTGAGGTAGTTTGGTTGTTCTATTTTATGCCAAAAAACACTACGTGCGCCGAGATACAGAGTATTGTTTTCATTTTCGATTTTAGTTCGCCAAACAGTCCCTTTTTGGCTAGCGATAATCCAATTAAAGTGTTTAATTACGATAGCGGCTGGATAAGTTGAGGTCAACTCATGCAAAACTTCGATAACTTTCAAATGTGGCATGTCAGACACGACAGCTGGCGTGATTTTTGCTGCCATAGCCAGTCGCTGAAATTGTCCAAAATTACAGATCAGTATTGTGTTCTCGCGGTTAAGTAGACTTAGATTTGGAATAAGTTCGAGACTATCCCCCGAAAGCACAATCGGTTTGGTAGTTTTGATGATCGAACGTTCAATCGCCTGCGCCGTCTGGCTATTCCGACCCAAATCCCCTGGGAAAATTGTTCCATCAGAGCTAATGATTCGTGCGGTAATTGACTCTTCGGCTGCCAGTGCAAAACCACCACTGTTATCGGCTTCGGCAAAGTGAGCGTCTGGGTTGCTTTCAAGAAACTTCCGCCAGCTTTTTGGTACAAGTATGCTCACACTGGCTGGCTTCTCTGCTTCGAGTAAGCTATATGTTTCTTGCACCCGAGTGATATGGTTTTTGTCGCCGCCAACAACGCTGAAATGCCCACGCTTGCTGCGCTGTTCGGGAATTAACCATTCTAGCCGCTCAATCTCTTCCTTTGTTGGTTCAATTGTCTCTAGCCAGTCGGGATAATCATTGCTCATTACTGCCATTATACTCTTAAAACTATGTAATACCATAAAATAAAAGCTTATGCTTGCAAAATCCAGAGAGAGAGTTTACTGAGGTTATAATAATAAATAGGAGATAGTTATGCCATTGCCAGGAGAAGGTGGACCAGAGTTCCCGGATGTTAACTTAGGAATAGTCGAAGGAATGTCATGTGGCGCTGCACCGCCGGAAACAGCCGTTGTTATAAGATACGGCGATAGCAATATTATCGGTGTGGATGCGGTTGATACTGATGGTGAAAAAGATGACCTTGGAAGCTCGACAGGTTTTCCGATTAGTGAGGTTGTTGAACTCAATAAACTACCAGATAATTGCCCACTGAGACCTCAATTCGCAGAAGGAGCTTTAGAACGAGGGGTTGTGCATTTGAAGAAAGAAGAGGGAGGAGTATCTATTGGTTATCGGCGCCAAGTTACGGGAAAATTGGCTATAGGAGCAAATGCAGTTGAATATATGCAGTCTTTGGTTAAATCTAGCGACGAGTTTCCTGTTAGGCAGCCTATGGATGCTGCAGAAATGAGGGGTGTAGGTTGCCCATCTGATTGTAGAAAAATTGTAAAAACTCCTGAATTGCAAGCAGCGGAATCTAAACAGGCTGCTCAAGCAAAAGCAAACCGACTTGAAGCAGAGGCTGCTGAGCTTCGACAAGAAGCATAATAAGGTAGTTAATTTAATTGATTTAAGCTACTCGTATACTGGTCAGCAAACTATTTAAGAACGATAGAAGATAATTTCATATCTAAGCCCTGGGCATAAAAGAGCCAAAGCCCGAGCGTGAATGTAAAATAAACAATAATGACATCAAACGGTGTTTGAGTGAGCCTCTAGCTCACGAGTTCCGTTTGTGATTGCTTATCTTTACAATGAGCGCATCATGCGACGTGATAGCCCAGGAGTTTGCTCAAGTTTGCGATTCAAAGTTGAATTAAACCACTACTCAGTGTCAATCAGCTCATAATTCCGATTACTGCCAGGTTGCAGCTTGTAAATCATGTCTTTACGCTCGACGATAATTTCCCAACCATTCTGAACTGCAGTTCTGTATAGTTCTCGGTTCGGATTAAAAACTATCGGTCGCTCGACCATTTCTAAAGTTTCAATATCACCTTCTGTGTCTCCTACCGCTACGCTGCCCTCGTTAGTCAAATTATTTTCATCAATTATTTGTTGCAGCAACTGGCCTTTTCCTTCGTGCGTTTTCGTGATTCCACCACTAAATTTTCCATTAGTTTGGTGGTAGCTCTGCCCGACAAATGCATCGAATTTCCAATAGCTGGCAAACTTTTCAACTAGCTGTTCTTGGCTGCCAGAAATAGCAATCATAAAGTAGTTCAGTTCCTTAAATTCACGAATTAAATCGCGCGTGTAGACGTAGACATGTTCGGCTTGACGTTCGACAACTTTTCTCGATACTTTTTCAAAATCATTCACAGAAATATTTGGTAATTGGCTCTCGAGTAGTTCCACAAGGTGGTTGCGATAGGTCTGGTAACCTGATTTCGTACGCCGAGCCCAGGTTTCATATTTTGTGTCTGGTAAATCGATGAGCTCTTGACGTGCTAGCTCGTAAACAACTTCAATATACAGGCTGCTGCGGAAAACAGTCCCATCGATATCGAATACAGCGAATTTCTTATTCATACTTGCATTGTACGTCAGTATATTGTTACAGCAAAGCCTAGGCAGCAAGTCCGAGCAACTCATCAGATGCAAAGCCTAACAAAGAATGATAGGACTCCTCTTGTTTTCTGCGCTCATCAACCTCAAAACCTTCTTTTGGGTTAACGATAAAGTTCTCAAACATGCTCAAGGTTCGTTCGATAACTGACAACAAAAATTCTTCTTTCCAAGTCTTATCCTCGGAAAAAACTTCACCAAGTTCGTTTAAGAAAGTTTCTGCTGCCGCCGGATTCTGATACTGAACTTGTAGTAAATGGTAGTAATAAGCAGCATCATGCATCCGTGGAATTGCAAAATCAGGTCGTTCACCGTGTGTCCCAAATTCTGCATCAATCAGCCATAAAGACTCATCATCTTGGTTGGAAATCATGATATTTTTTGGTGCTAAGTCTCCATGCACTACTCCAGATTTAGCTTTGGCGCGTTGCTCCTCCGTGTATGCAGCCGATACATTTTTGCGTATTTCATCCGGCAGAAATTCAATGGTTTTCAATACTTTGTTTCTTCCGAGCCAGTCACATGCTCTGCCTTGCCAGTCGACTTTAATAGATGATAACTCTCTAACAACCATCGCTAAAGGTGCAGATAGGCTGTCGATATCGGACTCTTCAGTATGGTAGCCATCAACCCAATCGAAGTGAGCGACACTAGTTGTTGGTCTTTCACCTAGTCCGTTATCGACTATATTGGCTTGTACATTTGGTGTTTTGAAGCTTAATTCATCTGTGGCTTGGTTTATGAATCTTGACCACCTTGCTGTATTTGCGAGATCAGCTTGTGCCGCTTCGGTCCTTGCTACTTTGAGCAAAAAGTCAGTGTCGTTCCCAATTATATGATGCGTAGAAAATTTTGGAGTATATGCGATAATTAATCCTTGAAAGCCACCCTCGAAATCGAGCCATTGCTCTGCTGTATTAGGGCTGAAAGGTGGGCAATCATTCTGAATCATTTCATAAATCTAATGTAGTAGGAAGTACTTTGCAAGCATGAGTAATATGGAATTTGCATTAACATGCTGGGATTCCGCTCTGGTGTTAACCAGGTGGGTGTTCTCATAGCGAGGACAAGTCCCCGCTGGATATTGAACTCCCGTAGCGTTTAGAGTTCAGAGAAATCCCAGCACTTTCAGTATACACCTTCATATTATTTTTGCCATAATCGCATCCTTTTTATTTTATAAAATAAAACGCTCGTGCTTGCAATGATACAAGAGAAAGAGTATGGTTCAATTATATATTTCAAGGAGATAAGTATGCCACCAAATGAAGTTCATAGAATTATTGATAAGTTTACAGAAGCTGGAAACGAGTTGGCTTTAGAGAGATTAACCGAACGAAGTAATGCAGCTGTTCAAAAAGAGATGGATGCAATTGAACACCTTGGACGCGATGATCTAACTATTACAGGTTCTTTGGATGCGTTGATGCAGTATACGACTGATGGTGGTGAAGTTGTTTATGAAGGACTTGATGACGACTTCGCACTCATATTTTTCACAAATAACGATGGTATTGACGGCATCGATGACAATAGGTTCTTCGGAGTCGCTATTCGTAAGGTCCAAGATGAAGAAACAATACAAACTAGCTACGAAGTAAAACTTGTTCGACTTGATAAAGACGGTGATAAAATTACCGTCATCGATGAGGAGAAACCAGAGTACTACACTCCAGTATTTGTCGAAGCTTCATTAGATGATATTGATGATGAATCAGTGTTTACCACAGCAATCGCTGGAATCAAAGTGAAATTTAACTCTGAATCTGACGAAGATACAAACATAAGTGAGTTACTTTTGCGTAACCCTGGTTATTGGGATGAGGGTGTTGATGCGGGTATTCCAAACTTAGAAGACGAATTGGATGAGGCTGAAAGAGTAATTGAATTAAGAAAGCGAGAAACTGAGTCCGAAGTTTCAATCGCATGGGCTGAGAAAGCTAGATCTACTGTCCGAGGAACTGATATCGTTGATACATTCGAGGGAATTTGGGCGGCTATCGGTCATAGTATCTCGCTACCAGCAGGGATTGGACGCGACCGTGCCGATCAACAGATTAGAAGTGTAAATCGTATAGCTAAACTGTATGATGAGGCAGCTGATCGTTCAGAGTCTCTTTTGCAAGACGACTAAAAAAATTAGAAGCAGTTTGGTACCTATCTGACGATGGATAACACCACTAAGAAATAAGATTAAGCAGTGCGCTACCAATAACTGCGGTGTCAGCACCCGAGTCGATTACTTTTTTAACGTCCTCTGGTGTCTTGATTCCGAAGCCGACTGCAAGCCGCGCATCTTCTCCAAAAGCTGTTTTCACTCTTTCAAGATATTGTTTCAGTTCCTTAAATTCAGCATGTTTTCCAGTCGTGCCGAACTGCGAAACACAGTAAATAATATCAGGATTTTTAGTAGCAAGGGCTTCTAGTCTCTCATCTGGTGTAATTGGCGATATCACAGGTAGAACTTGAACATTGTTTTCCTCCGCTGACGCGTGAAGATGCTCGTGCGAATCCATGTCATAAGGCATATCAGGGATAATAACCCCGTATATACCTGCTTTCTGGCTATCTGCAAAGAACTTCTCTACTCCAACACTAAGAACAATGTTGTAGTAGGTCATAAAGAGTAGCTTTTGTTTACCGCTAAAATTCTGTGCCAGTTCAAAACAATCGCTCGGAGTTGTACCATTTTCGAGCGCCCTAGTATTAGCGTTTAGTATCGTTGGTCCGTCAGCAATTGGATCAGAAAATGGGATTTGAATTTCCGTATATTCAACACCGACTTCGCTCATGACTTTGAGAAGTTTTGTCGAAGTGTCTAGGTCTGGGAAGCCGCCAACGATGTGCGTCATTAAGCTAACATTAGGTATATCATGGATGATATTTTCTAAATATTCTTTAATTTTATTTACATCACTCATGATATATACTCCTTTAAGAACTGATTGAAGTTGTCGTGATCAAACTGTTTGGCTGTGATAAACAGATCTTTATCTCCCCGTCCTGAACAGTTAAAGACAATTTTCTTATCCTTACTCATCTTCGGAGCTTGTTTTATAGTCTCAACGACCGCATGGGAGCTCTCGAGCGCCGGAATAATACCCTCGGTTCGGACAAGTGTTCGGAAGGCTTCAAGCACCTCGCTGTCTCGTGCGAGACTTGGTTTTACTCTCCCTTGTTCAACCAAATAGCTAATCTGTGGACCAACGCCTGAGTAGTCGAGCCCGGCGCTAATACTTGCGGTATTTTGTAATTGTCCGTCTTTATCCTGAAGCATCATTGATTTCATACCTTCAGCGACGCCGATTCGCCCACTTTCCGTGAAGCGTGCGGCGTGCTCACCTATTTTACCGCTAGTCCCACCAGCTTCAACTATCGTCATTTTGACTGACTCATCATCAAGGAATTCATGGAATAGACCCATGGCATTGCTACCACCACCACAACTAGCAATCATTAGGTCTGGTAGGCCGTCTAGCTGCTCACGGATCTCTTTACCGACAATCGACTGGAAAAACGTGTTCATGGCTGGATATGGTCTTGGGCCACAAACTGTACCTAGTAAGTAGTGGCTGTCAATTGGGTTGTTTATTAGATCCCGCATCGCTTCATTAATTGCATCGCGTAAAATCATGCCGCCAGTTTCAACTGGAATAACAGTTGCTCCGAGAAGCTCCATCCAAAAGACGTTCGGCCTCTGCCGATTGTAGTCTTTTCGCCCCATGTAGACTGTGCACTCAAGCCCTAGCTTAGCAGCTATGGTCGCACTAGCTAGACCGTGCTGACCGGCCCCAGTTTCGGCAATAATTCGTGTCTTGCCCATACGTTTGGCAAGTAAGCCTTGTCCAAGACAGTGATTAATCTTGTGCGCACCGGTGTGATTCAGACCTTCGTTTTTAAGATAAATCTGGGCGCCTCCAAGCTCGTCGCTTAAATTTTTACAGTGGTAGAGTGGCGTTGGACGTCCAGAATAATTATTATAAAGTTCCTTAAGTTCAGTTAAAAATCCCTCATCTTTAATCGCCTTATAAAACTCATCATTAAGTTCATCCATGACCGGCACGAGAAGCTCGGGAACGTATCGTCCGCCGTATTCCCCGAAAAATCCGGATGGATCGAGCATTTGTTGTTTTAAATTAGTTGCCATAGTTTGTCTCCTTGAATAGTTCTGCAAATGATTTAATTTTGACTTGGTCGACCTTTCCATCAGTCTCGATGCCACTAGCTGTATCAACCCCAAGTGGTTGGAAGTCTCTGAGCAACATAATTGCGGTCTCAAGATCAACGCCACCGGCTATTAGCGATGGGTACTTTTTCCAAATATATTTTTCATAATCAAAAGTTTTGCCGCTGCCTCCAAGTTTATTATCAACAATGTTAACACTAGAATATTTTGGTTTTAAGTTCTTATCGATTTCCTCAATCGAATAATTATATGGAGCAACCCTCAATACGGGAATGCTAATCTTATCTGTAAAGTTACATGATACCGGAAGCTGAACTGCATCAATACCAGTTTCTCGAATTATCCGTTCAACTTCTTCTTGAGAGTTATCTTCAAAAACACCAACAGTTATAGTATTTTTACATTTCCCTACAATTTCTTTAGCTATTTCAATTGAAATTTTTCGTCTACTTCGATGAACAAAATTAAGTCCAATCATGTCAACCCCAAGCTCTTCACAAAGTGCAGCATCTTCGGAACTACGTAAACCACAAAGTTTGAGAATTGGCCTTTGTAAACCGAGCTCTTTGAGCTTGAGCTTTGGAAATGGGTCTTTCATTAAGCTTGTACCAACTAAATGCCCGTCGGCACGTTCTGGAATTTGTTGACGGGCTTCTATGCCACTTTCTGCTATGACTACAATGTTCTCAGGAATATCTAATTTGTCAAAAAGTTGATAGTCTATCGAAAAATCGTGAAGATTTCGACGATTAATGCCAATAAGCTCGGAGCCAACATCTACGGCAATGTCGAACTCACTCTGTGTGTGAGTCTCGACTAAGACATACAGTCCAAGATCCTCAGCGGTTTGTTTCAGTTCATGAAGTGCATCTTTTTCAAGGATAGCCACAATCAGTAAAATTATATCGGCTCCGGCCTCTGCAGCATGATATATTTGTTCTTTTCGAGTAATAAAATCTTTACACAAAATAGGTAGGCTTGTTGCGTCTCGGGCAATTTTAATATCATCATAATTCCCACCGAAGAATCGTGGCTCGACTACAACGCTGATTGCTTTCGCTCCACCTTCTTCGTACAGCTTTGCACGTGTTCGAACGTTGATCTTGCTAGAAAGTTCACCTTCACTTGGACTGGCGTGTTTGATTTCGGCAATTAGCCCACCTCTGTATATTCGGGATTTTTTTGGCTCTGGCCTACTTGTATCTGGCAAATTTCGCTCATTCTGCTCGACTATGTCGCGCATGATAGATGGCTTTTTATAATCAAGCAAAAGCTGATAGGCGATTCCGGTCTCTAGCTGTTTTTTTGCAGCTTGATAGTTAGCAACAAGATCTTCAGATAGTCCTGCGAGCTTCATGGCCATGGCTGCGTTAACCAAAACTAAATCACGATGCCGTGATGAGAGTTTTCCCTTTAAAAGTTGTGTTGCCAACTCGATGTTTCTGTTTTTGTCGCCACCCGAGATCTCTGAAAAATCAGCAATTGATTCAACACCAAAATCATTTGGATGTAACATGTAATTCTTAATAACACCATTTTTAAGTTCAGCTACATTACTCTCCCCTGACAATGTAATGTCGTCGAGCCCGTCGCAGCCATGCACTACTATGACTCGATTTTTGCCGAGTTCTCGAGAAGTCTCAGCAACTAGCTGTACGTGATCAGGGTTGCTGACTCCGATCATCTGTCGATCAGCATTCACAGGGCTTAGCAGTGGCCCGAGGGTATTCATGAAAGTTGGCTGGCCGAGCTGCGCTCGTGCTTGTGCGAAAAAGCGCATACTTGGATGAAATTGTTTCGCATAAAGAAATGCTAGGTTGAATCTTCGAAAACGGGCCTGCAATTCATTGACATCAAGCTGTGTAGGCACTCCGAGCGCTTCTAGCAAATCAAAACCTCCAAATCGTCCTGATGAAGCGTTGTTACCGTGTTTAGCAATCGGCACACCCATCGAAGCCAACAAAAAGACTGTAATTGTTGAGGTATTTAGGCGTGCTAGTCCAGAACCACCGGTACCGCATATGTCGATTGCATTCTCGAGCTTAGGTGTTTCAGGCATGCGTTTTTGCAAGAATCGGACAACTTCAGCCAATTCCTTTGGATCATCGATTTTCGTCGATCTCAAAAAGTCTATCTGTTTTTCAAGTGTCAGACTTTGCTCGATACTATCCTGCAAAAAGTCAATCACACTCATGGCTTACTCTCCTTTATTATCTCAATAAAATTCTGGGCGATTTGTGTGCCATATTCACTGGCAAAGCTCTCGGGATGAAACTGGACCCCGTAGTGGGCTTTGTCCTTGATTTTTAATGCCATAATTTCACGACCATTTTCACTAAATGACGGATCAGCATGAGAGACTTCCCCAATTATCTCAATATTATCTGGAATATTATGATCAGCGTCGATCATGAGGCTGTGATAGCGCATAATATTAAATTCATCGGGGCAATCGCTAAAAATCAAATCTTTTGAGTGTGAGAAAATGCTAGTTTTACCGTGTTTTGGCTCCGCTGCTTTTTTCAAACTTGCTCCGTAGACTGTTGCCATACCTTGGAAGCCGAGGCAAATCCCAAGTAGTGGCAGTTGAGTAGTACGAATGATATCTGCATTTTTTCCGAAGTATTCTGGATCAGTTGGATCGCCCGGACCAGGGCCGATGATTATACCATCGAAGTCTTCTGCGTCTGCCATTAATTCTAGCTTTTCATTATCATTACGAATGACAACTACTTCAACATCAGATAGCGCCGCAAATAGATGCACGATGTTATATGTGAAACTATCGTAGTTATCAATTAATAAAATTTTCATCAACTCAACTCCTCAATAACCTGTTCCATAGCGGCAAGTTTTTTTATTACTTCATTATATTCATCATCGCTGTTTGAATCGAGCACTACACCGCTTGAAGTTTGTGCGAAACACTCGTCTCCATCACAGAACAAACTACGAATCGGCATAGTGAAAACACAGTCACCGTTGAAGCTGAACCGACCAACCGCCCCTCCGTATGGGCCACGAGGCTCAGGCTCGTTGTGTTCGATTATCTTAATAGTTTCAATTTTTGGAGCTCCGGTTAAAACACCGCATGGTGTCATAGCGGCGAGAATATCATAACTAATTTTGTCGTCGGCTAGCTCACCAGTTATATCACTCAACATATGCTGAACATGGCTGAAACTGGCTATGTACTTTTGTCGAGGTACTTTTACGCTACCAAATTTACTAACTTTTCCAATGTCATTTCTATGTAAATCGATAAGCATGTTGTGCTCTGCGATTTCTTTCGGATCGTTCGAGAGTTTTTTCGCAAGTTTTTCATCTTCATGCTTGTCGGAGCTACGACCAACCGTACCAGCTGCAACAGTGGTGATTAAGTGCCCATCACTGTTGCGAACTACTATTTCCGGGCTACTACCAAACATCTCTCGATTATTAAATTTGAAATAATACATATATGGACTTGGGTTGACTTCACGGAGCCTCGAATAAATCGCTAACTTGTCACCTTTGATCGTATACTTCGTTTTGAACCCGATCTCAACTTGAAAACTGTTGCCATCACGAATTTGTTGCAGTGAATAATCAACAGCTTCTTCGTGTTGCTGTTTTGTTTGGTTGTGACCGTGGTTTTGAACCGAAGAAATTACGCCTATAGACAATGGTTTGGACATAGCTGCTGTAACAATTTCGCTGCGGTCAGTCTCGTAAAAATAATATTCAAGCTCACCGGATTTCAAATCATAGACCAAGCCATCTTGATAGTATCCGAGTTCAAAAGTCGGAAAGTCTGGATGCTCGCTTAAACTGAGGCTTGGTTCAAAGTAATTCACGGCTTCATATGTGAAGTTTCCGACTAACCCACCTTGATGTGCGGTTCCTTTTCCAACAAGGGGAAAACGTGAAGCTAGCTCTAGATATGGATTGTTAACTTCGAAAATTTCGTCATCGATTGTTAGCTGGTTGCCTTTCGCAGATATATGATGCTTTGGATCAAAGCCAAAAGTAACTTTACTGTCGCCATGCTGATCGTCCATTTTACTCTCAAGAAGATAGCAAATCTGGCTTTGTTCGCGGAGGTTCGAAAAAACCCCGAAATAATCATCGACTTTGCCAAGTTTTACAATAATTGGTCTAGACGTCATTATCCAACACCTCCGAAATACCTTTCTCTCCGTACTGAAGTTCGCGACTTCCGCGACTGATTGTGCCGAGACTAACACCTAGTCGATCGGCTAATTCACGTTGATTCTGTCCTGCTTTGAGACCTTTGATAATTTGCACACGCAGCGCTACCTCTTCGATTTCTTGTGGTGTTAGAAGATTTGATAACACGCGGCTCATCAATGCTACATCTGATACATTTGTTAGTATTTCAACTAGCTCTTTGCTGTATTTATTAATCATACTTTCGATTATACTTGTTCTATTGTTCTATTGCAATAGAACACACTAAAATAATAACATTGACAAAAAATTACATAAGTTTATTGTACAAATATGAATGATGAGTTTGGATTCAAGGAATTACCAAAAGATCCCGATGGTCCGTTAATTGATGAAAACCAAGGTCTAGATTCTGAGAGAGTTCTTGTTCAGCCAGAAAATCTGCCACCAATTATTGCAATGACTGGATATGGCGCGACTCTTTTAGGTGCAATCGGTGCTGTTTGGAGAAATGCACCTGCCAACATTCCATCTGGAGAGGGGCTGGGTCTTTCCCCTGACACACTTGCAACGAAAGGTTTGTACAGTGCTGGTGCTGTTCTCGCCGTAGCAACGGTTGCAGCCGGTTTTGCCCATATCAGAAATACTTTCCACAATAGGCGCGCTCAACAAGAGGCCGATCAACTGGAATCACAAAAGCGCCTTGAAAAAGCAGCCCTCAGGCAATAACATGTTACGTGTCGTTATTTTATAAAAACTCTCAAGATCGGATCGCACCATTAAGCAAATCACTTAAAATAATGCGCACTTTGTCTTTACTTAATAGATACCTAACAACATTTATGTATAGTGGAAGATAAGTTATGCCTGAGCAGCCACCAATAAAGAGATATTTTCTAGACGTTGAAGTCATTTCCGATGATCCTAATGAGACTGGAATTCCTGAATTCGGTGTTACTGGTTCTTGTGATGTTGCTGGTCGCGAAGTTTCTGAAACAGTTGTACCTGACGACAATCATGAGAAAGTAACATGGGAAGATGTTAGTAGCCATGAAGAACAAGTAAAGGCTACGATTTGCGATGACTGTGACGGTTGCGCGATACAATTAGTCACTTTGTCGAGAAAAAGATTTCCAGCGAGTGATGACATTGAAACCGTAGAAGATGCAATCGTAGAGTTGCTTGAAGCAAAAACCGACAGTGACATGAGTGAGTCTGCACGAGCCGTAGCGGGCAGCTTGCTGCTTGAGATTTTGGGCCTTTTCGATTCTGATTAAGACAGTATCTGGCTTTATCTATTACACCTCTTTCAACTCGAGCGTTGAATGTTTTGAAAATACAGTCAGTTATCTTCATATTCTGTCTGGCATTATCATAAATATTTTATCTACATGGCCGATTCACCATCTTATTCGTAGTAATGGCACGTATTCTAGCTGGCACACTGATGATAATTTGTAGTATGAAAACCTAACTATTTTTTTTGGAGATGAATAGTTGTCTAGACTTCAATACTTACTGGGCAGTGGTCGGAACCAAGTAGGTCTTGGTGGATTTCAGCGAATTTTATGTCTGATTTCTCTGGTGCAAGCCAGTAGTCGATGCGCCAGCCGACGTTTCGTTCTCGTGCTTTGCCCCAGTTGCTCCACCAACTGTAGGCGTCAATAGTGTCAGGATGAAGTGTTCGGAAAGTATCGACAAAGCCTTTGTCTAGAATGCCATCAAAGCCACTTCTTTCCTCTAACGTAAAACCTTTTTTGCCTTTGTTCTCTTTCGGTCTCGCCAAGTCTATCGGTTTATGGGCAACATTGAAATCACCACTGGAATAAACTGGTTTATCACCACTAAGCGAACTAATAAATTCCGCAAAAGCAGGGTCCCATTTTTGGCGTAAGGGGATTCTGGTTAAATCGTCTTTCGAGTTAGGTGTATAAACCGTCACCACCCAGAAATCAGAAAACTCAGCGGCTAATACCCTGCCCTCAGTATTTGGATCGCCGTAGCCATCATCAGTTATATTATATTTTTTGGCTAGTTTCTCAGAAAAGTTGCTGATAGTTTGTATCGGTTTCTCTCGGCTCAAAATCGCTGTGCCGGAATAACCCTTTTTCTCAGCACTATTAATTATAAGGTTGAATCCTGGAATATTGAGTTCGATTTGGTCAGGTTGAGCTTTGGTTTCCTGAAAGCAAAGAATATCTGGATTTAGCTGATCAAACACTGGTTGCAAGGCTTCTTTTCGCAAAACGGCACGTATTCCGTTGACATTCCAAGATACTAATTTCATAACTGTAGTATAACATGCACTTGACGTAAATATATTACGTGGCGTATAAGTTAGATTGTAAGCACTAATAGTTATATAAAAATATATAGTACCCTAAATAATAAAAAAGAAGAGAGTATGAGAACTTTCGATTTACCAGATTTAGCTTTGTGCGTTGCTGCGCGAACGATCGATAGGCTTACTAGAAGACCTGAAATAAATCTTGAGGATCTTGAGGGAATCCCAGAATTTGAACCACATCCAGACGTTCAAGACGTTTTAGGTGTACTCACCAATCGACTAACTGGACAAAGTGATATCGATTATGAAACAAAAAGGTTGGCTACGCTTTATGACTTTGATGGTATGGACGTCTCTGTTCACGGAAAAGGTCCTAAAGAAGATGCAGAGTCAACACTGCTTGTGTTTAACGGTACTTTGGAAGGCCTCAATGCAAGATCAGATATCTTTGGACAACTCGCTTTGATGACCGCCGGAGTTGAGAGAGTGATAACCATCCCCGGACCTTCGGAAATATCAAACGTAAAAATGCCATTTTTAGATTCGCTCAAAACTATATTCGACGGAGACCCAGAAAGAATTGCAGAATTTATCTACACGAAATTGGAATCAAATGTAGCTTCTTTAGGCAGATTAAAAGCCTCAGGACATTCGATGGGAGGTCACCTAGAGCTCTCAGTTATAGATTTGGCGATAAAAAGAGGCGCGCAAGTTGATTCTGTGATCATCCAGTCCGCCGCCTCGGTAGCTCGACAAGGTTTTGACCAGCTGGGCGCACATATCATTTTTTCTCCTGATAATTATGGTGCTAGGCAAAGAGATAGTCAGTTGGCACCTGCGCTTGAACGTTTCCATCTAGAACCGAGTGAGCTCGAAGCCAGAAAGCGAGGGCTTGGAGGGTTTGTAGTAAAAGCAGTAGCACATCCTTTAGCTAATGCTAGCATGCTGAGGCTAGATGCAACCGATACCGTCCCCGAGACAATGCGACGAATTTTAGAAGCTGGAGTCCACGTGACAGATATTTTTTCACCTGAAGATAAGATAACATCGCCGTCTGAGCACGTGAAAATGATACAAGCTCTTCTGCAGACTTACGGGCCGTTACTTAATTGTTCGTGGACACCAGGTGGTCACTCAGCAACTAATACACCTGAAGTTGCTGCTGGCTTGTATATGAATGATAATGTTCATCGTAATTATGTTACAAAGGTGGCTGCTTAGTAGATTTGGCAAAAAGTTTGCTATACTGATAACCAATGTATAAACGAATTGTTTTGAAACTCTCAGGCGAACAATTTCAAGGTTCGCGCGAAAATGGAATTGACCCAGAGTTCTTGCACTGGTTAGCCGATGAAATTAAAAAAGTTCAGGATATTGGCACGCAAATTGTAATCATCGTCGGCGGCGGTAATCTTGTACGTGGCGAGAGTTTCTCCAAAAATGGAATCGAGCGAACTAATGCCGATTACATGGGCATGCTGGCAACAATCATGAATGGCATGGCATTGACTGATGTCTTGGAGCAAAAAGGCCTACAAGCCCGTCTAATGACTCGCCTGCAGGCGAATGAAGTGGCTGAGCCATATATTCGACGTCGAGCATTACGACACCTTGAGAAAGATCGAATTGTTATACTTGCTGGTGGAACTGGAAACCCGTACGTAACGACCGACTCTGCTTCAGTGCTAGCTGCTGCTGAGCTATCATGCGATGCAGTTCTAAAGGCAACAAAAGTTGATGGTGTTTACGACAAAGACCCAGTCACCAATCCTGATGCAGTAAAATTCGACACACTCACGCTTCAAGAAACTTTGGAAAATCCAGAAATTCGAGTTATGGATAAATCTGCCATGGCCATGGCAATGGATCAAAATGAGACAATAATTGTCTTTGATTTACTCAAAGAAGGCAACATTGCTCGAGTTGCTCAAGGTGAGTCAATTGGCACCACTGTCAAATAATTGTTATATATTTGTATTTAGTTAGTATTTCTGATATAATAGTAAGATTATGTCTAAAAGACCAGAACAGCTGTGGCTACCCGATCAGCAGGGTCGTTTCCTAGAAAGCGACCCTGCTACTGATGTTATTATGGAGCTTAGCGAGAAAATACAAAAGATATTAGACAAAGAGTCCTTATTGTACGATGAAGATTCGACAGAAGTAGAGATCCGTGAGACCGAAGTTACTGATGAGCGTGGCGAAAAAGTTAATATGAAGGTTCTGGTTGTACAAGGTGAAGATGACTTAGATGGTTCAGGCATGACATTGATTCAGCCACCCGCATGGACGGATGGACCTGACACGAAAGGGGCCTTACGTAGTGCGGTAACATTATCGGTGATGACGGGCTGTACTATCATGATTCCACTATTACCAGGAATGGGCGCAGTTGGAGCCGACAAAAACGATGGTACGAGGCTAACCAGCCTTCAAAATCAATCACTAGGAAAAGGCTCATACGCTGAGGTTGCAAAGATGCAGTGGCTTGCAATGAAACGAGTTGCTTCTGAAGAACTCGGTACAGGTAAACACTCCAACCAAGAAGTTGCATTTTTTGGTTACTCACTTGGAAATCCACAAAATGCAGCTTTGTTGGCAGAAATCAGCGAAAATATTGATGTCGTCGGAGCAATTTGGGCAGAGAATCCTGACATCGGGTTATCACGAATTCCAGCTCTTGAACTTGGTGATTTAGCATTACGCTTAAAGAAAAGCGAGAAAAGTCCTGACCTCTATGGACAGATCAATAACATTGCTAACAGTTGCGATCCAATTCAATATCCGAAACTGGATTGGAAACGAAATTCAGAGCGTGAATTCTATGAAATGTTATTGCGGGACAAACAAACGTTAAGAAAAGGTCCGGAAGCAGTCGCCAGAAAGTCGGTCGAACACGATTTAAATACTGCTCGAGAAAGAGAGATTTTAAAGCAATTTGGTCATCTAATAATTAGCGCTGGCAACAGAAGCACTACTCTAAATGGAAGCCGTATCCTATCAACAATGGTGGGTGAAAGAAATATAATTGGTCGTGTTAAATATCGAGGAGAAGATCACGCAATGAACGATAGTCTTGCTATGAAGGTCATTATGGTCCGAGAGTTTTTAAAGCGCACTGGCACTAATCAAGCAACCATTAGTTAAAAAACTAAGCAAGGATGTCTTTATAAATAGAAATAAGTTTTTTTGTTGATTTTTCAGTATCGAATCTATTGGCAATAATCTTCGATTTCTTGGTTGCTTCTGCTTGGAAATCATTATCTTTGAGTACTTTATCTACTAATGGCAGGAAGTCATCATCGCTCTTAGCTGAAGGAAGTTCAGGGAATGTTTTCTCATAGGCTGGGATGTCTCTTAAGATTATCGGTAATCCAATAGCTGCAGCTTCAAGCACTGAAACCGGATGGTTTTCTTGCTCTGATGGCATAACAAAGACATCTGCATCAGCAAGCATTTTAATTACTTTTTCACGTTCTATAACACCTGTTACTGTTAGGTTTTTCGGTGCGTCAGCAATAAGTAGATTCATCTCTCTTCGATTGCTTGCAATGCTCTTAAAATTAATACCGCCAATCCACAAAAAATCATATTCTGGTCGTTGCTTTGCCCAGTCTACGAACAAGTCAAATCGTTTTCTGGGCTGGACCTGTCCGGATGAGACTATCATAGGCCGCTTGTTTACTGTGGTGCTCTTTTTGACGGTTGAATATTTTGCTAGGTTTATACTATTCGGAACATATTCAATTTTATTACGAAAGTTATGCTCGTAGAGGTAGGTCTCAACCAAAGGGCTTACAGCTACTAAGGTGTCGGCACGAGCGTAGACAAAGTGCAGATAACCAGTAGCAATCCATTTCCAATATTTGGCAAGAATAAATGAGCCAACCAACGAGTCTGGCACAACATGCACCGACATAACCGATTTACCTGGAACAAAAAGCATATGAAAAAGTGAGTACAATCCCACGGTGTGATAGTGATTGATATCATGTCGTTTCCAAGAATTAACAGATACTATACTAAATATTTTGTTTGTTTTATATGAGTCAACCATATCAGTAAAGGCGCTATGTACACCATGACCTTGAACAGTAAATGCTGACTCAGAAACAATATTAATTGTAATTTTTTTCACCTAGTGAGTATAGCAAAATTATCAATAGTTATATTTTCAAGGCTGAAATTTCAAGTGAATCAGCAATTTTTACGCTATAATAAAGAATAATGAAAATTGGCTTGTTTACGGATACATATCACCCGGCGGTGAACGGCATTTGCTTCGTGATTGATATAACGCGTAAGCAGCTCGAAGCACTTGGACACGAAGTCTTTATCTTTGCACCTAAGCCCTCAATCCGCTACAAAGAAATAGACGATCATATTCGTCGCTATCCTTCGATTCGTGGTGTTGATTGGGAGGAAGATATGACTAGCATATTCTTTCCTCCTCGCGAGGTTCGATATATTCGCAATCTAAACCTCGATATTATCCACTTTTTCACCCCAGACCAGGTCGGTCTTCTCGGCGCATATGCAAGTATCAGAAAAGATATCCCCTTAGTTGCTCAGCATAGCACCGACATCATTAATTATGCTGATTATTACTCAGGTTACATGAAAGCGCTACTTGCGCTACCGCTGGTAGTTCCAGTCGCACTTCGTGAAATTGCCAAAGATTGGCGGAAGTTATTGCCTCGTCTGGAAGAGAAGCGCTTCAGTAAACAGCGAAAGCGAATTACTCAGCAATATCTTGCTGCTCTGTATGGTCGTTGTGACGGAGTAATAGCTTTATCTCCACGGATGGATAAGCAGCTGAAGAGCTGGCATGGGAATTTAAGTATGACAATGATTCCAACTGGTGTTGATCCTCTACCGTTTGAAAAAGGTGACGTTGAATCGATGAGAAAAGAATTCCAGTTGAGTCCGAAGAATAAAGTAGTTTTGTATGTTGGCCGAATCGTTCAAGAGAAGAACCTTGAAATGCTAATAGAAGCATTCGCCTTTTTAGTTCAAAAGATTCCAGATGCGAAACTGATGTTCGTTGGCAATGGAGATTATCTTGAAGCCACAAAAGATTTTGCTAGTCAGTTTTTAGATGAAGATCAGTTTATCTTCACTGGAAATCTTGATCATAATAAACTTGGTGCTATCTATGAGCTAGGGGATGTCTTCGCCTTCCCTTCTTTGACTGACACGCAAGGACTCGTGTTAAACGAAGCTGCTAATGCTGGTCTTCCCCTCGTGACAGCAGTTGATGATATGAATGAGGTTATCAGCAATAATGAAAATGGTATGGTCGTGGGAGATTCAGCGAGAGAGTTTTCAAAAGCCTTGTTTGAGATCCTTTCAAGCAAGACGCTATATAAAAAAATGTCTGATAAAAGTCGAGACCTAGCTAGTAACTACAGCGCGCTTGAACAGACTAAGATCCTAGTTGATTATTACCACGAAGTTATTGAGCGACACCAGAAGAAATAAAACCATTATCGGTGGTTATCTCGCAACCGCCCCACAGGCCACGATTATTCTCTCGTGCGCTTTTCTCAGCCTGTCTAAATTCATCACTTTTTCCAAACGGAAATGAAGTGTAGGCAAAACCGTAGCCATCGGCAACTAGCTTTTGATTCCAAAGTGTTCCGTCTTCAAGGTATACATAGCGCAGTAAACGGCTATAGCGATCGATATTGTCGCCGATCGGATCAGACTCAAGACGAACTTTCTTGCCAAGGAGATTTTTCGTCGTATAGTCGCTGGCGGCTTGGCCGAAACATTGAACCGGTTTTTTCGGATGATGCGTTTCAGGTGTATCTACACCGATTAGCCTAACCTTCTCGATTTTTGTGTTGATCTGGACACCGATTGTGTCGCCGTCATAGACTTTGGCGACCTCAAATTGTCCAGGTGTCGGCATCGGAAGATTTTTCGTAACTGCATTTTCGGGATAATAAGCATCAAGGCCAAAAAACCCAGCGATTACAACTATTAGTAAGCTGAAAATAAGTTGTTTCTGTTTCTTTGTAAGCTTGAATTTCATTGTTCTAATTTTACACTAGCCTGTTGATATATATAAATCTAGCCTGCGCAACAAAACCCTTATGCTTGTAAAACTTCAAGAGAGTAGTATCATAACTAATATAGAGGAGCCTGAAAAGTAATGTCCAACGGTATAGAGTTAGATGATGCAGGGGTACACATCCAATCGTTTGCGTTTTCTCGTGATGATCAGTGCTTTTTTCCGCAAATGGTTACTGAAGCTCGTAGTACAAACCCAACGATAGGCGAAAAGCGGATACTTTTGATTGAACCCTCCAATCGCGGATTTTTGCGACGAATGTTTGATAGTGCACTTGAATTAGTGTCTGACAGAGAGGCTAACAAACGTAGCAAGACAGGTGCTCTCGCAGTAAGTGTTGTGTCAAATCAAGTACTTTTTGACGCACTAGCTGGGCAAAATCTCAATCCGCTGTCTGACCCACCTAGCTTGGTGGGCAGTAGTGGATTGAACGAAGAAGCGACTTTAGCCATAGTTAGCGCTGAATCGTTTGATGAGTTCGCAGGTGGGTTGGTTGCAGACAACCAGCGAAGGGTTGACTTAATGGCTGACGCAGCTGCAATTATTGATGATGGTGCACGAATACTTGAAGAAAACGAATAGTAAAAATTAGTAATTAGTCACTGGTTCAAAATGAAGTTTTACACGGATGCTTGTCTGTAAACAAGTGACTTTTAGAACTATGGGGTCTGGGCATAAAAGAGCCAAAGCCTGAGAGTGAATGTTATTGAAACAATAACGACACAGACAGTGTTTGAATAGCGAGGCTACGAGTTCTGTTTGTGGTTGTTTCAATAATAATGAACGCATCAAGCGGCGTGATAAGCCCAGGAGTTTGCTCAACTCTGCGATTCAAAGTTGAATTAATAAAAGAAAATTATGTTATTAGCTAACTTGTAGTCGCTCCTTTATCGGCAGTATTAACTAGTCGTCGGAATTTTTCCTGAACACCGCGCGCTGGATTGTTTGGTGAATTTGGCTTATGTGCTGCTTTACGTATTTTCATCTCATCTTCATCGACTAACATTTCAAGACTTTCATTAGCTGGATCAATAACGATTTTATCACCATCCTCCAAGAGACCTATTGGCCCACCATCATAAGCTTCTGGTGCAACATGACCTATCGCTAGACCTCTTGTACCGCCGCTGAAGCGACCATCGGTGATAAGTGCAACCTTGTCGTCAATTCCAGTTCCTTTGATGGCGCTCGTCGGCGCGAGCATCTCGCGCATACCTGGGCCACCCTTTGGTCCTTCGTTTCGTATAATCACTGCATCATATTCTTTGATTTCGCCAGCCAAAATGGCTTTCATGGCGTGCTCTTCGCTTTCAAATACGCGAGCGGTACCTTCGAATTTCTTAACTTCATCAACGCCAGCAATTTTGAAGACTGCACCAAGTGGGGCAAGACTTCCCTTCAGTATTGTTAAACCACCCTCGTCATGAACTGGGTCAGAAAACGGATGGATGACTTCACCATCAGGTTTTGGCGGCTTAATTGCAGCTAAGTTTTCGGCCATAGTTTTACCATTGTAGGTCAAACAATCACCATGTAGTAAACCTTCGTCAAGCAACATTTGTAGTACGACAGGAATCCCGCCAACCCGGTCAATATCGATCATATGATACTTTCCATTTGGTCGAGTATCGGCAATTTGCGGAACTTTTTTCCGGATTTCGTTGAATTTCATGATATCAATATCGATCTCAGCTTCATGCGCAATCGCCATGATGTGAAGTACAGCATTCGTTGAACCTCCAAGTGCATTGGCCATCATGATGGCATTTTCGATTGATTTCGGTGTGATGATATCCCGAACTGTCATACCACGTTTGAGTTGCTCGATAACAGCTACTGCTGCTTCACGAGCATAGCCTTCTCGACGATTATCTACAGCGGCAGGGCTAGCACTGCCTAGTACAGAAATACCGAGTGCTTCGCCAATACTGGCCATTGTGTTGGCGGTAAACATACCACCACAGCTACCATCACCTGGACAGGCATTGCATTCGATTGCTTTGAGCTCATCATCCGTCATCTTGTCGGCGGCACGTTTGCCGACTGCTTCGAAGACGTTAACAATATCAATATTTTTACCATCTAATTTTCCAGGCAATGTTGAACCGCCGTAGAGCATGACGCCAGCGATATTAAGTCGTGCAGGAGCCATGATCATAGCCGGGATTGATTTGTCGCAACCAGCAATCGTGATCAAGCCATCCATTTTTTCTGCTCGAGCAATTGTCTCAACACTATCGGTAATAACCTCACGGCTGATTAGACTATTTTTCATACCATCGGTGCCCATGCTGATACCATCACTGACGGCGATCGTGCTAGCGTAGAAACCAAAGCCACCTGCTGCTGTTACACCTTGTCTAGCTGCTACATTGAGTCGTCCACCGCTAATATTGCATGGTGTTACGTTGTTGTCGGTGTCGATGACAAGAATTTGAGGTTTTTTGAAATCATCATCCTGCATTCCGACTGCTCGGAGCATAGCCCTGGCTGGTGCTCTCTCAAATCCATCAACTAGTTCGGCACTATTTGGTCGCGCATTTTCTAAATTATCATCACATCCACTACATTTTCCACTTCCATCACACGCCATTTCGTTTCTCCACTTATGTAATGACTATTATATCATTAATTTTGAAGCTCTTCGGCCTTAAGCTTATACAAGCTCAAGGCCGCGATAGTTTCACTGTCGGTAATTTCTCCATTCTTTATCATTTCAAAAATATTTTTGACTGAGGCTTTCTGAATTCCATAAATCCCTTCTTCTGCTTGTTCGATATTCCCAGTTTGTGCTAAATTTCGGGCAAGAAAAATATCACCCTGACCACGAATGATGTTATTTGCGCTATGGATAGTGCCAAGAAAATCCCACGTTTTGGCGGTTAGACCTGTTTCTTCTAGTAATTCTCGCTTCGCCGCATCAACTGAGCATTGCCCATCAGAAGATCCAGCCGGAACCTCAATCGAAATAATATCGTTCGGGTAACGATGAGTTTTAATCAAAATAATATTTTCATCTACATCGACAGCAACGATGTAGACAGAAACCTCATTCTCAACTACATAATACTCCCCATTACTACCATCCGGCTTAATAACATCTTCTTTTTTAACCAAGTAGAACGGGTTTTTGTGAATTATCTTTGAAGAAAGTTTTCTCCATTTTCTCTGTTTATTAGTCATATTTCTGATTATAACAAATCAATAGCCCGCAAAAATATTAGAGTTTTATAGATAAATTATTTTACTTCTATTACAAGTGGTAAAAGGTTATCTCGATAGCTAACTACCGATTCACCGATGCTCTGATCCACGGCTACCTGATCTATGTTCTTAAAAACTGGTGTTTTATTGGCGTCAAGATTTTCGGTATCAAAAGTCCAAACCCCAAGATTATATTTTTCTCCCATCTCTACTGTTTGCATAATGAAATGTTTGCCATCAACCGTATTAATTTTTATGGCATAAATATTTCCAGCCAGTGTAATTGGAAACTCTACTTCATTATTTGGATTGCTCGTGTCAATTACCATAATTTTTCTCAAGCTTTGGTTTCCCTCGGCAGTTACCTCATATTTCCCGAATGTCAGTAACTTTTCGTTAACACCTAATAATTTGGCTTTTAGTTTCGGAGCGGTCTGAGCGACTGATTCTTCGGCTTTTTTAGTTGGCTCTGTTTTCTTGTCACTTGCCTCTTTGTTAGCTTTGTAGATATTCCTACTTGTAACGGACCCATTTTTATACGTTAGAAGGTCAATAGGATTTTGATCACTTGTTTTTGTCTCTGGTGAGTCAAGCGATTCAGATAACACGAATTGTCTTGCATTGCTTGTAGCAACAAAATTATAACCAGCGTTCTGGCCAGCATCGTCAAGTGTAAATACCTTTTTTAGTTCGCGGCTATTTGTATCTAGCTCATAGATGATTGGTAAAAGTGGTGCGTCGCATCCTAGACATGAGATTTGCTGGAATAAAGCCCGTTTACTTTCTTGATCATAAAATAAAGGCAAGCCAAGAATTGTAGCATCATCAACTAACGTGACTGGTTTACCTCCACGGACAATTGGCGCTCTGACGAAATTGGTTTTTTCGTTGTTAAAACCTTCCGATATAAGTAGCACTTCGTTGTCAGTAGAGATTGTTGTGCTTAGTAGCTCTGCACCATTTTTTGATTGCCAGATCTCATATGGTTCGTTGGTGTCAACCTTAGCAAATATCTTTTCTGGTACCTGAACATTGTTTTGGCTATCGAATCGAGCTTCAGTATTAAATATAATCTGAACTTTGTTGTCACGCATGCTGGTATCGATAATATTAGCTTCTGCCGGTAGACTATCAACAAGATCTTTATAAATTCCTGTATCTAGGTTAAAACCAACCAGTTTTGCTCCTAAATTGTAGGGCTGATATGTCTCGGTTTTAATAATCTTTTCATCTGTTTTGGTTTGTTCGACTTGCTCTTGTGGTTTAATTTGCAAGAACATATAAATCCCTGCACCAATGAGAGCGATGATAACGACTATAATCATCGCCCAAAGCGCCTTATGCGATTTTTTAGGTTGTGGTGCACCAGGAAGATTGGCATTTCCGCCAGGCTGTATTTGTTGTAACGGTTGATAATTCTGTTGCGGTCCGTCTTGTTGCTCGGGCATAGTTTCCACTCCTTAGACTATAATTAGCCTAAGCATAACAAATATGAGTATGTGAAATCAATCACTTTTACGTGGCTTTACTACTGTTTTAATTGGTTGAATAATCAACGTAGCACAGTTATATCTTCCAGCAGTTAGCGGATTACCAAGCCACCGTTCAATTTGTTTTAAATCTATAGTTTCAATTTCAGATATTGGCTTGCCTATGAGATGCTCGATAATTTCGTCTGTCGCAACAAGACTAACCATGCAACCGTCGCCATAAAAACTAGCATCTTGGACGATGTCCTTTTCGTCAATCTTCAAATCTATAGTTAGAGAATCACCACAGCTTGGATTGTGGCTTGGTACGCTGTAATCTGCACTATCAAGAGTACCTTTATGACGAAGATTCTTGTATCTTTCCAATAAAACTTGGCGGTATAGACTGCTCATGATAATTCCTCAATTGCTTGCTTCAGAATTCTCACAGCTGTATCGACATCTTCTTTTGTCGTGTAGCCACCACAGCTAAGCCGAATGCTGGCGGGTATGTCTAGTCGCTCATGAAGTGGCATTGTGCAGTGATGACCAGCGCGGCTAGCAACATTATTTTCACCTAAGAATCCAGCCAAGTCGTGCGCATGAACATTAGTGTCAGAAAAACTTACTAGCGCAGCTCGATTGCTACCTTCACCAATTATTTTGACGGGTAGTTCAGAAATTTTTTCATAAAGGTATTGTGCAAGTTCTGATTCATCTGGCCTGTTCTCTTCCAGGAACTTACAAGCAGTAGCCATGCCGATAGCTTCCGCTATCGGAGGTGTTCCAGCCTCAAACTTCTCCGGTGATTCTAGAAATTCGACCCGATCATCTGAAACGGTCAAAACACTCCCACCGCCAACGATAAATGGTGGGATGTTCTCTAAGATCTTTGATTTTGCCCAGAGCACACCGATACCTTTTGGTCCATACATTTTATGCCCTGAAAAAGCGTAGGCGTCAACATCAAGCTCACGAACATTAACCGGTGTGTGTGCGATCGCCTGTGCACCGTCAACGATTATAATTGCATTCTCACAGTTTTTGCGCACAAGTTCAGCGATTTTTTTAATATTACTTATTTGTCCTGTCACGTTACTGATATGAGTTATTGCGAGAATAATATTTTTTTCAGTTATTTGCGATGAAAACTCCTGCCAATCAGTCTCGAAATTATCGTCAAGTGGCAGGAGCGATACTTTTCGGTTTTGATGTACTGCTTCTTTTCGCCACGGCAGAATATTGGCATGATGGGCAGTTGGATCGATAAAAACTTCATGCCCTGGAGATGATTGAGCTAATCCGTAGGCAATCGTATTCAGTGATTCAGTTGTGCCGCGAGTAAAAACTAGTTCATCTTTTGCTCCACCGATGAACTCAGCGACGGTTTTTCGAGCTGTTTCGTACTGCTCGGTGGCTTCTTCTGCCAGCGGATATAAACCGCGGTGAATATTACTGCCATTGTTCAAATAGTAATTATTCATGGCTTGGAGCGCGGGTCCGCAGATTGGTGTAGTCGCCGCCGCATCGAGATAGATTAGATCAGGATTATTTACGAGACTTGGAAAATCAGATTTATTCATCGAAAACTTGCTCGAACAACATTTCTAAACGTTTTTTAAGAATTGCTTGCTTGGCATCATCAAGACTGATCATGACGTCGTCGACAAAGGCCTGAATAAGCAATCGTGTTGCCTGCTGCTGATTAAAGCCACGTCGCATCAGGTATTCAACCAGTTTCTTGTCGAGCTGTCCAACGCTTGCAGCGTGGTTAGCTTTGACCTCGTTATTTTCAATTTCGAGTTCAGGTATCGCAGTCGCGTGCGCGTCTCTACCGAGTAGCAATACTTTTTGGGTAAGGTCAGCTCGACCGAGCTCGGCTTTATCGGTCATCTTGATCAAACCACGCATCTCGAGTGTTCCGCCAGGGGCAACAATTGCTTTGTTGATAATCGTGGCGTTTGTCTCGGCGGCATCAAGCACAACTTCAAGAGCGTATTTTTCATCATCACCATCGAGGATAATCAGCAAATCTGAAAATTCATAATGTTGGGATTTCTTACTTAAAACTGTGTTCATAGTATCTAGTATAAACCAGCAAGCTGCTACCTGCTAGAAGTATATAGTTCTAGAGATTGTAGACTAGCCCAGGGTTGTTGTGGTTGCACCAGCTTGATCATCTCCAAAGATATCTTTTAAGTCTTCCTCGCTAATTTTGAAGTCGTCACAGACAGGACCTTCAATTGACAATTCTGCGACTCCGTAGCCTGTCCCACTGCCACCGCCTCCTACTCTTCTGGTTGAAAATGGAAAATTCTCTACACAACCTACAATAACTGGAACTGAGGGTATTACTTCGTTTGGCAAATCTATTTTATCATCTGGATTATCTATCCACGTAATAAGCGCTTGACCGCCCTTGATTTCAATACTAGGGACCAAGAAAGGTTCTGTCGCCTCTTTGGCTGCGGCTGTATCTTTTTCTTGCTGTTGTCTTTTGGCTATAGAATTTTCCGTCGAAGTTGCAGTTACAATGCTTTCATCTGTTTGTTCAGCAGTTAGTTCAGTGGAACCCGAGCACCCGGCCAAGCCAGCAATGAAGCCAAGCGCAATCAACACTGCTTTACTTCGTAGAAAACTTGGCTTTCTGTCAATTAATCCGCTTATAATTGCGCTTGATTCAACCATAATTTTCCTTGATTATATATTAATTCAAAAATAACAGAGAGAGAGTAGATTTGCAAGCAATAGCATTTTAGTTTATAGAAACACTTCCTAAATACTAACTATTTAAGCCTTTGTCATTTCGCTTAAGGATGTACGCTTCTTCGCCTTCTTCTTTATATTCAACATCAAAGTAATCACTTCCTGCCAGAAAGTCTATCGCTGAAAGAGTATCACCAAGCCCGAATACTGCTGATCCTGGAGGCAAACGAACCAGTTCTGCAACGAGCTGTTTTTGTTTATCATCATTTAGAGATGCAGCATCAATAGCATTTAAAAACACACTAATCGGTTTCTTTTCACTCCATTCATCTAAAAAAATACCCATAAACGAAACCATATCGTTATGAAACACCGTCGCATTTGGTGGTCTAAAATCTATCTCATGCGTTGACCAATAGGTCATTTTTGGCGGAATTGTTTCTTTGACTGTAACTAGTGCCGCTTGAGACAGATTATTAAGGTCAAGATTTCTCTCTACCCCAAGATATTTTGAATTCCAATTATCTGCAAGTAGCTCAAAGCTAAGTTCGGGAAACCGCCCACATCCTAGATCGAGTATTGGCATGTCGTCGATTGATTTTCTTACTCTTTCATAAAAATTAAACGGCAAATCTCCAAGCCATGAACTTTGACCTGGCATAAAAACATATTCACCCCACGAGGCTGGAGGTGGAAGTTCACTATGTTCAGGTCGGATTACTTCGGATTCAATTGGGCTAGACATCTATATACAATAACATAAATATATATATAAATCAATAAATTAGTAACCAACAAAAATCAAATACTCAACTAATATTTTATAAATAATCGGTTAAAAAACTCACAGACGTCGATTCTGCTACAAATATTTTATACTTTTTAGTCCCTCTAAAGTACTTGCTTGTTTCATGCGGAATATTGATTAGTTAATTGAGCTCGGTATGCATGAACTTAGTGTGGTGTATATCTCAGATATATGATATAACAATTTGTATGAGAACTTTAGAGGTTACGGTGCCAGAGTTGATTGTTGTGAGACATGGTCAGTTGTAAATGATGCTAGGTTAGAATTTGGCGTTGAGTCAGCTGAGGCTGAAACGTTAACTGCTTATTATGAGGGTGGCATGGAGCCTTTGTCGGAGTATGGTCAAGCTCAAAGTGAGATAGCAAATCAGGTGATGGCCAACATGATTTCTGCTGGCGAGATGAGCCCATCCGTTGGCTTGGTCTCAGAACTTCCACGTGCGGTTCAAACAAGTGGATTTATTGGACCAGCAAATGTTAATTATCAAACATTTTCTGACTTGAGAGAATTTGATGGAGGCCACAACAACAAGGCAAGAGAAACTGCTGATTCAGTAGCAGAAAGAGTCTATGAAGTATTGACTCGCGCGATGGAAGAGCATAGAGATAGTGGACTCATTGTAGTTTCGCATAGCGGTGTTATGACCGTTGTGTTGGGTATGATACTGGGCGGAGTAAGTGATAAAGATGAGTTGCAGAAAATAAGGACGGAAGCGGTGGGTAGAAAAAAACAAGATAATTGTGAAATGGATCATTATTTAAGAGAAGATAGCGGAGACCTCGACTATCGATCAGTAAGAACCTGGTCAGGCAAAAGTGTTGAAAATATAAAAATTAAAGAAAGTCCTGCTTCTAGATGGGTTCGCGTTGGTCATCACGCACTACATCAATTCGATTAGAATATGTTTGAAGTAATTCTTATTGTTTTTAACCGACTGATCCAGCCATTTGCAGCTCGACTAGACGGTTTAGTTCAGCAGCGTACTCGAGTGGAATCTCACGAACGATTGGCTCGATAAAACCGTTGACTATCATCGCTTGGGCTTCTGATTCGCTGAAACCGCGACTCATAAGATAAAAAAGCTGTCTTTCACCGATTTTACTGACGGTGGCTTCGTGCTCAAGCGTGACATCGCTTTCGCCGATATCATTTTTGGGATAAGTGTCGGTGCGACTTTCTGGATCCAAAATAAGTGCATCGCAGACGACGTGGCTACGACTTCCCCAACGTCCTTCGGGGATTTTGACGAGACCACGATAACTGGTGCGGCCACCTTCAAAACTAATACTTTTACTGACAATTTTACTGGTTGTTTCTGGTGCGAGATGGATAACCTTGCCGCCGGCATCTTGGACTTGATCTTTGCCAGCTACGGCGACACTGAGAACTTCACCGTGGGCTTTTCGGCCATTGAGAATAATACTTGGATATTTCATAGTCAGCTTACTGCCGAGATTCCCATCAATCCATTCCATGACAGATTCTTCTTCGGCGATAGCACGCTTTGTCACGAGATTGTAGACGTTTTTGCTCCAGTTTTGGATGGTTGTGTAACGACAACGGGCGCGTGGTTTGACAAAGATTTCCACCACAGCTGAGTGCAAACTATCTTTGCGGTAAATCGGTGCGGTACAACCTTCAACATAATGAACATAGGCGTCTTCGTCGACGATAATCATCGTGCGTTCGAACTGTCCCATCTGCGCGATATTAATTCGGAAGTAGGCTTGTAGTGGCAGGTTGATATGAACCTGGGGCGGTACGTAAATGAAACTTCCACCACTCCAGACGGCGGTGTTGAGAGCGGCGAATTTGTTGTCATTGGCTGGAATCAATGTGCCGAAGTATTCTTTGACTAGTTCCGGGTGCTCGACCAAAGCTTCGTCCATTCCCATAAACTGTACACCCTGTTGAGCCAGTTCTTCTTTCAGACTGCCATACACCACCTCTGATTCATACTGAGCCTTTACGCCTCCCAGGTGTTCCTTTTCAGCTTCAGGAATACCGAGCAAGTCATAGGTGTCTTTGATACCTTGTGGCACATCGTTCCAGTCGGCAGCTTGGCTTTCGCTCGGCTTAACGTAGTAACGGAATTCATCAAAATTGATTTGAGACAAATCGCCACCCCACGTCGGCATTGGTTTTTCTAAGAAAATTTTATATGCTTCGAGTCGTTTCTCCAGCATCCACTCTGGTTCATTCTTCATGCTCGAGATGGTTCGGATAACCTCTTCATTTATACCTAGATCACTTTTATAGATAGATTCGTCCGGCATCGAGAAGCCGTATTTATAGTCTTTTAGGCCAACACTACCAGCAGTTTTTTTCGCCTCTTGAAAGTTCTCCGCAATGTCTGCTGTGTCTAAACTCGTTTTATCGTCTATTTTACTATCTGCCATACATCTATTTTAACAGATAAAACAAGTAATTTATTCTCCTGATACAGTTTTCACTGGCAAACTTTTTGCTCCGTCAATAAATGCGGAAGTATTTCTGACTAAGTCACCGTTTGGCTCGAAACGTATTCCGCGCTCGACCATTCTTGTGAACAAAATAGTCATCATGTGTCTGGCGAGGTTATTACCGGGACAAAAATGTTCATTTTTCCCAAAAGCTAAATGTTCATTTGCGTTTGGTCGTTCGATATCAAATTCGTGTGGATTCGGGAACTGGTTGGGGTCGTGGTTGGCAGCTGGAAACCACACTATTGCTTGTTCGCCAGGCTTAATCTCTTGACCACCAACAATCACACTGTCTTTAGCGTCCTTGCTTAGGGTTCGACGAAAAGCCATCACAGGACTGGTGTGTCTTATGATTTCTTCAACAGTATTCTTGAGCAGCTCCAAGTCATCGTACATCTTGTTTGCTTGCTCGGCGTTTTCCATAAGGAGTTTTTCGCCTAGTGTGGTTGCGTTCTTTGTTGTGTCCGTACCAGCTACGCCGAGAAGCAGTATATAGCTCCCTATTTTCATACCTAAATCTGCTTGTTGTTCGTCGGATAGGCTTTGCATTCTGTCTAGGAGTTTAGCTTCTTTTTCAGGCTCACCAACCATCTCATTGATATACATATTGACCATGCCTTCCAGTAGGCTTCCTTCAGTATGGTTCTCCGCACCCATTCTTGTGATCGCATATAAGAAAATATCTCCAGCTGCTTTCTTTGCCTCTGAGTCTTCTTCTGTGGTTTGGTCTTCAGCTCCGAAGTTACCTATTTTATCAAGGGCGTTGGCTAACATCTCTCGTTGATCTTGAGGCGCATCTATGAGAGCGAAAGTAACTTCATACGGAGCACGGCTTGCAATATCAACAAAATCAATCTCACCATTTTCTACAGCTTCAGTAAGAACCTCATCTACCCAATCTGTCACCATTTGGTAGTGCTCATTAGTCTTAATTTTTCCTGGAGTCATGGCTTTTGATACTTCCGAACGATGACGTTGGTGCACCCTTCCATCCTGATTCAGGATCATATCTTTGACGACTTCTATTCCTTCTTTTGGTACGTCGAAAGGGAATGCCGTATTAGGACTTGTGATAAAGTTTGAATTACTCAAGATATCACGCGCTGCCTCATATCCGATAGCGTGATGAACGGATTGTTCTGGATCTCCATATGCTCCACGTTTCTGCTCAATAACATCGCCGAAAGGTCTTAGTTGATCGAATAATTCATGAGGAAAGCCATCTTTTTCAAAAGTTTCTGGATCGAAGAGACTCTCCATGCATATTTGTAAGCTATTTTGTACCTCAATTTCTTCTGGACTAAAAGTTTCAACAGCACTCATATTGTATCTCCATTATTTATATCTGGAGCGTATAGACTTGACTATATTCTTGTCAAGCATGAGCTTGATTAAATTTATATAATATTTTTTTTATATAAATTTCTGTTATATTCTATGACGAATCGAGATGGTTCAATAGTTTGAGTCGATTAGTAACCGTTAGCTTCGATGTCAGCAACGAGGGTTTTGTCGCCACTTCGGGTGACTTTGCCGCGCTTCATAACGTGGACGCTGTCAGCGTTGAGGTGTTCGAGGATTCGGGTGTAGTGAGTGATAACTATCGCGCTCGCCCCGCTTTCTTTTTGATATTGCGACACGGCTTTGGTGACATGTTTTAAGGCATCAATATCCAAGCCTGAATCGATTTCATCGAGAATAATCAGTTTCGGTTTAACGATGAGAAGCTGGATAATTTCCATTTTTTTGCGTTCGCCACCACTGAAATCATCGTTTAATCCTCGTTCAAGCAGTTCAATATCTAGCTCTAGATCAGCTGCAGTTTTGCGAAGCCAATTCTGGAATTCATCAAGTTTTCGCACTCCTGGGTGATGAAGCTGTTCAAGCTGCCATAAAAAAGTTTCAGAGATTAATCCTTCAATAGCTAATGGGCTTTGGTGGGCCAAGAAAATCCCTTTTTTTGCGCGCTCATCGGCACCCATCTTGTTGATATTTTCACCATCAAGCAGCATCTCGCCGTCAGTAATTTCATATCGTGGGTCGCCGGCAATACATGAGGAAAGCGTACTTTTGCCACTACCGTTTGGACCCATGATAACAACGGTTTTACCGTCGTCTACTTTGAGATCAATTCCACGTAAAATCCGTGTATCTTCAACTTTAGCTTTAAGATTTTTAACTTCTAACATCTGTAAATTGTATCAAATATGATTAAGATATTCAAAGGAGCTCGATGATGTCATCGGTGGTTCCACTGGTTGTTTCGTGATCTTTGCTGTCTCGAAAAATCGTGATGGCATTACGAATCTCTTCGGCTTTTTTAGTTTCACCAAAATGCTCGAGCATCATGACGGCACTCAAGATTGTCGCGATTGGGTTGGCTTTGTTCTGACCGGCAATATCAGGGGCGCTGCCGTGAGCTGGCTCAAACATGCTAACTCCATTCGGGTTGATATTGGCGCTTGCTGCTAGACCGATGCCACCACTAATTGCGCCACCGAGATCAGTGATGATGTCGCCAAATAGATTATCGGTTACGATAACGCTGTAACGCTCTGGTCGCTCGACGAAATGAATACATGCGGCGTCGATGTGATCATAGCTGGTTTCGACTTCCGGATACTCTTTAGCGACTTCATTGACCGTTCGCCGCCAGAGGTCACCAGAGTATGCGAGAACATTGGTTTTGTGGACCAGTGTTAATCGTTTGTTTTTACGGTTTTTAGCCACTTCAAAACCGTAGCGGACTAAACGTTCAACGCCAAAGCGTGTGTTGATTGAGCCCTGTGTTGCGACTTCGTGTGGTGTGCCTTTTCGCGCGACACCGCCTTCGTTCAGATATACTCCCTCAGTATTTTCACGGATAACTTCGATATCGACGCCTTCAGCCTTAAATGGTCGATGATTAACGTAGAGATCGAGCTCAAAACGCATTTTAAGTAGTAGTCCTCGTTCGATAATTCCAGGTGTGACGTCAGGATGTCCGACTGCTCCGAGCAAAATTGCGTCTAAACTTTTCCACTCCGCAATCGTTTCGTCTGGCAAAATAGTCTCATCTTGTAAGTATCGCTGCCCACCCAAATCATAATCTGTATAGTCGGCTTCAAATCCAACAGCTTGTAGAACTTTTAATGCCGAATCGACAATCTCTTTGCCAATTCCATCTCCACGAATAATTCCAATTTTTTTCATACTGATATTCTACCAGATTACACTAGAAAGGATGAGTTTCTGCTTTGCTAGGTACTGTCAGGTCTCGATATTCACTGATTTGGCTGACTAATACGAAACGAGAATTATCTGATTCTGGCTCAATCTCTAAACCTGCATGTATTTTGGGGGGAAATTTTTGCTCTAATGCAGAGCCCCTAGTCATAAGGCCACCGAATAGAATTGCTCTATCTCTTGCAAAGTCGATAGGTGGGCCGTGCGTTCTATCTTCTTCAAAGAAAACTAATCCAGGTCGAGTAGAGTCGGCATGAAAAGTGACTACCGATGTGTCAAAATGAGGTCTTGCTAAATGGTCATTGGCTGAAACAGAGTTAGGAGGTGCATATTTGAGTAATCTCAAATTTCCGTTCGCCATAACGCCGTTTTCATCAACAGTTTTTTCCAGAAACCAATCAAGACCATCAGGTGTACTTCGCTCTACCCCTCGAATAATTGATTCGTGAACCTGAGCAATTCTATCATCTAAGTACGTCACTAGGTCTATAACTCTATCGTCTAGATCCGGTGAGTTTCTTTCTAGCCAACGCTTTGTGCCAGGCACAACTACAAATCTCCATTTATCCGGATCATGTCCTTCTGCCAATGCAGCTTCTGTCTCGCCTTTCCATACCAATCCTCGGTTTTGAGCGCGTTCCGTTCGGTCTTCATGATAAGTTTCCTGGATACCTCCTGGTTGACCAAAAGTTCTGATAGCTTCTTTGTAAATATCGTAGAGCTCGTCGCACTCCTCGACTCTTAGTGGTCTTTCTGTCTCAACGGACATTTTTCTCCAATACCTTATTGATAGTTAATCAAATATATTAAACAATTATATGATGCTTGTCAATAGTGTTAAAAAGAATGGTATAATAATAAAATATGAAAAAAACACTAGCTGATAAGTTATGGGATGCGCACGTTGTCACGAAAGGCGTCGATGGTGGTGCTGATTTGTTGTTTATCGACATGCACCTCATTCACGAAGTAACTTCCCCGCAAGCTTTCGAAGGTTTACGGCTGACCGATCGTGATGTGCGACGACCCGATCTCACAATTGCTACGGAGGACCACAATGTGCCGACCGATGCGCTTGATGGTCAACTGATTAGCATTGTTGATCCGATTAGTCGTAAACAGATTGACGCACTACGTAAAAACACTGCTGAATTTGGAATAAAACTTTATCCTATGAAAAGTGGCCAGCAAGGTATTGTTCACATCGTTGGTCCTGAACGCGGTATTACGCAGCCTGGCATGACGATGGTCTGTGGAGACAGTCATACAAGTACACACGGTGCATTTGGCTCACTTGCTTTCGGTATTGGAACTTCGGAGGTTGAGCACGTTTTCGCAACGCAAACCTTGCCGCAGGTTCGTCCAAAAACTCTAGCCGTAACGGTTGATGGAAAATTGCCAGCTGGTGTTTATGCAAAAGATATAATCCTAGCTATTATTGGCGAAATTGGCACGCTCGGCGGTCGTGGTTATATGGCAGAATATCGTGGGAGTGCGGTTGAAAGCCTTAGCATGGAAGCCCGTATGACCATCTGCAACATGAGCATCGAAGGCGGTGCAAAAATTGGCATGATTGCGCCCGACCAAACAACCTTTGATTACGTTCGCGGTCGTGAATATGCACCAAAAGGTGCTGATTGGGAAGCAGCGGTTGAGTATTGGAAGACATTACCGACAGACGAAGGAGCAAAATTTGACCGTGAAGTAAAAATTGATGCCAGTAAGCTCACACCGTATGTTTCATGGGGTACTAATCCTGCGCAGGTAGTGTCAATCGATGGAAAAATACCAGATCCGAATGATTTCGAAGATCCACTAGAAAGAAAAGCTGCTGAACGAGCGCTTGCCTACATGGATTTGAAGGCTGGCACAGCTATGCGCGACATCAAAGTCGATAAAGTTTTCTTTGGCAGTTGTACAAATGCTCGAATTGAAGATTTACGAATCGCAAGCGAAATCGTTAAAGGTAATAAAGTTGCCAATACTGTTGAAGCCATGGTTGTTCCCGGTAGTGAAGAGGTTCAAAAACAGGCTGAAGCTGAAGGACTTGACAAAATTTTCATCGATGCTGGCTTTGATTGGCGAAACCCAGGATGTTCGATGTGTCTTGGGATGAACCCTGACCAGTTAAAGCCTGGTGAGCGCTGTGCTTCAACCTCAAACAGAAATTATGAAGGCCGCCAAGGTACGAATGGCCGAACTCATCTGCTCTCACCAGCAGTTGCCGCAGCTACTGCCTTAACTGGCTCTATTTCAACTCCTGCATAAATTGTTCCTATAAATAAAATCCTGTATCTGGCAACCCGGTCTCTAGCACTGTCGCAGACTGTATAGCTAAGTGGGTTGACACTTCGATATCTTCAGTATGTGGTCCTGGTAGATCGTAAGGAGCTGGCAGCGTATGGGTTTCGTTAAAACTATGTATATTCCATGCTACGAGTACGAGCCTGCCATTGCCTTCGACAAAGTCTTGATCCCACGGATATTCTGGTCTTTCACCTGTAAGTCTTACTTGACCTGATTCAACTATATATCCCTCTAAAACCGCTATCGAAGCAATTGATCCATCTCGAGAAAGCTTATGTGCCAACTCTCCAAGATCCCTGTCTATGGTGGAATCACTGACAAAAGGATCTAGGCCTTCTAGGCTCGTACCTCTTGGTCCATGAAGACCTTCAAGCGATAGGCCATTCCTGACATTATGTAACGCTAAAAAGCCAACCCTACTCAAAGTTTCTGCAAAATTTTCTGGCTCTGAATTTACTTTTTGTATTTCTTTTCCACGCGGATTGGTTGCTACGCGCTCTGGAACAAGTAGCCTACCAACGGTACTCGTATCTCTATCGCTATGCTGGCGACAAAATGCTGTTCGCCTATTACCTGAAGAATTCGAGAGATCAATTAAGTCTAATTCTGTTCGTTCTGAGCTTGGCATTTTTGTTTTCGCTTGTTTAACTACCTTTGTAATACCATAAGCATAATATCAAAGTCAAGCATTATCTTTTAATCATCAGTGCAATTGATGCAATAACCAGGATGATTGTCTGGTTTATCTGGGTGAGCTTTACACCTGCCTTCAATGCAATAGTACATCGAGCTATTGATATCAAAGTTATTTGCCCAATCTTCATTTGGGAATCTACAAGTATTTGGTTTATTTGCCTCGCAGAAGCGAATACTGATTTGATATGTGTCAACGCCACCATTTACGTACGCGTCGTAGTCGTAAATACTGCCAGGATACGGCGCTGCCGGCCAACTCTTGTTACTCAGAAATTCTTCAAGACCTGGTGGTAGCCCGCGAGTCACATCAGCTGGAAATCCAGCATATTTATTTTGATATAGGTAGAGCGCAGTAGAAATAGAACGTAGCTCCGCTTTGCTGCGGCTATTGTAAGCTTTTTCACGGACGTTTCCGATACCGATTAAAACTAGACTCGCAAGAATACCAATCACAACAATTACGACGAGTAATTCAATAATGGTAAAGCCTCGTAAAACTTCTTTTATTCTTTTAATTGGTTTTTGTATGTGTTGAAGCACTAGCATTATTGTAATCTGTTTTTTGTCACCTGCAACTGTATTGGCTTGGACCAAAATAATGACAAATAGTTGAAATTAAATCATAAAGATAATTTAATAACATAAATGAATGAAGCTAAGCTGAATAGTGAAGATGGTGATTCTAATGCTGGAGTGCTTACTAGCTGTGAGGACAAACCAGACTCTCTAGACCACTTGGTTCTGGCTGGTGCTAGTGAGCTTGTAGAAAATGGTATGGGAAGGTTTCCGGTAGAAAGAATTGCCATTGCCGGCCTAGCATTATTGGTCACATTCACATCATTCAGACACTTAAGAAAACAGTAATCTGGTATAATTTCTACTATGAAAGCAGTTAAAATAATTAAAGGTACAGCCGCACCGCTCGACCGTAGTGACGTTGATACTGATCAAATCATCCCAAGCGATTATCTAAAAAGTATTTCTAAGACTGGCTTTGAAGCTGGTTTGTTCGCACAGTGGCGCGAAAACGAGCCAAATTTTGTGTTAAATCAGGATCGGTTCAAAAATGCTAAAATTCTGGTTGCTGGTTCAAACTTTGGGACTGGTTCGTCTCGCGAACACGCCGTATGGGCAATTATGCAATACGGTTTTGCAGCTGTGATTGCTCCGAGTTTTGGTGATATTTTTCGAAATAACTCACATAAAAATGGTTTGTTGCCAGTTGTTTTGCCTGACGAATCCGTGGATGCTCTCCTCGAAGCTGTTGAGAATCGTCCAGAACTTGAATTTTATATAGATATTTCGAAGCGAACGATGCTTGTAAATGAGCTTGGTTTTGAAGCAAACTTCCCCCTCGACGATGAAGTCATGAAGCGCTTTTTAGAAGGTCTCGATGATATTTCCCTGACTTTGAAGCTTGAAGACGATATTAAATTTTATGAGAAGTCTCGTCCTAACTTTAAACCTCGAATTCGTCATGTTTAAACGATGTGAGTCGTTCAAGTGCTATGAACTGTTTTTATTGAGGTAATTAAGCGTCATCTGAGTGCGTTCTTTAGCATATGGACAATAGCCGCATTCTTTGCCGACCTCTGGAATTTGGTCCGACTCCAGGCACGCTTTGATTTTCGGTAAAATTGGTTCAATCCAACTGTCATCTCCCGGATGTTCGATTAAACGCTGGTCAAATTTCAACATACCATCAAAGCGCTCAGACTTTTTCTTAGCCGTTGCATACAGCCAATATCCAGTATTGCTGACCCTTAATCCATTTTGTCGCAAGAGCCATTGATATACCTCGAGTTGACGGCGATAACCATCGTGATAAAACGCATCACCAAGCTGTGTAACGGGCTGGGTACGTGCTGTGGCCTTATAGTCGACCACAATGTATTCGTTTTTTTTATTAATCCATAAATCATCGAGCGCACCAAAGATTTCTAGATTAGTGTCTTTGTGGACGGTCCGGATGCCCTTAAAGTTTTCGCGCCAAATATCGAGCATTTCGTGTTCTGCGGGAATAGCATCAAGTTTATATTTTACTTGTATGGAATGCTGCTTTTTTTCTTTTCGTAGCTCATCAAATTCGCGTTTATATAGTTCGTCAACGGTTGAATTCAGAGTAAAAGGAGGTGTACGAGGTTGTTTTATTCCGAGACGACGGTCTAGGTAGAAACATCGTGGACACTGAATAAACTGTTCGATTTTGCTACGGCTAAGAGCGAATGGCTGAGCCTGTCCAGGCTGGTACGTCGGATTGTAGTTATATGATTTTTGATATGCCACAATCCTAGTATACAGTGCCTGCTTCGAGTTGTTGTATGTATATGATACAAATTATATATATTAAAAAAGCCACAAAGCGGCGGCGGTAATAAGACCGAGCATTAAAACGTCAGTGACGGAAGTTACGATTGGGATTAGGACATCATCTGGGTTCGCTGTTTTAGTCTCGAGTAATTTGTCGACAGTTTTAGTTATTATCAGCATAGCTACGACCACACCAATGATACTTGCAAACACAAAGACGATGAACTTACTTAGAAAAACAGCAGAAAGTCCATAATTACGTGAAATTGCGACGCCTAGGCTAACGATACTAACTGCGCTGGCGTTGAGTAATATGCTTGGTGCTAAGTCACGAGCCAGTTCTAGCTGAGGATGCTTTCGGGTCTTGCCATCAGTTGCACGTGCAGCAATTACTGAAGCGTAATCACCAACCATTGTATTTAGGGGCGGTGTGGCTATCAGTAGCGGAATTATCGGCAAGAGTTTTTCGGAAATAGCTTCGAGCCCAATACCACCAATCAAACTGACACTACTGGCTGCAGCCACCATAAGGCAAGTATAGAAGAATGATTGTTTTAGACGTTCTTTTTTAATCATACAATTACCCCAATCACTAAGGAGATAATAATCACCACCAACATATCGACAACTGATGTTTCTATCGGCCCGACGATGTTATCAGGGTTGAGCTTGAGCTTACGAACAACGATTACACCTATGATTATCAAAGGAAAAGCCAGAACACCAACACCGAGAGACGTAATCATACTGATAGCAATTATTTTTAGAGGATCAACCTCGAAAAAAAGCATTCCGACGATGACCGTGAAAAGGCTGAGGATAAGGGTTGATACCATCAAGATAGCTAGTGAATAAAGTGCATCGTGCACAGCGATGATGCTCTTTTTAAAGTCGGTATTCTTTATGTGATGATTAATTTTTACTGACAAACTAGCAGTTACTGATGCTATAACATCGATCAAACCCGGCAGCAATAGTAGTGTTCCGGGAATGAGTATGAATTTCTCTTTGGCTGAATCGAGAAATATTCCTGCTACTAGCGATAATGAGACTCCAACAATCTGTCCGAATAGGATTTGTTTGGCCCCGGCTGATTTGTTGCGATTGATTCGATGATAGTAATATGGCCAGTAGTGTTTTGGTCTTTGATTGATCTGTTTTAACTGTGAAATAAAAGGCATAAGTAATACTATGATACTTTGCTACGGTAGTTTGCAAGCCAATCTTCGCTAAATTGTCGGAACCTTTGTTCAATGATGGCAGTTCTGATATCCTCCATGAATCGTGCGAAGAAATGTAAATTATGGACAGTTAGCAGGCTGTTACTGGCAAGTTCACTTGATTTATATAGGTGTCGTAGATAGTGTTTGCCGTGGTGTTGACAGGTGTAACAATTGCAGTTTTGTTCGATTGGAGATTCGTCAAATTCAAAATCTTTTCTGCCTATATTAAAGCGACCATCATAGGTGTATAGCGAGCCATTTCGAGCATTACGGGTGGGCGTAACGCAGTCGAATGTGTCGATACCAACAGCGACCGCAGCTAGAATATCTTCCGGTGTGCCGATGCCGAGCAAGTGTCGTGGTTTTTCGTCTGGAAGTTCGTCTGTCACCCAGCCAACTGCTTCTCCGAGATCATGCTTGTTAAAAGCCCCACCGATACCAAATCCATCGAAATTCATCGTAGCAAGTGTTCGGGCGGACTCTCGACGGAGGTCTTCATGCCGTCCGCCTTGTACAACTCCAAACAGAGCTTGCTTCTCATCAGTATCAAGCTTGTCGTGGGCGTCAACGCTTCTTTGCGCCCAACTATGAGTTCTTTCCATTGCTATACGCTGGTAATTTTTCGGCGCAGTCGGCGCGGTGCATTCATCGAAAGCGAAGATTATATCAGCGCCGAGATCATACTGAATTTGCATAGATTTTTCTGGATCAAGGTATATTTTACTTCCATCAAGGTGGCTTTTGAAGGTTACTCCGTCGTCGTTTATTTTAAAACGGGCATTATTCTTTGGAATCCCCTCTCGACTTTCGCCCTCCTCCGCAACTTTGGTAATTCCACTGTCAAAGGCTACACCGAGACTAAAGACTTGGAAACCACCACTATCAGTAAATAGTGGCTTTCTGTAATTCATAAACTTGTGAAGACCACCAGCTCTCTTCACAACGTCGCTGCCAGGTCGTAACATTAAGTGGTATGTGTTAGCGAGTGCCGCTTGCATACCGGTGCCGTCGAGCTGCTCGTTACTGAGACTTTTTACGGTAGCTTTGGTCCCAACGACAATGAAGGCTGGAGTCTTGATTTGTCCGTGGGGCGTCGATATGATGCCAGTTCTTGCTCGATCATCATTATGGATTATTGAATATGAAAATTTCTCATTTGGCATCAGTCTAGTATAGCAATTATCTAGGAGAGAATTTTACCTACTATTTTATATTTTTATATTTTGTCTTTTTTAACTTATAAATTGAAATAAATTCAGAAAAAGTAGCAAATGAATCACGAACTATTTGTTTGTTAAAACTTCCACCAGGCTGATTTCTCCAGTCAGATATCTCAATCTCTTCAGTTTTTAGCGAGTGATAGTCAGCTGCAACAAGAACCTCCATATCAAATAGCCATTTCTTTGACTCAAGGTCTGCAAAAATTAGTTTACTTGCATGTTTTGAAAAAAGCTTGAAACCACACTGTGTGTCGGTAGTAGTTAGACCGAGAAAACTCTTGGCTAGAAGGTTCCAACCAAATGATAGGTATTTACGCGGACCTTTATGAATCGTCATAAGTGGCCTTACACCAATTATTATATCGGTTTTTTTGTCTAATCGATTAATCATTTTTTTAAAATATTTTAACGGCGTTGCAAGGTCTGCATCCATGAAGACATGAAAATCTCCCTTTGCTACCTTCATACCAACAGCAACATCCCTACCTTTTCCAACCGGATCTCCGGGCTTAATAAGCCTAATATTATCTCTATTTTTCAAGTATTTTTCGACAACCTCGATGGTCCTGTCCGTTCCTTTTGCCGCAACAACGATTATCTCTACATCCAATCTTTGTTTTTTTATAAATGCGACTAGATCATCTAAAGTTGAAAGTATGCGCATCTCTTCATTGAGTGCAGGAATTATTATTGAATATTTCATCGCTTGAAAACCACGAACTTATAAAGCGAAAAATTCCAAACCATTGCAAATCCAACTGCCAGTACTTTAGAAAAATTTGCATTAAAAATAACTGAATTTATGGTTGAGCTGGTTACATTTTCAATGAATTTGAGAGTCATTTTTGCAGGGTGAATCCATAAATCACTAAACAGGTATATGATGAAATTCTGTATGACGTAAATACCAATTGCTGTTATAAAAAAGAATAGTAGGAACTGTTTTATTGATTTTCTACTCTGTTGGTTTGAGAAGGTAAAATAACTATTAAGCACGTAGCTTACAAGCATTGCGATCGAAACAGATATAATATTTGACATAATCAATGGAAAAGCTACGACGAATGATAAAAAGTTGAAAATTGCGAAGTCTAATGCAGTGTTGAAAACACCAATGACTCCAAAGGTGAGTATTTGAATCAGACTGGTTCGTTTTGATCCAGCTAAATTTTCAGTATCTACACTGGGACTAGTTACCATTAACCGGCCCAGTAGCCATTACTGAAAAGCATGATGTACCAAGCAAGAAGAAATCCACTACTAGCAAAATAGACTGCCTGAGTGGTTTTATTGGATTTTTGCAAGAAAATAGCAGCCCCTATAAATAATGGAAACGCGACAAGTACATACCGATTGAAGCTATCCCAGCTTCCACTTGCTACTGGGACAAACAATAGTGCCAGTGAGTATGCGATTAAAGAATAGCGTGCTGCTTTATCGGGTACTGTCGTCAGCCCTTTTATGCCTATTGCTATAAAGGCAGTAAACCAAAGATAGAACGGTCGAAAGCTTGTGATTAACTCCATAAAGTAGTTGTCACTGAGTCGGCCCCAATACTTTTGAGCTTCAATGAAATATAATGGATCACCATATTCTTTCGCAAGAAATGCCATATAGATGAACAATCCGAAGATTCCAAGAAAAGGTACAGTGTCACGTAGTTTGAACTTCAACCCTTTGTCAATTAGAACTTTTAATCCAAAATAACCAATCAGCATAACTCCCTGAACTTTTATCAAACAAGCTAAGCCGGTAAAAAAAGCAGATAGCCAATATTTGTCACGCTGATGTGCAAGTAGAGCTGCGCCGCTGATTACTAGAAACAACGATTCAGAATAAACAATTGGTAAGAAGAAGCTTGTCGGGAAACAAGCAAAAACGATAAGCAGAAAATAGATGTTAGGTTTTAGCTTTTTATCTAATAATCTTTCACTATAAGCCTTTAAGATAAACACAAAACCGATGAGTGAAAGTGCCGATACTAAAAATCCAGAGTATTTAGTTGGGATAGCTGTTAAGTTGCTTGTCCCGCGGATAAAAACTGAATAAAGTGGGAAGCGAGCTGGCTCGGCTTTCCCCTTGTATCCTTGATCGGCTATACGCTGGAATCCGTAACTATCCCATTCAAACAAGCTGGCATAGATGTTTAACTGTCGACGGTCTGATTCCCCACCGTTAAAACCAAGGTCATGAATGTGGGAATTAGAAAAAACCATGATTCCCATAGTTAAGAGAATAAAACTAGTCGTGGATAAAATTAGAATAACAGCATGTTCCTGTCTGGCTAATTCTGCAAATTTATCACGGCACTTCTTGATCCAAGCTAATGCGTTAATAATTCCCCATTTCTACATAATATCTGACAAAATTATAGCATATACCTTTCACAAATTAGCGTATTTGGCTGTGCATTGATGTATCATCGAAGTGATGAATTACACTGATTTTGAAGATAGTTGGCGCGATCAACTTAAAGACTTTCTGGCTACGCCCTATTGGAAGAAATTTATTGAAAATATACATGAAGAATATCAAACTTCTACAGTTTTTCCAGAAATAGACAACATCTTTAACGCATTTAAGCTCACTCCATTTGATCAAGTAAAAGTAGTGATTCTTGGTCAAGATCCATACCACGGCCCTAATCAAGCGATGGGTCTAAGCTTCTCTGTGCCGGATGAAGTGAAGTTGCCACCGAGTTTACAAAATATTAAGAAGGAAATTGAATCGGATCTTGGAGTAAAATCGAAAATTAAAAATGGCGATTTAACGCCGTGGGCAAAACAAGGAGTACTGCTTCTTAACTCGGTATTGACAGTTCGATCTAACGAACCAGCTTCGCACCGAGATATAGGATGGCAAGAGTTTACTGATTTCGTTATAACCCAATTATCCGAAAAAAAAGAAAATGCAGTTTTCATCCTCTGGGGTTCGTTTGCGAGAAGTAAAAAAAAGCTGATTGACCAATCTAAACATTTAGTTATTGAGAGCTCACACCCTTCCCCTCTCTCAGCCTATCGAGGCTTTTTTTGCACTAAGCCATTCTCACAATCTAGTAGTTATTTATCTCAGCATGATCAAAAACCAATAGTTTGGTGAATGTAATTTTTATCACATAAAGAAACAATACTTGCGAAGATGTATTATAAGATATACAATTAGTTTTTATTAAAAAGAAGAAAGTAATGAATGAGTGGACTAGAAACACCTGAACTTAGCGAACTCATGGTCTATGCAAATCTTGGAGTACAACTAGTAGAGTTAAACCATGTTCATCCCTCTCAACTTTTATCTGAGGCGGCAGTTGAGGTCGGTTTTGGTCGTATTATCGTTCAAGAAGATAAAGAATCTGAGATACCAACAAAACCGGTGATAGCTGTATTCCGAAAAGATTTATTTGGTACTGCAGTTGGTGGAAGTGATGACATTTCGCACCTCATGGGTCAGTTTGTTAGTAAATTTGCAGGAGGTGACACTGTTTTTCCTAATGAGGGAACTAAACCTAATGATGCGAAGGCCGAAGAGATTGGGGTAGACGGTGTAGTTACAGTTCTTGGAGGTGTGGAATGGCCAACATTTCGAGGCTCACATATGAAAAAAACAATTGGATTCGGATTTAGCAGTGGTCTAGAACGAAATTCCATCAGTGCTATGGGGGCACTACTGCGTTTAGCAAGGCTGGTCCGTACACCTACAGAAATTTCGTTAGATTCAGATAATAATGAGAATCGTATTCGTTGGTCGGGTGAAGTAATTGAAGCCAGTTTTCCTCCGAATACACCACGGGCAAGATTTGGTTTGGTGAGATCATTAGGAGTTATAGCTGGGATAAATGCAAGTGCTAATAGATAATTAAATCAGCAAGCAATAGTCTAAAAAACTACTTGGTTGTTTTCTGACTTGGCAGTTATTGTATCCCCGTCAGTGATTTTATTATCGATGATTTCGAGAGCAAGTGGATCGAGAATTTTGGTTTGAATCAATCGCTTGAGCGGTCGGGCGCCAAAGCTTGGGTCATAGCCCTGCTCTGCTAACATGGTTTTAACATCATCTGAAAAATTGATTGTAATGTCTTTACTGTCTTTAATCTGGGCAGCAAATTCACGCAAGCGAATGTCGACAATATCACCCATTCGTTTTTGATCAAGTCGATTAAAGACGACTATATCATCGATTCGGTTGAGAAATTCGGGTCGGAATTCTTTGCGCAACATTTGCTGAATCGTATCCTCCAAAGCTTCGTCCTCTTCTGGTTTTGCTTCGAGAATCTCGTGAGAGCCGATATTACTAGTCATAACAATAATAGTATTGGTGAAGTTTACGGTTCTTCCCTGTCCGTCAGTCATGCGACCATCATCGAGAACTTGTAACAAGATATTAAAGACATCACGGTGGGCTTTTTCTATCTCATCAAACAAGATAACTGTGTAGGGTCGTCGTCGGACGGCTTCGGTCAGCTGACCACCCGCTTCGTAACCGACGTAGCCTGGAGGCGAACCGATTAGACGGGCAACGGCATGCTGTTCCATGTATTCGCTCATATCAATCCGAACCATGGCGTGTTCGTCATCAAACAGCTGCTCAGCCAATGCCTTCGTTAATTCAGTCTTACCAACACCAGTTGGTCCGAGAAAAAGAAAGCTTCCAATCGGTTTTTGCTGATCACTAATCCCTGCACGACTACGTCGAATCGCGTTGGCGACAGCAGTGACTGCTTTGTCCTGACCAATAACTCGTTTTTCTAGCTCACCTTCGAGGTGGCTAAGTTTGTTGGATTCACTTTCCAAGAGGCGGGAAACTGGAATTCCGGTCCAACGCCCAACAACACTCGCAATATCTTCGCTGGTTACTTCTTCACGTAATAATCTCTGGTCGCTTGGAATTTTATCCAGCTCTGACTGAGTCGCAGCAATTGCTTCCTTTAGCTTCGGAATCTCACCATACTGAATTTCAGCAGCACGGTTTAAGTCATTCTCACGCTCGGCTTGCTCTTGCTCGCTTTTAAGATGGTCTATTTTTTCACTAGCTTGATTGATCTCATCAATTAGCTTTTTTTCGCGACTCCATTGCTGGTCGAGACCGCTTGAGTCTTCTTTGAGATTAGCGATTTCTTGCTCAATTTCGCTGACTCGTTCTTTAGCATTTTTATCTTTTTTGAGCGATGCTTTCTCGATTTCGAGCTGTGTAATTTTTCGCTTAACGCGGTCAAGTTCCGTCGGCATTGACTCGATTTCAATCTTAAGACTCGAGGTTGCTTCATCAATCAGGTCAACCGCTTTGTCTGGCAAGAAACGATCTGCGATGTAGCGACTGCTAAGTTTAGCGGCAGCAACTACTGCATCGTCAGTAATTTTTACACCATGGTGGACTTCGTATTTTTCTTGAAGTCCGCGAAGGATTGTAATTGTGTCATCAACTGATGGTTCGTCGACGAAGACTGGCTGGAAGCGCCTCTCTAGGGCTGCGTCCTTTTCTATATTTTCTCGATATTCGTCAAGTGTGGTTGCACCTATCATATGTAATTTACCGCGAGCCAGAAGAGGCTTCAGCATATTGCCGGCATCCATTGCACCTTCGCTTTTGCCAGCACCGACAATCGTGTGGAGTTCATCGACGAATAAAATAATTTCACCATCAGATTTTTCGACTTCATCAAGCACGGCTTTCAAACGTTCTTCAAATTCTCCACGGTATTTCGCACCAGCCAAAAGACTTCCCATCCCGAGCTCAATCAATCGTCGATTCTTCAAGCTATTTGGTACATCACCGGCTACAATTCGGCTAGCAAGTCCTTCGACTATGGCTGTCTTACCAACGCCCGGCTCACCGATTAAAACAGGGTTATTCTTAGTTCGGCGACTCAAAACCTGCATGACACGTCGAATCTCTTCGTCGCGGCCAATGACTGGATCGAGCTTGCCTTCTCTAGCAAGGCCAGTGAAGTCTTGACCGTATTTTTCGAGCACATTCATTTTGTTTTCGGGTGTTTGATCTTTTACGTTCTGTCCTCCGCGTACATCGTTAAGCTTAGTTTTCAAGTCATTATAGTTAAGTTCAATTGGAAGTAGTTTTTCTTTGGAGGCAGACAGCAAGATATGTTCAGTTGAGAGGTGCGTGTCCCCTAGACTTTTCATCTGTTTCTTTGCAGTTGCCAACATACGACTAAACTTGCTACTTGGACGAATGTCAGATTCAGATGAAACATCAGTCGTAGTCGGTAAAGCATCAACGGCTTCGTGGAGTTTGCCTTCAAAATCAGCCTCAGAGACTCCGCTTGCACCGACCAGTCCGCTGAATGCTGTGTCGGTCTGTGCGGCTAATTTCGAGAGTAAATGCTCCGGTTCAAGCATCGGATTGTGGCGCTCGGTTGCTGTCTCGATTGCAGCTTGAAGTGCTTCGACAAGTTTCTGCGTCATTTCATTTGGGTTCATAAGTTCTCCTTTTGCTAAAGATAGTACTTTGATTATAGTAAACTGGCACTCTCATGTCAAGAGTGCTAATTCGTTTATGGTTGTTTCAGTTTCCTGATAGCGTATACTAGGCTTAAGCGTAAGCAAAATCATGAAACATAAAAATACATCTCTTGGATTCACTATAGTCGAGTTACTTGTGGTTATACTTGTTATCGGCATTTTAGCTGGACTCGTTTACACCGGTTATGGTCAGTATCAAAGAAAAGCAAAGAATTCATTGAAGAACGATGCTGCTAAATCGTTGACCGTTGGATTGAAAACGTACATAGGAAAGTACAATCAGTACCCTCTACCTGATTCAGCAGTAAGCATCATCTATGGCGTTTGCTTAGGAAAGGGCCCAGAATTACGTGATGGTAAGTGCACAAACGCTTCGTGGAGCGAGGTTAGCAGTAACTTTAATGTAGAATTAGAAAAAGTTACTAAATTATCTAATTTTGAATATGATACTAGCCGAATTCAACTTAGTGGTGGAGAATTTTACGAAGGAATCGTTTTTGTCCAAAGAGGTGGGGCAAAAGTTAACTCAAAGAATAATAAATTCTTCCTCGAATACGCTCTTGCGGGCGACGATGCTACATGCGGTAAACAAGGTGCGGTAAAAAGAAATAATCCGAATAGCTATGAAAGCACAACTTTAGACTATAGCCTCCGTGCTAATGGCAATACGCTCTGCGTTATTCCGTTACTTGACCCTGATAATCCTGAGTCATTATTACCATGACGAAAAAACAAAACGGTTTCACAATTGTTGAATTGCTGATTGTGATTGTCGTGATTGGAATTTTGGCTGCTTTGACTACTATCGGTACTGGTCGATATCAACGTAACGCTCGGAATCAATCAAAGATAGTCGCCGCACAAGGCCTTTCGACCTCACTCCGTACGTATCTTGGAGAGTTTAATAAGTATCCAATGAAAAGACACACTTGCCTTGGTTATGGTGATGATTATTCTGCCGATGGCGATTATTGTATGTTTTTCAGTCTTGATGGTGGCGTAACTCAATCTGCAAATGGAAACTTCCGGGTGAGAAATGAATTCAACAAAGAACTTGCCAAAGTAACAACCGAAGCACGACCAAAAATGAATACAGAACCAATCGGTGGTAATCTTGGTTCTGCTTATGTGCTTATGGGTGGGATCAATTTTAATTATAATGAACCAGTCTCAGGATATACTGGCGGGACAGTGAAAGACAGTGATAACGTTGTTTATGACCATTGGTATTTTATACAATATATACTAGAGGGCAACAATGAAGACTGCGGAGTTACGACAGTCAAGTACGAGGGTGATATAAATAATTTTACTATTTCTGATGGTAAGAATTCGTTTAGCGACGGCACTAACACTCTGTGCATAAGTGCGCTTCCAGATCCAGAGCACCCAGACTCTCCGATTAACTAGCTAGTAATCAATACCTTTATTTGCCATAAATTTATTATCGAAGTGATGTTTCAACTTAGTCATATTTGTAGCAATATCAACGTCGTTCAGTAAATCTTTGGGAAAATCACGACCGGTTAGACATAAACTAGTATCAGTATTTCTATTTTTTATCATATCTTTTACTTGCTCAGGCTTAATAAGCCCATCATGCATTGCATTGTTAATTTCATCACAGATTACCAGATCGAATTCACCACTTTGGGTGGCTTTGATCGCAAACTCGAGTGTTTCTTGAGCGGCTTGCTTGTGTTGATTATTACTAATCCCAGCAGCACTCATTTCACCGGCATCATAAAATCCTTTGCCTCCGCGAAACATTTTCAAATTGTCTTGATAAATTGGTTCAATATCTTTGATGAACTGGTGTTCACCAACCTCCCAGTGTTTGATAAACTGCACGAAAGCTACGCGCCAGCCAGTCCCTAGCGCACGGACCAATAGGCCCAGTCCGGCGCTTGTTTTTCCTTTGCCCTCGCCTGTGTATACGATGACTACGGATGGTTTAGTTTCAAAATCTTCAAACATATACTTATTATAACGTAGCCCGAAGACGACCGAAAGTCGCTGGAGAATAAAGTGAGTTTTTTTGTAGTGTTAGACTATCCAAATAAATTCTGTATAAATTGTTAGAATATAACCGACGACTAATAACACAGCACCACCCACAGCTAACTTTTGTTCTCTTTTCATGGCTGAAAAAACATTCTCATCAACCTTGTGCTCGTTGAGAAACCGGTGGTGAACACGTAGTGCCGCATAAGCGACCATTAAACCACCGAAAAGCTCAGTGGTGGCAGCAAGGAGGCGTAGGAGTATATGGGTATCCATGACGGCTAAGTATAACTATCGACGATAGTGCTGTCGAGTAAACTTAAAGCCAAGTTTTAAGTTTTTCAGCGAAAGCTTCAGGAGTAAAACCGAACTTTTCGTCGAGTATTGTGTATGGTGCGCTGAAACCAAAGTGATTAAGACCATGAATACGGTCGATGTCACCAACTAACCCAAGAAGATTAACCGACAAGCCGGCAGTGATACCGGCGCGTGGAACTCTTTCTGGGAGTACTTCGTTCTGGTACTCCTCTGGTTGTTCTCGAAATTTTCCTTCACTCGGAACACTTACGATTCGAATCATGCTATCAGGTAGCAGTTTTGCGGCGTCGAGTGCAGTACTAACTTCGCTACCATTGGCGATAACGACGAGTTCGGGTGCTTGGACTGGCTCTTGGACGATATATGCGCCTTGTTCAGCGTGCTTGGCATCCTCAAAGCGACTAATTCCTTTCATCGGCAGGTCTTTTACGTTTTGACGAGTTAAGATTAGTCCAGTTGGCGTGTCGGTATTTTCCATTGCCATTTTCCAAGCCACTGTTGTTTCAGCACTATCGGCAGGTCGAAGTGCTAGCAATCCTGGTTTGCCATCGTGATTATGTAGTTTTTCTAGGAGTCGTAACTGAGCTTCTTGTTCAATTGGCTGATGGGTCGGACCATCTTCTCCTACTCGGAAGGCATCATGTGTCCACATGAACTTGACCGGTTGTTGCATCAAAGCTGCCATCCGTAGTACTGGTTTCATATAGTCAGAAAATGCAAAGAATGTTCCACAAACTGGGATAACGCCACCATGAAGACTCATGCCCACAGCAACTGCCGCCATAGTTAGCTCGCTAACGCCAGCTTGCATAAACTGTCCAGCGAAATTATCACGTGTAAATATTTGTGATTTTTTTAAAAAACCATCAGTTTTGTCGCTATTAGCTAGATCTGCACTCATGACAATCATGTTTGGAATGTTATCGGCAAAAGCTGCTAAAACATGGCTGCTACTAGCTCGTGTAGCAATATTTTCTTTTTGGGATGATGCAATTTCTTCCCAATTAATTTCTGGCGTTTTACCGCTCAAAAAGCTGTCGAGTTCAGCTGCTTCATTCGGATTTTCTGCTCGCCATGACTTTTCACTAGCCTTTTTCTCACTAATTATCTTACGTTTTCGGTTAGTAGATTCTTCGTATAATTTCGCAACGTCTTCCGCTATTACAAAAGGATTACTTGGGTTTCCACCAAGTGCGGAAATAGTTTTATCAAAGTCTGCGCCAGCTGCACTCATTGGCTGACCGTGCATACTCACTTGTCCCTCAAATGGATCACCGTTTGCGTCGACTGCACCTTTTCCCATGATTGTTTTGCCTATAATGAGATTTGGTTTGCTTGACGTTTGTGCTTGCTCGAGTGCACCTTCAATTTGCATAAAATCATTGCCGTCAATTTCAACGACATTCCAACCCCAAGCACGGTATTTGGCTGCCGTGTCTTCAGATGTGACGTCTTTTGTTTTGCTGGAAAGTTGAACGTCGTTACTGTCGTAAAACATGATTAGGTTTCCGAGCCCTAAATGCCCTGCAAGTCGTCCAGCTCCTTGACTAATTTCTTCTTGAATTCCGCCGTCACTTATAAATAGATAGGTTTTATGCTCGGTCCATTTACCAAAACGTTCGCGCAAAAATCGCTCAGCAATAGCTGCGCCAACACCGTATGTGTGGCCTTGGCCGAGTGGACCCGAAGTGTTCTCGATGCCGTGGGCGTGGTCGATCTCTGGATGACCAGGTGTGTGGCTACCCCATTGTCGAAAGTTTTCTAGTTGTGATAGTTCGATCCGTCCTGATAAGGCTAAGATACTGTAAAGCATTGGAGACATGTGTCCAGCGTCGAGGAAGAACCTGTCACGCCATGGATATTCAGCATCATCTGGGTCGTCGTTAAGGAATTTAGAGTAAAGTGTATGGATGTAGTCGGATGCGCCCATAGCCCCACCTGGGTGACCGCTTCCAGCTTTTTCAACCATCGCTCCGCTTAAGATTCTGACTGTATTTGCCGCTTTTAGATCAATTTCTGACATACTTGCTCCTGTTAACTTGCTACTCTTCAGTTTCGCAGACAATCTATACTCCGTCAATTATGGAGATGAGTGATGATAACACCTCTCTGTTACTAAGTTATCTGTAAAAATGAATAATTATGGTTGAATAGGTCGGTTGAATGCTAAAAAAACTAATACTTCTAATCCCACCAAAAAAGATATGAAAAGAAACATATTATTACTGCAACAATAAAGAAAAACCATTCATACCATCGAACATGCTTATGTTTAGCTAGACGATAAACAACGATAAATAAAATGCATAAAACAAAGGATGCTACGAAGATGTTTAACCAAACTGCAAAAAACAAATAATCCCAAGCCCAATTATCGATAGAATCTCTTAAATCATTTAAGCGAAGTAATTTAATAGTATTCTCACGCCAGATTTGCATTAAATCAACTATACATTACCCAATACAACAATAAAAGATACCCGGATGGACAACTTTTATTATTTAATACAGACTAATAGCAAATTAATATTCAGCCGTACTATCTGGCAGGATGACTAGCCTTTGGCTTTGAGTAGTTTCTCGATTTTTGGTTTGTCAAAACCTACGATGATTTCACCATCGATATCGATAACTGGTACACCCATTTGCTGACTTTTTTCGATCATTTCTTTTTGTGCATCGAGGTCGACTGCTACGTCTTTTTGGGTAAAAGCAAAATTGTTTTTATCAAAGTAGTCTTTTGCCATGTGACAAAATCCACATGTTGGTGTGGTGTACATTGTTATTGTTGGTTGTGTTGCGTCGCTCATGTTAGCGCTCCTTCATTAATTTAATTACTTGTTGAACAGTTGTGTCTTCTTCGCGAATTCGGTAGCAAATCTTTTGCCCCATTCGTTCCGGTTCAAGTATGCCGCTCTGCTCTAAAATCTTGAGCTGCTGGCTAGTACCCGCGGTAGAAATACCAAGCTCGGTGCTGAGCTCGCTTACGCAAATGTCTTTTCGTGTACTCAAAAGCTCAACAATCCGATATCGGGTTTTGTCGCCAAGCGAGTTGAACATAGAAATTAGTTTGCGAGATAAATCCAAAGATTTCACTTTCTTTTGGTTAAAATTATGTTTAATTGTTTAACCAAACACTTAAATACTATTCCTTTCTAAGCTTATTGTCAATATGTTTTGTGTTTTTTACTCCAACTTGTCAACTTTTACATTTTGGTCTATAAATTATACTGGCAAGCAACGAATGACAGAACGCAGCACAAATCAACCAAATGATGGAGATGGTAAAATACCAGCTTTTAACTGTGATCATTGCACAGTTAGAATTAAATCTAATCAGATTCTACGAACTTCTGATGATGGCGACTCCCCGTATTCATTTCCAGAGCTAGATGTTGATGTTGAATGTGGGCAGCCGTTAACTCGAACAAGACTTGCAGATTTTTTTCCATATCACAAAACGACAATTTCTGCTCCGGAAGGAATCTTTGATACTTTTGATGCTGCAATCGATAGTATGATGGTCCTCGCGACCATGGCTCTTTGGGAGTCGTGCAGATTTAACCCAGATAATCTAGAGACGCCAGTTGAATTAAACTAAAATTTTTTAGGTGGTGGCCTTAGCGATTAAGAGAATACCGACTACGATTAAAAGCATCCCTGACATTCCTACTAATGAAGTTTTCTCATGGATAAAAATTATTCCGAATGCGGTCGATAAAACAATGCTTGCGCCGAAAACCATCGGAGAAATTACTGACACCTCTCCTCCCTTTTGAAATATTTTTGCAAATGATATTGCGAAGATTGCTAGCGAAATACTAGAAAATACTGCGAACACAACTCCTCCTCTACTATTAAGCAGAAGATTAGTTTGTAGGTATTTTTATTTCAATAAAATAGAGTTAAAAATCGAAACAGGAAAGAGATTAGCTGCAGCACTCACTACTAAGTTATCTGTTTGACACCTGCTAGTTTTTTGTTAATTTGAAATGATGCATAGCTGATTGTCGCTAAAATTATGAGAGATAATAGCTTGATTATGTTTCAACAAACTCGATGCACCGAGCATGATGTGCTGCATCGATTTTGCCGAGCTCAAGCATGACATCTACCATTTCGCGAATTGTTGCGAAATGATGCAAGTTAACTCCTGCTTCTTGTAGTGCTATTTCTCCACCCTTGTTGTAATCGAGTAGAACGGCTGCATCAGATATTCTTAGGTCGAATGACTGCAGTGCGGAAACAACCTCAAGCAGTGAAGTACCTTTAGTGGTAAGGTCTTCAATCACTAATATTTCTTCTTGCTCATACCATTCACCTTCAAGCGCTTTCTGTAATCCATAGGCTTTTACGGCAGCCTCTTTGCGTAGAAAAATCCATGGTCGTTCCATCTCGAGGCTGATTGCTCCTGCGATTGGGAGCGCCGCGTAGGCCACGCCGGCCAGCCGATCGAAGTGGATGTCTTTAATCATTTCTGAATAGACTTTAGCTACTTGTTTCATTAAAGCAGGATGGCTTATGAGTAGACGTAGGTCGATATACATAGGGCTTTCGATACCGCTTTTTAATGTAAAATCACCAAATTTGAGAGCTCCAATTTGGTTTAAAGCGATTGCTAGTTCATTTTTAGATATATTGTTCATCATTTGCCCCCTCTGTAATTTTTTGTATTGTTTTCTCGATATCCTGATGAAGTTCAAGTGCTGCTTGGCGGGGATCTTCAGCGAATATGATGCTTCTGCTGGCAGATATTTGAACACCACCGAGTTGGTCATTTAATCCAGCGCGAAGTGATTGTTCAAGGTCACCGCCCTGAACCCCGATACCAGGGATTAATAGCGAGGTCTTGTTGCCAGCAAGGTTGCGTATGACTTCTAGCTCCTCGGGATATGTAGCGCCTGCAACCAAGCCTATTGTTGCGTTGACATCGAGCCCGCAAAAACTCTGTACTACACGCTTGTACACTTCTTCTCCTTCGACCACCTGTAACTGCATTTCATCGCTACCAGGATTACTCGTACGAGCCAAGATGTATAGCGTCCGATCATATTCATAAAAAGGCGCTAATGCCTCAATCCCCATGTACGGTTGTAGCGTGACGGCATCAGCAGCTAAATAGTCGAAAACAAACGATGCATAGCCACGATTTGTGTTGCCGATGTCACCGCGCTTGGCGTCTATGATGATATATGTATCTGGGGCAACTTTACGAATGTAGTCACAGGTTTTTTTGAGATTCTCAATACCTCGAGCTCCATCAGCCTCATAAAATGCAGTATTCGGCTTGTAGCTGCCGGCAATGTCTTTTGTTTGATCAATTATTCGTTTATTGAATTCAAATTGATTAAGTGTTCCAATTTTCTCAATATCTGGGTCTAACCCAATAACTAGTGCATTTGTAGCAAGTTGTTTCCAGTCAAAATTCTGGGCATTCATATCTGTCTAACTATAGCATAATTGCGGATAGACTCTTCGCTGTTATATCAAAATGATATTTGCTAAACTGATTGTATGCAGGGTTTCTACGATCCAGATAAGACTTTTGATGACAATTTTGATAATGGTCCGTTTTTTGATGAAATTCCCGCGTTAGTTCGTGACGGAAAACCAGTTTTTAATTTTCTTGGACATCCAATTTATTTACCGTTTGGTATTGGGGCAGGTCCGCTGCCAACGAGCAAACACGTTGCCGCAGCTTTTAAATTTGGTTATGATGTAGTCCATTATAAAACCCAGCGTAGTTATAGCTTTGAGGCAAATGAGTTTCCGAATGTCATACCAGTTGAATCATCACACGCTATAAGCCTCGAAGAAGCCGAATCAGGCTTAACAAAAGCTAATTCATATCCCGAAAATCTTTCTGAGCTCGTGATCACTAATTCATTTGGTAATCCTAGTCGTGGTCCGGACTTCTGGCAGGAAGACATGAAGAAGGCTGTTGAATCGGCCGGTGAAGGTCAAGTAATGGTTGCTAGCGCCGTCGGCTCAATTAAAGATGGTTTTTCTGAAGAAGATTATTGGGACGATTTTGCTGCTACTGCTCTACTTTGCAAAGAAGCTGGCGCACCAATTATTGAACTCAATCTATCGTGCCCAAATGTCGCCAGCGAAGGCGTGGTTTGTTATAACCAAACTGCAGTTATGGAGATTGTGACGCGGGCAAAAGAAGAAATTGGCAATACACCGCTTTTGATAAAGCTTGGATATTTTGAGCCCAAACAACAAGAACTTCTAGAAAACATTGTTATGGCTGTAGAGCCATTTGTAGCTGGAATTGCCAGTATAAATACATTATCGGCAGCAGTGCGCAATAGCGACGGTACACAGGCGCTACCTGGCGAAGGACGATTGAAGTCAGGCCTTTGTGGCGCCGGGATTAAATGGGCGGGTCTTGATATGGTCCGCCGATTGAGTGAAATTCGTGCCGACACCAGTCTGGAGTTTTCTATCATCGGTGTGGGCGGTGTTATGCAACCGTCTGATTATTTTGCATATCGCGAGCTAGGCGCTGACGTTGTTCAGTCATGCACTGCGCCGATGTGGAACCCAAATTTAGCACATGAGATACTGAGTGAAATTAGAAGTAATGTCTAATCCGATCGACCAAACTGATGAATCAAGCTTTAAGCCCATGGTGATTTTTGGTTCTGCAGCATCATTATTCCGTAGTTTTTTAATCTGGATTTTTGGCTTACCTGCCTACATGTTATTAACGATTGGCGTTGCAGGCGCACTTTTGATTACGCTCTTTCCGCTCAGCCAGAATCTTCAACCCGATTCAAGCGTTAGTGTTTCTGCACCACCTCCATCACTTTTGCTATCACCACCAACTTTCTCTGGAACGATTATGATGTGGATTGGACTGCTGATGATGCTGGCAGCATTCTCGATTTTTATTCGTGCAATTCGCCGTTTTTTCGAAGCGAAGGTTTCTTTGTTTGAGCAGCATAGGCTGATTTTTCTTAACGCATTGAGTATTATTTCCTGGGGAGTTATATGGTTTAATCCAGTGGTGCGCCAATATGTTCCGACCTCAGTATTAAACGAGCTATATTTACTCGTTTTATTTGTGATTTTTATTAGTCTTGGTCTAGAAAGAATCTTTGAGCGCCGTCGTGAACATGTTGAAGAAACCGTATTTGGTAGCGAAATAGACGAGCAAGAGAAATAATTCTGGCTAGGATTACAGAACTCTTTTAGCGTTAACTGCTTTCTCGTGATCGATAACACCATCTTGCATAACAGACTCGCTGTTTAGAAAAACATTCTGTACACGACCGAAAACCCTCTTACCTTCGAATGGCGACCACTTGGCTTTACTCTGCGAGTTCTTTGCACTGTAGAAGTACGATTCCTCATTTATTTCAATATAGTTTGTATCGTCAAGTTTTAAGTTAAATAATCTTATAGGACAATTATGGGTAAGATCAAGTAGTTTTTCACGACTCAAGCGGTTCTCTTGTTCGGCTTGCAAGAGCAATGGCAAGGTCGACTCGAGTCCAGGAATACCAAATGCACCAGCTTTTTTGTCGGTTAACGTGTGTGGTGCGTGGTCGCTTTCTATTAAGTCAATTGCATCTAAATTATCCCAAAGGAACTGTACATCTTTTTTGCTTTTTAATGACGGTTTCATCTGAGCAAATTCACCAATCCGTACTCCATCTTCTTCATCTAAGAAAAGATGGTGAGGTGTCACACCGCATGTAACGTTTCGACCTTTGTTTTTAGCACGAATAATTTTTGTTAAAATTTCTTGGCTTGGCATATGGGCTACATGAATGTGACGGTCGGATGACTCTAACGATTGAATCGCTAAATCGATTGTTGACTCTTCGGTATGTAGTACTATCGGTTTATCTTTTGGCCAACGTTCATAAATCTCAGCCAGTTTATTGAGGTCTAGCACGTAGCCACCGGTTGTAATATTTAGGTATAGCTTTAAGGCCACCGCTTTTTTACTTGCTTCTTCAAATGTGTCGAGATTATCGCCAAGCGAGCCGTAGTAAAAGCCTATATTACTAAGTGCTTTTTGCTCACCAAGATTGCGTTTCTCATCAAGCCGTTCAATTGTTGTAATCGGCTTTGAAGTGTTCGGCATATCGAGCACCGTTGTGAAGCCACCAGCTAAAGCGGCTGCCGTGCCACTAGCTAAGTCTTCTTTTTCGTTTTGGCCTGGTTCTCGTAAGTGAACGTGCACATCGATGAGTCCGGGTAATGTAATCATACTTCTATTATTGCACACCTTGATGTCTCCCTGAGAAGAATTTCTGTTATAATTTATGGAAACGAAAGTGAGGTTCTATGGCATTAGCAAATCGATCATTAGTGGCGATTAACGATTTTGGTAAAGATGAGTGGCTCGAGGTTTTGGATGAGGCTACGGTTATAAAGCAATCTGGATTAACCTCTCGATCTGATGTATTAAAAGGCAGAATAGTAGCTACCCTCTTCTTTGAAGCTTCAACAAGAACCCGAATGAGTTTCCAAGCGGCAATCCAAAGACTTGGTGGTGATGTAATCGGTTTTTCGAGCGCATCAATGACAAGCGTTAAAAAAGGCGAAAGCCTAGAAGATACGATTCGTATGGTCAATGGTTACGCCGATGCCATCGTCATTCGTCATCCTGAAATTGGAGCTGCAAGCCGCGCTCTTGCCGTTTCAGATGTCCCTGTCATCAATGCTGGCGATGGCGCAAATGAACACCCGACACAGACATTGCTCGATCTTTTCTCAATACAGGAAACTCAAGGCAAACTCGATAATCTGCACATTGGATTTGGTGGCGACAATCGATACAGCCGAACTACGCATTCTCTCGTTAAAGCTTTGGCAGCTTTTGATAATAATACGATGGAGTTTATCTCGCCAGATGAGTTGACGCTGCCGCGAGAACTTCGAGAATTTTTACAAAATAATAGTGTACAATTTTCCGAAACTGATCAGCTTGAAATGGTTCTCGATGATCTTGATACGCTTTATCTTCCTCGAATTCAAAAAGAACGCTTTGAGGACCAAGCGGTCTTTGAAAAAGTAAAAAATGTATACCGTTTTGGTCAGGCGCATCTTGATATGACAAAAGAGAACTTCAGATTGTTCTCCCCTCTACCTCGTATCGACGAAATCGACACGGCGATTGATGACGATCCCAAGTCGTACTATTTCAAGCAAGCTGCAAACGGTGTGCCAGTTCGCATGGCTTTACTTCAAAAAATCCTCGGCTGATTCATCTGTATAAAATATTGACAAAATAGTTATAAAACTATATTATATTTTTATAATTTGGAGAAAATATGTCTGATACCGAACATGACGTTTTAGAAATGCTTGTTGAAGCAAGGAATTTAGAAAGACAAAATTTCAATTTTTATCAGGAAGAAATTGAACCAGCAACATCAATAAGTTCTGACGCTATTGATTTAGATAGTAGAGGTATACCTGTCGCGGATCGATTAACTCCTACGAATATGGCAGATTTTTACCGAAGAGCTGGCTCTTTCATAGAAACGGCTAGCGCATTTACAGGCGATAGTGATACTTTTCCACTAAGATCTGCACGTATAGATGGTGAAAGATTAGTTTATTCACCAGCAAGAGATAAAGCTCACCAACTCGATGTGTACTCTGAACAGATGGCGAACGTTTTGGCTAGTGGAGAGCTATATGTCGGCCAGTCGCCCGGAGAAACAACTAATGAGGTATTCGGCAGAAATTTTGGCGGAGATGAAAAGCTCCCACCAGTTACTTTCGTCGATGTGCTGGATACGTTACGCGGAGTTTATCGAGAACAAGGTGGCCGTGGTACTAAAATGGGTTCATTACTGAGGACACAACTCGAGCATGTTAAGGATGATGAATACTACCGGGCAAATCAACCCGAGCTCTACTCAATGTTTGCGGACGGAATAATGGAGATAATCGACGATGGCGAAGCCGAGCTTGACCCTGAACGCGGAATCCAAAAGAGAGGACAACGTATTGAAGAAAGCGATAAATCTCCTAATGTTTTGAGAATGCTGGCATATGCCGACGCAGTTGCCCCTCTCTTTGAAAGTGGCGATGAAGAAACTAGTGATGCTGTCTTTCTCCAAATATTAGATACGGTTAAGCGGCACACCAAAGCGATGGACGAAATCGATAGAGTGGACGTTATTGATCGTTTATTTATTGATTTTACAGGAGCCAACAAACAACGTAGAAATTTACTCCAGCCTGGAGCTAGAAAAGCACAAGAAGCAATCATGGCCGCGTTTATAACAATGGATATGAGGGATGCTAGTAAAAAATTAGACTTGGATTGTCGGCAATTAGACCAAAAATTAATGACGTATGACAAAGTGGACTACATGCAGCACGCCAGTTCTGTAACTCGTCAATGGAGGAACGTTGAAAGATTTGTCGAATTTGCAGGGGCAGATAAATGCGATGAATTATTTCATAGAACTGATGGATTTGATGATCTTGATGAATTAGATATGAGTAAACCTTTGGATGTTGTATTTTATGACTATACCACATCATTTAGTAATACAATCTTTAATCCGAAAGTAGACGAACTTGGATGGGCGGTACCTCGCTCATCTGCAAGCATTATTATGACTCTCGAGCCACGAATAAGCCACGAAGATATCGACAGCTTAAAGGGTCTCCATAAAAAGTTATATCTTGATCCTCTCAATAGGCATCTCTCGCCACCCGCTCCTTATCCCCAAACTGTTCCTGGTGCTAGAAGCGAATATGTTCAAAGAATGACTAAGATTTTGAGTCGATTTAGTGTTAATCCAAGTGATGGATATGATAGTGAGCAAAATTTTACTGGTTTACCAAATATCAAAAATTAGAAATTTTCCAAAAATATTTCAGCTTGTTTGTGCGACTTTAATATCACGGAATCCGTAGAAGTTTCATGTAGCGCTGTTGTGATTCTGCTTTTATGAATTGTGTGCCAACGATAGATATATTTTAGAAATGTCCAATTAAGGGTTTCTTGCCACTGCGGATGCATACCTGGCCGCGATTTTTTATGGTATTTAAATCTTCTTTTTAAGACTCCCCAGTAACAAATAACCAATGGGATATCTAGAAAAATCACCAAGTCAGCAGCTTCAAACCGTTCAAGGATTACCGAACCGTCGTTGCCGTCGATGATCCATTTTTTTGGCTTGTTTAGTGTTAATGAAAACTCTTTCCAAGCCTCACGATTATGTAAATAGTCCTTTTCAGGATCAAGAAAGAAATAATCCGAATGAATCAATGGAAGATTAGTCTTTTTTTGGAGCTCAAAAGCAAAGGTCGTCTTGCCTGCTCCGGGCGAGCCTACAACTGCTATGCGGTTTATTTGCTTAGTCCGTGCCATGATTGGAGGGAGCGGACACTAAATTTTTCATCTGCATTCTCTATAGCATCAACTATTGCTTCGGCAGCGAAAATGGTTGTCGCTATCGGGACGTTGTTTTTGCGTGTTGCGATTCTGATGTAATCTCCATCAGCTTTTGCACCTCGTCCCATTGGCGTATTGATAACGAGTTTAATTAAACCACTATTGATAAGATTGGCTGCGTTGGTTCCATCGTGCGTTTCGCCGTCAGCTGTAACTTTGGCAACTTCAATTGCGACTTGGACAAATTGTTCTTTGAGATATTTAGATGTACCACCCGTAGCAGCAATTGTGAATCCGAGCTCGATGAATTTTCGAGCAATTGGCAACAGTGCTTCTTTGTCGCGATTGGCAACCGACAAGAAAACGGTACCAGCATGAGGGATATCATCCCCGCCTGCAACCAGTGCTTTGGCAAAACTTGTCGCAAAATTATCCGAAACACCCATAACTTCTCCGGTGCTACGCATCTCTGGACCTAGAATTGAATCAGCATCTGCAAAGCGGCTGAATGGGAAAACCGGTTGTTTGACTGCTACGAGTTTTGAATCGTGCACATTCTGGATTCGATTATGATCATCAATTTTAAATTTATAGACTTTACTCAAGTCTTTTAACGATTCGCCGAGCATAATTCGAGTAGCAATCTTTATCAGTGGAACACCGATAGCTTTAGCAACAAATGGAACAGTACGACTGGCACGTGGGTTGGCTTCGATGACATAGACTTCCTCATTTTTTATAGCAAACTGAACGTTTAGTAAACCCACCACTTCAAGGTTCTTAGCGAGCTTTTCAGTTACCTCGATAAGCTTACGCGTGACTTTCTCAGATAGGAATTCGGCTGGTATCGCGCAAGCGCTGTCGCCACTGTGGATGCCGGCTTCTTCGACGTGTTGCATGATACCACCGATGTGAGTCATGCCCGTTTTGTCCCGCAAGGCATCGACATCCACTTCCGTGGCTGACTCTAGAAAATGATCGATTAGTACTGGACGGTTTTTACTCAACCCGCCTTCTCGACCAAGACTCCCGTCGGCTTTAATTTCCTTTAAGGCATTTTTAAGATCAGCATCATTATAGGCAATCTGCATAGCTCTACCACCGAGAACGTAACTTGGCCGAACCAAGACGGGGTAGCCAACTTCTTCAGCGATCTTCAACGAATCTGTAGTATTGGTGGCTGTTCCACCTGCAGGCTGAGCAATTTTAAGTTTTTTACATAGCTTATTCCACTCGTCACGATCCTCGGCTAAGTCGATACTTTTGGGTGATGTTCCTAGAACTAGTTTTGGATCGATTTGATCAGCCAGCTTTAGTGGGGTTTGTCCGCCGAGGCTAACGATAACACCGTCAGGATTTTCAAGTTCGATGATATTCTGGGCATCTTCAAAAGTTAGTGGTTCGAAATAGAGTCGGTCACTGGTGTCATAGTCGGTGCTGACAGTTTCTGGGTTGCAATTAATCATTATTGATTCGTAGCCGGCCTCTTGCAGTGCAAAACTAGCATGGACACAAGCATAGTCGAATTCAATTCCTTGCCCGATTCGATTCGGTCCACTACCTAGAATAATAACCTTCTTATTCTTTGACGGTTGGGCCTCATTCTCATCTTCCCAGGTTGAGTAAAAGTACGGTGTTTCAGCTGCGAACTCAGCGGCACAGGTGTCGACCGTCTTGTAGGTTGGTAATACATCTAGCTTTTGTCGGTATTCTTTAACCTTACTCATTGGTTCGCCAAGAATGTATCCGAGCTGAGCATCAGCAAAACCGAGTTGCTTCAGCTGTTTCATTTCTTGTTTTTTTACGTCTTCTAGATTTTTGCCTTTGAGGCTTTTTCTAGCTTCGGAAACTCGCGCCATCTGTACGAGAAACCATAGATCATAGCCGCAGCTTTTACTAATTTCGTCCAAATCAACTCCACGACGAATCAATTCTTCTACTGCATATATCCGGTCAGGATTAGCGGTTGCCACATCCGCTAGTAGCTTATTAGTTTCAATTTTTTTGAACTCAGCCTCACCTTCATCAGAATTAAGCCCAAGCCGTCCCTGCTCAAGGCTTCGCAGAGCTTTCTGCAAGCTTTCAGGAAAAGTACGGCCTATTGCCATGACCTCACCAACCGATTGCATTTGCGTGCCAAGAATAGCTGGGATGTCTGGAAATTTCTCAAAGGTCCATCGTGGGACCTTGGTCACAACATAGTCTATGGCCGGTTCGAAACTGGCCGGTGTTTGTTTAGTTATATCGTTCTGAATTTCATCAAGTCGGTACCCTACTGCGAGAAGCGCAGCTATTTTAGCGATTGGAAAACCAGTAGCTTTACTAGCAAGTGCTGAACTGCGTGAAACACGCGGGTTCATCTCGATAACAACTTGCTCGCCATTTTCTGGATTAACTGCGAATTGGACATTGCTGCCACCAGTTTCGACGCCAACGCGGCGCAATACGGCAAATGATGCATCACGCATTTCTTGATATTCACGGTCACTTAACGTCTGTGCGGGAGCTACGGTAATTGAATCACCGGTGTGTACGCCCATTGCATCTACGTTCTCTATGGCGCAAATGATAACGCAGTTATCAGCATTATCGCGCATAACTTCCATTTCAAATTCTTTCCAACCTTTTAGCGATTGTTCAACAAGAATCTCGCCGATTGGACTGGCTTTAATGCCAAATTCAACGAGTTTTTCAAATTCTTCTTCGGTGTTTGCGATTCCAGTACCCTTTCCACCAAGGATATAAGCTGGACGGATAATCATTGGCAGGCCGATTTTTTCTTTGATTGCCTGAGCTTCTAACGGGGTATGAGCAGTGCCAGATCGGGCTGACTTCAGGCCGATCTCGTCCATCGCTTCTTTGAATACTTGACGATTTTCGGCGGTATTGATCGATTCGGCAGTTGCGCCAATCATTTCGACATTGTGTTTCTTCAGGATGCCCAACTGCTCGATTTCCATAGCTAGGTTGAGGGCAGTTTGTCCGCCGAGAGTTGGTAGAAGTGCATCAGGTTTCTCTAATTCTATGATGCTCTCCAAGACCGAAGCTGTCAGTGGTTCTATATACGTTGCGTCAGCAAAATCAGGGTCTGTCATAATCGTAGCCGGGTTAGAATTCGCCAAAATAATTCTATAGCCTTCTTCGCGTAAAATCTTACAAGCCTGTGTACCTGAATAGTCGAACTCACAGGCTTGACCGATCACGATTGGGCCACTTCCAATTATCAAGATACTTTTAATGTCAGTTCGTTTAGGCATGATTATTCTCCATCATTTTCTTAAAATCAGTAAACAGATAATGCGCATCGTGCGGTCCCGGTCCAGCTTCGGGATGGTGCTGCACACTCATGGCGTTATATTTTTTACTTTTGATTCCCTCAACGACTTGGTCGTGTTATTTTAGATGATTAACATCGACAACTTTAAGGCTTTTTTCATCAACTGCGAAGTTATGGTTTTGACTAGTTATTTCAACGATATTTGTTTGGTAGTTCATGACTGGATGATTGGCGCCGTGATGGCCAAACTCTAGTTTGTAAGTTTTAGCACCGAGAGCGCTACAAAGTAGTTGTTGCCCGAGGCAAATTCCAAAAATTTGAACTTTCCCGAGAAGCTTTTTAATCGTCTCGATTTGAAGTGCGAGAATGCTCGGATCTCCTGGGCCATTACTTAAAAAGATGCCGTCTGGTTTTAGTGCCAATATGTCGTCAGCTGTTGTCGATGCTGGCACGACGGTAACCTTTGCGAGGCTCGCCAGTTGTTCGACGATTGAAGTTTTCATACCGTAGTCGATAGCAACTATACGTAAGTCTCCTTTCCCGATTTTGTTGATTGATTCGTTAGTTACGAATTCAACAAAGTTAAATTCGCTTGTTGCTGGCTCCTCTTTGGCTGCCGCGAGGAGTTGATTGTAGCTGGCGCGTCCAAATGCAGCATTTTGTGAGCCATGGCTTCGTATATGTTTAGTAAGCGCGCGCGTGTCGATTCCACTCAAAACAGACAAATCGTTCGTTGTCAGATATCGATCAAGAGACGCTGTGCTTTTAAAGTTGCTTGGAACCAAAGAAAGGTCTCTGACAATAACGCCACGAGCATAGACCTCGTTTGATTCATTATCGAGCTTATTCGTTCCGTAGTTACCTATATGTGGATAGGTAAAAGTTATAATTTGGCCAGCGTAGCTCGGATCACTGATAATTTCTTGGTAACCGCTCATAGAAGTATTGAATACGATCTCACCGCTACTTATGCGCTGCTCTGCTCCGTATAGCGTTCCTTCAAAGCTTCGCCCATCTGCCAACACTAATTGATCTATTATCTCGTCCATCGATTGCCTTTCTTATTTTCAGGCAAAAAAATAACACTTCCGCGAGTGAAGTGTTTTTGAACCGTCCAATGTATTGTTACCATTGAGATTTTATTATATTCCGAAAGCTCTATATACGCAAACGCTATTTTGTGGGAATAAAAGTTTAATCACTAATGCTTACTATGCAATAATACTTTATTGACTTAGTTATTATATTTATGTATAAATAATACAAATGAGCGCAACTGTTGTAGATCAGCTAGACACAGAATTGACCGATAGGTTGGTGGAGTCTATCAAAAGCTCGAAAGCTGAAATACTAGACTCAGTCAACTCCCTCTTCGAATCAGATGGGTGTGAAGCTGTTGTTAGAATGCTCAATCCTGGCCTTGCCCTAGATCCTTTGGATATGGGTGAAGAACTTCCTGGAAGCCTTGTTGTGTTAGACCCAATAGATGACCTTGGAATAGAAGCAACTTTTGCTATTTTCAAGGCATCTGCTCAAACCACAGAGGAACAGACAAAAAAACCAAAGCGACGAATTTTCAATATAAAATCAAATGATTATGGTCCTGAAGGTAGTCGTAATGATTCTTTTACAGAGATTGAAGAGAGCTCCACTTTTGGTGTTTTGATCAGGGGAAATGTATTCTTGCCATTGGTTATTTTCAGCGACGGCCAAACTCTCCCAGAAATTGAGATAATAAAATTAGGTACTGACTCAGTCGATCTCGAAGCGGTAGGCGGATCTAGGTCAGTTGAATTACAGCGCGATAAGGTTCTCTTAAGTAAAATTGCAACAGTAGTTTCTCCAGACAGAAAATCTTTCGATGACAGAGCGGCTATGCTTGCAAATAATGCTGAGCTACGTAGATATGAACCAAATCCACTTTTACTTTCAAAAGGAAGAAACAATATAGATAGGATGCTCGAGCGAGCGACGTTTGATTTTGGAAACAACGAATTGGTTACAAGATGCCTAGACTTGCTGGAAGCTGAAGAACAACTCATTATAGAGGAATCATCTGGTGATTATTGGGAGAGATATCAGGAGATGCTTGAACCACTTGCTTTAATGGCTTTGATATACGAATTTACAGATACTGAGCCAACGCCACAACAAGCAGAAATCAACCAAAGAATTATCTCAGCTTATGAAACAATGTTAACAATCGATTTTTATAAAGAACAAATACGGTTTGCAGACAAGCAACTTAAAAATGATGAGCTTTTAAGAAAAGCAGATAAAAGATTGCGAGATCCGACAAAAGCACTTTTTGACAGATTAGAAGGTATACTACATATAAAACAACGCACTCGATCTACACCCAAGATAACTACCGAAGATGTGGTTAAATTTCATGCAGAAAGAATAACTGCCGCAAACGATGAGCCAATAACTTTAACTGATATATTAAATGTTCTTGATGGAGATAAAAAGCCCGAAGACAGAGTGACGCCTAAAATCGTAAGAGATGCCTTTGTTAGTGAAGACTTCATAAGTAGTGAAGCTTTGGAGAGGCATGAGAGGATTATGTCTCTCTCAGCTTCGCTTGGGAGATTAGCTGGCGTAGATGGTAGGCCATTGGTTGTAGGAAAGTGGGAAGGTCATTTACCAGAAGATAACCCACAAGGGACACTTAATTTTCAGTTGTCTCTAAGGCAGTCTGCGGCTGGTTTTCTGGCTGTTTATCATAGTGGATACAGTTCAAAAACTGATCCTAAACTAAGTGGTGATCCAGAAAGAGCACTTGAAGTTACACCACGAGGTGTTCGTGCTGGAGAGGTTATGATAAGTTGGTTGACTGGAGATCAAGAACGAGAGCCAGGAATTCTGAGACTACTGGAAGAATTTTCGAAGCGTAGTGCTAAAAAATAATCTAGTATTAATTAAGCTAGTTTAATTAATACAGAAATATTTACTCGAGAATCCAATCTTGTTTAAATGGAGCTAAAGCAATGACTAATGCATCTCTATTGCTCGTGGTTCGAGTAATGTGATTATTAGTTGACATGCCTGCGTAACCGTCTAACTTTCCTATATCTTTCTTATTGAGTTTTTCTTCAAGTACTGCGCTTAAATCAAAATCTGCCGTCACATGTTTGGCGAGATATTCTGGTACAAAATAGCGTGGTGTGCCTGCAGTCCCTTTTTCTCCATTTCTATCACGAACCACCACCCAGTCACTGACAAACCACATATCATTAACAAAATACATGCCACCTTCCATGCCAATAGCAAAATCTGCGTCAGAATTGTCGAATACAAATTGAGCACGGTTGTTGGCGCCAAGAATAGATTCAGCTTCACTCATTGGTTGTTCGTTGACCCCGGACGGTGCGGCGATACCTGAAAAAACGAACTTATGATTAGGGAAAGCAATCGCAAATGCCTGTTGTGCTGCATCAATCTTAGTCGGATTCTCCGAGCCGACAGCAACTTTTTCTAATATATTCATTTTCTCTCCTGAAGTTAGTTGTTAAATTGTAGCAATTATCAACTTTGATCGAAAGTCTCCCAAAAATCAGAATATAAGCTATGAAAAAACTAAAAAATGTATTGCATGAATATGGCTCAACTGATAGAATATCTGCTGTTAGATGAACAAAATTACATGCAAACATGTTGGGGGTGGCGTATTGCTTCCTGTCGGTAGCCTATTTGTTGATGCATCTACAAAAAATCGAGAGTCGCTATGAGTGCGGCTCTTTTTAATGTAGCTCGATTCTTCGCGAGTGAAGAAGGTCCCCACATCAGCTTAAAAGCTGAGCAGATTGGTAAATTTGGCCCGATTACTTATACCAATAGTATGCTTTACACGCTAGTTGTTGCTGCATTCATCTTGGTACTTGCCTGGTTTATTGGTCGTAAGGTTACTTTCAAGCCACAAAAAGGTATTGTTCAGCTTCTAGAAATCCCTGTTGAATTTGTTATAGACATGCTCGAAGGCATCTTCGGTAACCGCAAGCAGGCTGTTAAATTCGCGCCAATTTTCTCTGTTTATTTCATCTTCATCATGGTCAGCAATCTTTCTGGGCTTATGCCGTTTGTCGGGCATGGCATCGTAGCAGGAGAGTTTCCTGCTTTTCGTCCTTTTACAGCCGATTTGAATGGTGTTATTGCAATGGCTATTTTTTCTATAGTCGCAGTACAAGTTCTATCAATTCGTGAGCAAGGTCTTAAGGGGCATATGCAGCATTTCTTCAGCGACAAACCGAAAAATCCAATTAATTTTTTTGTTGGAATTCTTGAGGTTCTTGGTGAGTTTACACGAATTATTAGTCTTAGCCTTCGACTATTTCTTAATACAGTTATCGGTGAGATTCTTATCTCTGTTTTCATTTTCATCAGCGGGAATGCTACGCCATTAACTTTAATTGTACTGTTTCTGTTTGAGGGATTAGTTGCATATATTCAGGCGTATATTTTTACCGTTTTGTCGGCTACCTATCTCGGCCTAGCTGTTGCCCATCATCACGATGAGGAGCACGAAAAGAGCATTATCGGCTCTGAGACCGACCCATCACATTTTGTTCACCCAAGCACCGAACTACATGCTAGTAAGGCGCAGAAGTGAAGAAGCCAATAAAAGTAACCAAATTAGGGAAGGAGAAAATATGGTTTCATTATTAACAACTCTAGCAGCGGTCGAACTGACTGATGCTGGTTTTAAAATGCTCGGAGTAGCTCTCGTGATTTCTTGCGCATCATTGTCGCTTGGAATGATCGGTGCTAACTACATGAAAGCACTTGGACGAAATCCAGAAGCTGGTAAAGCTGCTGGTTCAATCGTGATCCTAGCTGCATTCGTAGAAGCGACTGCACTGTTCGCATTGATCGCTGGTGTAATAATCAGCTAGTACTGAATAATAGGAGAAAACATGAACGTACCGTTACAATTTTTACAATTTGCATCTGAAGCAGCTCAACACGGCGAAAAAGCCGAGGAAGCCGGTGGGTTAGCTACCTTTGGTATCGACCCTATCGCAATACTGCTTCAGGGCGGTGCGTTCGTGGTCCTATTTATTTTATTTCGAAAGTTTGCACTGAAGAAAGTTGTCGGCATTCTCGACGACCGTCACCAGACGATCGAGGAGAGTCTCGAAAACGCCAAGCAGATAGAAGCCTCATTGAAAAATGCTCAGAAACAACATGAAGAGATGTTGGCTGAATCTCGACGTGAGGCAGACAAAATCATTACTAGTGCTAAGAATGAAGGTCGTACACTTGTAACTGATAGTGGTAAAAAAGCTGTCGAAAATGCAACTCGCATGGTTCAAGAAGCTCATAACAAAATCGAACAAGACGTAGCTGATGCTCGTCGAGACCTGCAGAAAGAGGTTAAGACATTGGTTGCTGATGCAACTGAAGCAATTTTGCGTGAAAAGATTGATGATAAATCTGATAGTGCGCTGATCGATGCGGCCATTAAGGACGCTAGCAAATGACCAACAAAGCAATTGCCCGCGGTTTTGTCGCTCGCCTATCTCAGACTAATGAAGCTGAAGCTGTTAAAGAGCTAGCGGCGCTTGTTATTCTGAATAAGAAAACCAAAGGTATGCAATTTATTATCGAAGAAATCAGAAATGAAATTGATCGAGTTAATCGTCACGTGATAGCCGATGTCGGTAGTGTTAGAAAAATTTCTGATAAGCAATTGTTTGAAATTGAACAACTTGTCAAGAAAATGACTGAAGCTAAAACAGTACAACTCGAAACCTATCTCAACCCGGAATTAATTGGAGGCTTCAAAATCTCTGCACCAAATTTCGAGTATGATGCATCGGTAGCAACTAAGATTAGACAACTAAAAGGAGTATAAGATGGCAGGAGTAGATATTTCCCTGAAAGACCTATCAAGTGAACTAAAGGCTGCGATTGATGATTTGCGCGATGCGCCCGAAGCGACTAAGAACGGAATTGTGACCCGAGTTGGCGACGGAATTGCCTGGATTTTTGGATTAAATGACGCTGGATATAACGAAATGATTGAGATTGAAACGACTAAAGGCGACCGAGTTACTGCTTTCGCGCTTAACTTAATGGAAGACGAGATCGGAGCTGTTATTCTCGGCGATGACACTGATGTGGTTTCTGGTGCTAAAGTTCATATGACTGGTAAAGTTGTTGAAGTACCAGTTGGCCCAGAATTGATTGGTCGCGTGATTGACCCACTTGGTCGTCCACTTGATGGCAAAGGTCCGATCAAGACAAAGCAGACTGATTTTGTTGAGAAGCTTGCTCCTGGTGTCATGGATCGAAAATCAGTTCATGAACCTGTTATGACCGGTATTATGTCTATCGATGCCATGATTCCTATCGGTCGTGGTCAGCGTGAGTTGATTATTGGTGATCGTAAAACAGGAAAAACAGCCGTTGCAATCGATACTATGATTAACCAGGCTCGCCAAGATTCTGATATCGTCAGTATCTATGTAGCAATCGGACAGAAGAACGCTACGGTTGCTCGACTTGTTGAACGACTCCGAAAAGAAGGCGTTATGGATAAAGCTATCGTTATCTCGACTTCAGCTTCTGACCCTGCTCCACTCCAGTTCCTCGCTCCGTACGCGGGTGCAACAATTGGTGAATATTTCCGCGACAATAAACAGCACGCTTTGATTATTTACGATGATCTTTCAAAGCATGCTGTTGCATATCGTCAGATGTCACTATTACTCCGTCGTCCACCAGGACGTGAGGCTTACCCGGGTGACGTTTTCTACCTACACTCACGCTTGCTTGAACGTTCAGCCAAGATGAGCGATGAAAAAGGTGCAGGATCATTGACTGCCCTCCCAATCATCGAAACTCAGGCTGATGATATCTCGGCTTTCGTTCCAACTAACGTCATCTCTATTACTGATGGACAGATTTTCTTGAAATCTGATCTATTCAACAAAGGTGTTCGTCCGGCTGTCGACGTTGGTCTATCGGTCTCCCGAGTTGGTGGTGCTGCTCAAAAACCAAACCTTAAGAAGGTTTCAGGGAATATGCGACTTGAATTGGCGCAGTTCCGTGAACTGGAAGCTTTTTCACAGTTCTCAAGCGATCTTGATGAAGATACCAAGTCAAAGATTGAGCGTGGTAAGCGACTTACTGAACTGCTGAAGCAGCCGCAGTATTCACCGCTTAGCCTAGCTGAGCAAGTTGCTATCGTCGTAGCTGCAACTGGTGGAAATTTTGACACTATTCCAGTTGATCACATGGTTGAAGCCAAGACGAAATTCGTCAAGCAACTACACAGTGAACACAAAAAACTTGTAACTACACTCAGTAAAGGCGATAAGCCGACACCTGAAGTAATGACTGAGATAAAATTATTAGCTGATTCAGTCGCAGCTCAATATGAGGACAAGAGCGAATAACATGGCTAATACTCAGGCGATTCGTCGTCGTATCACCAGTACTAAAAACACTCGTCAGATTACAAAGGCGATGGAGCTAGTTAGTGCCAGTAAAATGCGTCGTGCACAAGAATCAGCACTTAAGACTCGTGCCTATCGTAATACTGCTCGCCAAATTTTGAAGCGACTTGAAAAACTCAACACTGCTGGAAATGTCTCTAGTAGCTCGCCACTTTTTGATGAGCGTCCAGTCTCTCAGCGGCTATACATTGTCATCACCAGCGATCGAGGATTGGCTGGTGCCTATAACAATAATGTAATTCGACTATTTAACTCTCAACTTCAGCGAGATGAGAAGAAAAAAATTTCTTCAAGTGCGATTGTAATTGGTAAAAAAGCAGCAAGCTTCGTCAGTAAGATTGAAAGTGTCAACCTACTCGGTGTCTATACTGACTTTTCCGATAGGCCAAACATCGAAGATATCAAGCCAATTCTGCAAACTGCAACGAAAGCATTTTTGCCAGATGACAGTTCTAACGACTTACCTCAGGTTGAGGAAGTTGTCCTAATTTACACCGAGTTCCATAGCAGTATCAATCAAGAGGTTACAGCCTTAAGCCTATTACCTGCTACCGTCAATAGCGACGTAACTGAAGATGTTGATAGCAGTAATGCTACTAATGATGACCAGGTTGATGCTGAGGCTTTTGAGCCAAGCCCACAGGCCGTACTCGATAAAGTTGTTCCAAAGTTGGTTGAAGCTCAAGCCATGCAAGCATTCCTTGAAGCGACTGCCAGCGAACACAGTATGAGGATGTTGGCTATGAAGAACGCCAGCGACAACGCCAATGATTTGATTGATGACCTGACGCTTGCTTTTAACTCGGCGCGACAAGCAGCGATTACTCAGGAAATAGCAGAAATAACCGGAGGCGCAGTAGCGATCAACTAATATGGAATTGAAAGTATCAAAAGACGATGATTTTGAGGCAGAATTAATGCAGAGAATAGACGATTTGGTTGATGTTGGTGGTCAGTCCACTCCAGAGGGCGATGTATCGCTAAACAGTTCAGCGACAGATTTAAAAGCTGACGCGAGAGCCTCTGAGCAAAACGAACTTGACCCTTTGGGAGTTACAGGACAAGCTGGGCATGACATATTTCCTCAAAGAGGAGATTGGTAGCATGAAGGGTTATAAAATAATCGATAAGGATTTAGCTAAAGACAGGAGAACAATATGACAGAAGTAAAAACTAAACTAAAGACAAATACAGGTGTAATCAGCCAAGTAGTCGGAGCAGTGCTCGACGTTGAATTCGAGGGTGAACTTCCGAAGATTTATGACGCATTGACAATCGAACATGACGGCGGCGTCCTCATTGTCGAGGTCGCATCACATCTCGGTAGTTCAAGTGTTCGAGCGATTGCTCTTGGCGGGACTGAAGGACTAAAGCGCGGACAAGAAGTTGTCGCAACTGGCGCTCCAGTCAGTGTTCCCGTCGGTGATGACACACAAGGTAGAATGTTCGGCGTTACGGGAATTCCAATCGACGGTAAGCCAGATAAGTTCAAAACTCGCGCACCTATCCACCGCGCAGCTCCTGCACTTGAAGAACAAAGCACCACAACCGAAATTTTCGAAACCGGTATCAAGGTTATCGACCTTATCGCTCCACTGACAAAAGGTGGAAAAGCTGGCCTTTTCGCCGGAGCTGGTGTCGGTAAAACAGTGCTTATTACTGAGCTAATCAACAACATAGCAAAGGAACACGGTGGAAACTCTGTCTTCGCTGGTGTTGGTGAGCGAACTCGAGAAGGTAACGACCTATACTACGAAATGGAAGAATCTGGCGTACTTAGTAAAACTAGTCTTGTCTTCGGACAGATGAGTGAGCCACCTGGAAGCCGTCTTCGAGTTGCACTATCCGGTCTGACAATGGCGGAAGCTTTCCGTGACCAAGGTAAAGACGTTCTGTTCTTCGTTGATAATATTTTCCGATTTACTCAAGCTGGTTCTGAGGTGTCTGCACTGCTCGGCCGTTTGCCAAGTGCGGTTGGTTATCAGCCAAACCTTGCAACCGAAATGGGTTCAATGCAGGAGCGAATTACTTCGACTAAAACGGGTTCGATTACATCCGTTCAGGCTGTGTATGTCCCTGCCGATGACACGACCGATCCTGCACCGGCAACAACATTTGCCCACCTCGATACTACTGTAGTGATGAACCGAGCCTTGAGTGAGCTTGGTCTCTATCCTGCAGTTGACCCTTTGGCGAGTAGCTCGTCAGTCCTCGACCCTGAAATTGTTGGTGAAGAACACTACCGTGTCGCAACTGAAGTTCTGCGTGTCCTACAACGCTATGAAGACCTCAAAGACATAATCGCGATTCTTGGTATGGAAGAACTTTCTGATGAAGACAAGCAATCTGTCGCTCGGGCTCGACGAATCCAACGATTCCTAACGCAGCCATTCAACGTTGCTGAAGTTTTCTCTGGAATTCCAGGAGTCTATGTTCCTCTCGAAGAAACAGTCAAAGGTTTTGCTGAAATCATCGACGGTAAGCACGATAAGCTCCCTGAAGATGCATTCTATATGGTCAGCAATATAGAATCAGCAGTTAAAAAAGGAAATAAATAGCTTATATTATGCTTACCTTTGAATTAGTCACATTAGAAGGTGTAAAGTTCAGTGCTGAAGCGCATGAGATTATTATTCCAACTCCAGATGGATTAATTGCTGTTTTTCCTGACCACATGCCATTGATTTCAATTGCTTCACCGGGAATTATTTCGGTGCGCAAGCGAGCCAATGACCCTGATGAGGCTATGGAAAACTTCGCGACAAATGGTGGAGTTATCGAAGTCGTCACAGGCCGTAAATTGCGGCTCTTAGCCGATCAAGCTCAGAGTGCTGATGATATTGACGAAGCTGCTGCTAAGGCCGCTCTTGAACGAGCTATGAAGCTCCGAGCCGACGCCGACGATCAAATGAGTCTCGCCGATGCCGATGCCCAAATCATGCAACTCGCCGCCCAGCTCAAAGTCGCCGGTTTACGACGTAGAAAACGTAAGTTCTAGTCTCCCTAATAACATAAAGTACTATTTGTAAAAAAAGTGCTTGCACTGTGTTTTTCTGTGTGCTAAAATTCTAGCTTGTTTTTAAATTAACTATATAATATTTCATGACATTGGTGGATGTGCAGGTTTGTTCTTGTATGTCTGCTTTTTGCCGGACAAGGATTTTATGCCAGAAGGCTTACCAGACCCAGAAGATCATGGTGCCGAAGTTGATCGAGAAAAGAGAAATACTCTTCAGCTTTTACTTACGGGAGCTTTCAGTGCAGGTGTAACTTATGTAGTTGGTGGTGCTGCAATTGAGCACCAAGGTGACAACTCTGAACGCGGAACTACTATAACAAATATTTCTGAAAATTCTGATGATCCTGAAGGTCACGGTTTGCCCGGGGAAGGAGCTAAGGAACCAGCTGGTTCAGAAGAAACCGAACATGGGCTCTCTAGCGCCAATCTCTGGACTTCGCTTCCAGTGGTAGGTGCTTTTTTCAAAACTGTAATCGATAATGTCCGAGGCAAACCATTTGGAACTGAAAGTTTTCTTACTATTCTACCTATCGAACTTACTCGTCTTGCAGTACTAAAAGTTGCCGATAAACATGCATTTGAACATGAATCAAAAGATATCATGATTAGTATGTTGGTCATGGGAGGATTGGTGAATATTGCTGAGTTTACGCAGCACACGCAATTGGACGAGGAGGCACTACGAAAAGACGTCAACCTCATTATGGATAAAGTTTCCGACAAAAAGCCGGAGATGCCGAGTCTTGATGCTGGAGTTGAAGCTTGGAAAGTTTTTACCGACAAACAATCTGAGTATGTTAGGCTTACCGCCTCAGATGGTCTTGGTATAGCTGGCGCTATCGCTCCAATGTTAACTACCTATAGCGCAACATCACTAACAGATGGAATCTCAACCAATATGTCTGAAAATTTGGCTATGTTGAAATATGCTGAACGTGTACAGAAAAGACTCACTGATGATGGCACTATTAGTATTTCCGATGAAGAATCAATTGAGTTAGCAACTGCAGCAGCAAGTGATTCTGATGAATTAATGAATGGTAACGATGGTTATGCGAACCTACTTCTTACATATGCATCCAATATACAGGGAGCATCATTCCTCGGTGATCCACCAAACTTCTTCTATATCTTGAACAATGGTATTTCAGAATGGCTGAAAATGAGTGTTGAAAATATTACGAAATCGAATTTATCAGCCGCAATTGCTACATCACATTGGGTCTCTAAGGCGACTGGCAGTAATCAAAAAGACAATTTGAAAATGGTGAAGGATGGAGCATTAAGTGCTGCGCGATCAGCAAAAGGCATGTTCAATTCACTCACTACACCAACCACGTCAGCACGGAAAAATAAAAAAATGGCAGAATCTTGTTTTCGATATCTGCAAGAGTATGGAACAACAGAAGATGGAAGAATGAGCACTGATGATCTGAGTAAACTTATTTCTCATTTTGAATCTATGCCCAGAACACCATTTACCTTTGATCTCCGCGGCATGGAGGGTGCGGTTAAAGGTTCTAGGACTGCCCGGGCTGCCAAGAAAATTGCCGGAGCCTTAGGCTGGGAGAGTTTTATTCGAAACGATGAAGCAGACCGTTTTGCTCGAGACCTTTATAGCGCCAAACAAAATCCTGGAGAGACCGTATCGTTTAAGGGACCTGAAGGACTGATCAAGGAAGGAGACGATCCAGAAGACATCTTCATGTCTATCCTTACGCAGTACGGAATTCTGAAGAATAGCGCGCGCGCGGATGGTCTAGCTACTATGATGACTCGATTAGCAAAAGCCAAAAGTGGTGATGACGAAGAAGCTAGCTTCAGCGACGAAGATCTTGAATTCTTGCAAGAGATAAAGATTGACCCCGACTTGGACCCGCATAGCGACCACAACACTAGGCTATCAGAGGAAAACGATGCCACAGAAGTAACTGACGCTATGAAAGAAATCTTTAATGATGAAAATCTTAATGACGAAGAAAAACGAATAGCACTTACTAGCTTGATGAGTGAGGCTACTACTTTCGCACCACACGATCTTCGAAAAACACTTGATTTCGCTTGGGCGCAAATGATAGATGCCGATAAAGTAGATAAGCATGCCGAGGAAAATAAGGGCTACTCACACGCAGCGCAGGAAGTATTTAAAGCACTCTCAACCCAGATCCTAGCAGCAAACTCCTTAGCAACTATGTTTAAGGGAATTTTTGAAGGGGTCGGAAAAGATATGCCACTGGATGCGAAAGCAGGTCTCGTGTTGTCGGCGACCGGACTTATTACTGCATTTGCGGATAATGTTGTGGCTTACGTATTCGCAGAAGAAGTTTTAGGCTCAATATATAAAGAAGAATATGGAGCGGAAAAATTTGAATCAGATGAATTCAAAGGTCTTCGAGCTAGGATTTCGCGAGCAGCAATATCGATGGCTGTGATTGCTGGTTCATCCGATTTGATAGCAAATGGTGCAAATTTCGTAAATAATAAGAAAGAAGCTAAGCCGAAAATAGTCGACGGAAAAGTAAGCGGCTTTACTGTTACTGATATTCCAAGAGAACTAAGCGAAAGCTTCGGAAATCTTGCCGGTTATTCATTTATTAATTCAGGTTCCGCAATTGCTGAACAGTTATTTCATTTACATTATGTCAATAGTAGTTTTACTAAAGCTGCTTAGCGTAAATAAATAAGAATCGCATAGTGCGAATCAATAGTGCATCA
>JBGAVT010000004.1:0-61868 GCA_044227985.1 Saccharimonadales bacterium (SeqCode)
GTTCCTTTATCGTCGTGTTCTTCTAGCACTACGCCGACTCCCTGACGCCATCCTTCAGCGATACGCTCGACATAAAGAGCGCTAATACTCACCCCAATTGCATAACGTAGGTACGTGCTTTCTTCATTTGAGCATTGTTCGAACCATCCGTTGATGATTTCTTTAGCCTTGAGTTGCGTTTCCTGCTTTTCTTCATCTGTATCACCTGCAGGGTTAAGCAAACCGTAGTCAACGATCCCGTGTACCGGAGCCACCATCTTCAGCCATAATTTATCATAGGGCGGATGATTTTCGAATTGTTCTATGATTTGTCGCTGATGATCTGCAAAACGTTTCTGGCACAGTAGATCGTTTAAAAAAGTTGAAGACTCATCCGTTAGAGCGTCTAAAAACGCTTGCTCTCGGGGTGCTTCTTGATCACTCGGCAATCTCTCGGAATTATGGGAGGTATCCATTATTGTATTATAACAACTTTTATGTAAAAATACAAGTATAAGCTATACTGTATAGACAATTTATTTTTTAGTTCTGTGCTCGTTTTATACGTAGACCATAAAGCACTTTAATTAACATTCTATTTTTTCAGTTTTCTTAGTTCTTCGCGGACAACTTTGCGTTCGTCCCATTTGATTTTTCCACCCGCCATTTGCCGATAAGGCTGACATCCGAGGCCAGTTATGACGACTACATCGCCTTTTTTACCGTACCGTAGCGCTTCATGGATCGCCTCGCGGCGATTAAGGATGACTTTATGAAGCACGCCAGGCTTCACTTTCTCAACTTTTTTAACACCGATTAGGATCTGTTCACGGATTTCATCAGGATCATCATCGTATGGCTCTTGGTCACATACAACCACGAGTTCACTAAGTTCTGCTGTAACTACACCAAGTGGCGTACGTTTGCCTGCGTCTCGTTGCCCGTCGCCACCAAGAACAGTGATTAAACGACCCTGTAGAGTTGTACGAATTGTCTGGAGTACATTACGTAGACTTTCTTCAGTGTGAGCGAAATCTACAATCACGGTCGCGTCCTGTCCTTCGTCGATAACCTCCATACGCCCTGGAACAGCTTTAACAGCCTCTATGCCGGCTTTTATGTGTTCCAGGCTTACTCCCATTCCGTAGGCGGTTGTGGCGGCTGCTAGCGCGTTTATAACATTAAATTTACCTGGCAGATTAAGCTTCACATCTAGCTCATGTTCGGCGATACGTAACGTCACAGCACTACCGCTAGCACCAAGCTTAGCTTTAACGATTGTCGAATCTCTACCAGGTTCTACGCCGAAGAATAGTTGCGCTTCGGCTCGCTTCGAAGAAAAATAGTCAACCCAAGAGTCATCGGCATTCATTACGGCAAGTTGTGGATTTTTAGAAAAAAGTTTGGCTTTAGCTTTGGCATAATTCTCCATTGTATGGTGGTAGTCGAGGTGATCTCGCTGAAGATTCGTCCAAACTACAGTATCAAATCGCAAACCAAGCACTCGGTGCTGGACCAAGGCATGACTACTAACCTCCATAACCACGATGTCGCAGTGACTTCGTTTCATTCTAGCTAGTAATTTTTGTAACTTGAAGGCATTGGCAGTAGTTAAGCCGAGGTCATTTTCCCAAACCTCATCATCAACCCGTAAAACTGCTGTCGAATTCAAGCCCACCCTATGGCCTGCCTTAACCAGAATTTCTGAAAGCATATTAGCAGTGGTCGTTTTTCCTTTAGTTCCGGTAATACCTATAAATTCAAGATTTCGTGCTGGATAACCATAGACAATCGTTGCAACTATTGCCTCAAGCAAGTGAAAAGGATTGACCAGGAGCTGGATGAGCGATCTTGGTAGTACTTTTTTTAAGTTTTTCTTCAGACTTTCCATAGTTACAGTATACGCTTTGCAGCCCAGTACAGCTTAGTTTTAGCTTTGCTTAGTATGATATCTTTGCCTGCTTGATACTTGACTCGCCGACCACCAAACATCATTTTAAAGTGACCAATGCCAGCATATTTATGATTTGGCTCATTCTCCGGCGCAATGCCAAATAGGTCATAGTCTGTGCAATTCTTCATTTTTGCGTGTCGTATCATTTCGGCTTGAAGTAAATAATTCGGCATAATCTTACGATGTTCAGGCTTATCAGACGAAGCTGCAAAATAGTAGATTGCAGTATCACCGAAAGTCGTTAAGATGCTAGCTGCAATTGGCTGATCATCAAGTGATGCGATAAATAGCTGCGCATTAGCGCCAAGTGAGCTCATAAAATTAGCATAATAACTTTTACTGTGTGAAGTGAAATTATCACGATCAGCAGTTCTGGTTAGTAGCTTATAGAAACTATCAATTTGTTTTGGCTGAGCGCTTTCACCATCGTAGCTTTTTACCGTGACTCCGTGTTTTTCTGACATGCGAATGTTGTACCTGGTTCTTTTCTTCATGCTTGCAAAGATCTCGTTTGTTGGTGGTGAAATATCGAGCAGTAAGCTGTCGAGTGGGTGAAAGTTTTGTTTGTCAGCAATCTGGGTTTTACTGGTCTTGTAATCAAACTCGTCATCGCTCAGAACATAGGGGTCATAGCGCAGGAACGCTCCTCTCTTTTGAGCTACAGTTTTTTCAAGTGCTGCTAAAATCTCACTACCTTCATCTGTACTGGTATAGACTGGCCCACGCGCACAGTAGTACCAATATAGGTTAGGCAGCCGCGTTTGCATCCGAACCGCCAATGCTGTTGCGACTACTTTGTCATTTTTTAATAAGCCAACCCCAATAACTTCGCCGCGGTTTTTTAAAGTTTTTTGAAAGTCTGCCCACATAGTTGTCTGGTGAATTGAGCCGTTATCCGTAGATGCGACAAACTGATTCCAATCTTCCTTACCGATTTGATCAATTGTCTGTGTCGAGCTCATGCGCTTTAGTATGCCATAAATCACTGCTGACTATCAGTAGCATGGTTTTTTTGCTAGTATTCATTCGATGTATTATCTCGATGAAATTACAAACGAACAGGACTATCGACCTCTTGAAATTTATGATCGCACTATGTTTACCCAGGCCTGGTTTTATGGGCAGTGGCAGTCGTATAAATCTGAAGTTCATCGGTTTGTTTTCCGTGAAGATGATGAGGTCTTGAGTTGTTTTCAAGCAATATCTCACCCTCTGCCAGCTAGACGAAGCTACCTTTATATTCCTTTCGGTCCAGTTTTTAAACAAGCTCCAAATAGACAGCAACAAAATTTTATCAGTAAAAAACTGAAAGAATTTTACGCAAAGAACAGTCAAAGAAAAGTTGTTTTTTCACGCCTAGACGTTGATGGCGATTTCTCAATGATGAGTGATGGTGGTTGGCGCGATGTACCAAAGTTTGTAACATCCGAAGCTTCTTTTCGACCGCGTGGTGAGATGATCGTTCCTTTGAGCAATGAAGATGAGGTGTTTGCACGTTTTGATAAAAACACCCGCTATTCAGTTCGTTACGGCGCAAAAAAAGGCGTTGAAGTTAGCATCCAGCCAGATATAAAATCCGGCTTGGATGATTTTTTTCGGTTACTCGAATTTACCGCACAGAAACAAGGTTTTGCGATTTTTAAAAAGGATTATTATCAGAATTTGTTCGATATTTCAGATAAGCTCAAGCATGCCTATCTTGTCGAAGCTCGCAAAGAGGATAAGGTAATCAGTAGTAAGTTAATTGTTAGTTACGGCCCAATCGCCCACTCCCTCCTCTCAGGAACAGACGACGAAGGTCGTAAGCTCCGAGTGCCAAGCTTTGTACAGTGGGAGTCAATGAGAGAGGCCATGCGCAGGGACCTTAAATATTACAGTATTGGCGGCGCTAGTTCATCAGATGATGATTACCCAACTATTAAAAAAGTTACCAAGTATAAGCAAGGCTTCGGCGGTGAGATTAAAGTGCATAATCCTATGCTAGATATGGTTTTTGACAGACCATCGTATTCGGTCTTTAATTTCTATAAGAGGCTTCGGCGCTAACGGATTTTAGAGTAGACATTGTTGATTTGCTTCTCGATATTTCGAAGCATTGTCTCGAAACGTTCGATGCGGTCGATTTGTCCATCAGTTTCACGGAGTTTAACTTCGACATTTCGAATGCCAGTTCCAAGTTGGTTGACTTCGCTACTCACCCGAGAAAGGTCAGCCCGGATCTGATCAATCTCACTATCGACCTTGCCCCAGATTGCTGTAGATATTTGTTTGAGCTGTGCCAACTCACTTATAATCAATCCTAGTTGTTGGCTCTGCACTTGCTCTGCTGAAAGTTGTGGCTGTTGTTGAGATGGATCCATAGTTTTTCCTTGTTTAATCTTCCATCGGTTATACTATCATCAATGACGATTTTAGGTATAGAGACTAGTTGTGACGATACTGCTGCAGCGGTTGTACGTGATGATTCGCTGCCAACAGTGCTTAGCTCGGCTGTTTCGAGTCAGATAGATATTCAGAAACAGTATGGTGGTGTTGTTCCAGAGATAGCTTCCCGTTCCCACCTTGAAGCAATTTTACCCACAATTGCCGAGAGTCTACACAAAGCCTTTCCAGATGAACCAACAAATAAATCCCTTCTCGAGTTGCTTGACTCTCAGCACCCTGTTTGGCGGAAAATCGACGCAATTGCGGTTACAAAAGGACCTGGTTTGTCTGGTAGCTTGTTGATGGGTACACTGAGCGCCAGAACGCTGGCCACGGTAATCGATAAGCCTATCATTCCGGTTCATCATATTATCGGTCACGCCTCAGCGCAGTGGCTGAAGGAAGGAAAACCACCAGAGTTTCCTTGTTTGGCACTCGTTGTTAGTGGTGGCCATAGCAATATTATGTTGTTTCAGTCGGTAGATAATTTTAAGCTACTGGGACAAACCCGAGATGATGCTGTTGGTGAGGCTTTTGATAAAGTTGCCAAGATGCTAGGGCTTGCTTATCCGGGCGGTCCTTCAATAACAAAAGCCGCAGAGCACGGTAATTCTGACACTTTCAAGTTGCCAATTCCAAAAGTTGATACTCCATATGACTTTAGCTTTTCTGGATTAAAAACTGCCGTTCTGCGACTACTACAAAAAGCCATCGGGGAAGATTATACATTTCCAAGCTACCAGTTAGCGACAAGACTTAACCAACAACAAATTAACGATATGGCTGCTAGCTTTCAAATGACAGCCATTAAAATATTGATCAGAAAAATGCAAAAAGCAGAAAAGGAATTTAAACCAAAGAGCGTAATTATCGGTGGTGGTGTTGCTGCAAATAAGCTACTGAGAGAAGAAATGATGCGAAATATTTCCACCAGCGTACAGTTCATCGATCCTCATTATTGCACTGACAACGCGGCTATGATCGCCGCCGCTGCTTTATCGTTAAATATTTCACCCACCTCAGAGGATTCGATAATTATTAAACCAAATTGGGCATTATAAACACCTGAGTAGGCTCCGAACACGTTTCTGGTAATTTAGTGAATCGTCGGGTATAATTGCACATGAAAACAAAAATGTTAGAAACTATTTGTTCAAGTTTTGTTCAAATAAATAACAGTTGTGGGATGCAAGAATCACGGAAAAATCAATTCACGTGAAGTTTTTTGATTTATAATTTCTTTTAATATAATTATGTCAGTTTGACAAGTCTGAGGTCTAATAATCATGAATTTACCAAAAACCTATAATCCTGCCCAGTATGAAGAAGATATTTACCGCCGCTGGGAAGAATCTGGTGCCTTTCAACCTGGAGATGGTGCCGAGACCTTCTATATCCCGCTTCCACCACCCAATGCTACCGGCGTGCTACACGTTGGCCATAGTATCGGTGCTGCTGTTCAAGACGCATTCACCCGCTATGCCCGGATGAATGGCAAGGCAGCACTCTGGCTACCAGGTACCGATCACGCCGCTATTGCTACTGAAAGTGTGGTTATTAAGAAACTGATCGAGGAGCGAGGTATTGTAAACCCGCGCGAGCAGCTCGGCCGTGAAAAACTTCTCGAGGAAATTCAAAGCTTCGTCGAGTCAAGTCGTGACCAAATTCGTAACCAATTTAGAGCTATGGGTTCTTCAGTTGATTGGAGCCGTGAGCGCTACACTATGGAACCGGAGATGAATCGTGTGGTAAACGATGTGTTTGTAAATATGTTCAACGATGGTCTAATTTATCGTGGGAATCGGATTGTTAACTGGGATCCCAATCTTCAAACAACCGTATCCGATGATGAAGTTGAAAGACGAGAAGAAACAACTAATTTCTACACTCTCCAATACGGCCCATTCCAGATAGGTACCGCTCGGCCAGAGACTAAATTTGGCGATAAATACGTAGTAGTTCATCCTGGTGATGAGCGTTACAAGCAGTTTAAGCATGGAGATACTTTTGAATTAGATTGGCTGAACGGTCCAATTACTGGAACTGTGATAAAAGACGAGGCAGCTGACCCCGAGTTCGGCACTGGCGCTATGACTATAACGCCATGGCATGACGTGACAGACTTTGAAATTGCCGAGAGACATAATCTCGATAAACAGCAAATTATCGACGAAACTGGCAAGCTTTTACCAATAGCTAAAGAATTTGCAGGCATGCGCATCGAAGAAGCACGGCCACAAATCGTTCAAAAACTCAGTGATATGGGATTATTACTTGAAACTAAAAGCGACTATGTCCATAACCTTAGTCTGAATGAACGTGGCAAAGGTATTATCGAGCCACAGATCATGAACCAGTGGTGGGTCGATGTCAATAAAGAGGTCGTCAAATGGAATGACAAGTTGATGAGCTTGAAACAAGTCATGAAAGCTGTAGTTGCAGAAAAAGAAATTGCTCTATTGCCTGAGCGGATGGATAAAACGTATTACAACTGGATTGATAACCTGCACGACTGGTGCATTAGTCGCCAGATTTGGTGGGGCCACAGAATTCCTGTGTGGTACAAGGGCGGCGAGACGCATGTTTCAGTTAGCGGTCCGGACGACCCTGAGAATTGGCATCAAGACGAGGATACTCTCGATACGTGGTTCAGTTCAGGGCTATGGACGTTTGCAACCTTGCTTGACAAAGATCTAGCTCGCAACCCAGACGTTAGCTTGCAAGAATTACTCGAGAAAAGCCCCGACTACCAGCGGTTTCACCCAGCGACTTTGCTTGAAACTGGCTACGACATTATCTTTTTCTGGGTCGCTAGGATGATATTGATGACAACCTATGCTACAGGCCAAGTACCGTTCAAAACAGTTTACTTCCATGGCTTAGTGCGTAGTCGCGATGGCAAGAAAATGAGTAAAAGTAACCCCAAGGGCACGATTGACCCGATTGAGATGATTGATAAGTTTGGTGCTGATGCGCTTCGTCTTTCGATGTTAATTGGGCAAACACCTGGCAATGACAGTCGCCTTTACGAAGAGAAGATAGCTGGCTATCGTAATTTTTGTAATAAACTTTGGAATGTAGGGCGTTACATCGCAAGTAAGGCTGAGCGTGCGGACTACCAAGCTGCTGCTACGGCTCAAACTTCGGCAGATCACTGGATCCTACATAAGCTAGCAGCTGCGACGGAGCTTGTAACCGCATCGTTTGAGAATCATCGACTGAGCGATGCTGGTGCAGAATTGTATAGATTTTTGTGGGATGATTTAGCAGATTGGTACGTTGAAACCAGCAAAATCCAACCAAACTCACCTCTGTTAATTGCTGTTTTCCGCCAAGTGCTACAACTTGCGCACCCACTAGCTCCTTTTGTAACAGAGACACTTTGGGGTTACCTCAACCAAGCACAGGCTGATCGTTTACTCATCTCTAGCCAGTGGCCGGTCGCACCGGTTAATTTTGACCGACAGGCTGCTAATGGTTTTGAACAGATTATAAATATTGTTTCCGAGATTCGTAATTTGCGCAGCGAGCTTCAGCTTGAGGATAATACGCTATATCATAAGGGTAGCCCATTCCTTGACGAGTATAAAAACGTTGTCATAGGTATGACTTCTGTATCTGATGTTGTCGAGGTGCGTGATGGCCATGGGCTTCACCTAGTTTCAACTGATATCAACTGTTGGTTAGACGTTGCGACCGGTGTGACGAAACAATATTTGTTTGGTCTTATCACGAAAAAATCGGCGCTTAGTAAACAACACGAGAATATCGCTAACAGGCTTGAGAATGAGAAATACATTGAAAAAGCACCCCCGCAACTAGTAGAAGAAAGCCGAGCGCAGTTAGCAGATTTAGCAGTTCAGGTTGAACGCCTTTCTAAACAAATTGAATCAATCGAAGGAAGCTTAATAAAGATTGAAGAGTAATCTTTATTTGTACGCAATCTAGTTAACTACTTTTAAAAAAGCATATTTGATATTTAAATTCTGGTCATTTGTTGGGTCTGCTATAGGGGTTGAGGTTAAATAATCATATTAAAAAATTACTATCCTGAAATAGATGTAATCTTTTCGAGTGTAGCTGATAAATCATCAGCCTTTGCTGGTTTGCCTTTATTCTCAAGCAGCATTTCCTTGCCTGTGTATAGTGGGATTAAATGAATGTGCACATGTGGAACGTCGATTCCAGAAACCAAACGCCCAATTCGTTGCGGCGAGAGTTTGCTTCGTAAGATATGAGAAATTTTTTGGGTTACGTACATTAAATTCTGATACTCGCTTTCAGATAAATCATCAATTTGGTCGACTACTATTTTTGGAACAATCAGCGTGTGACCACGACTTACCGGTGCTATGTCCAGAAATGCTATTGTCCTTTCATCTTCATAAACAATTTGTGCTGGGATTTCTCGCGAAATTATTTTTTCAAAAATCGTTGCCATATAACTTATAGATTAACCATTCTCTTAGCTAACTTCAATAGTTTATCTTGCTCTGACTCGCTCGACGTAATGCTTCAAAAGCTTTATCTACCTCTGTTTGATCAACAATCAGTACCACGTCTTCTTCGATGTAAAGCATTTCAACAATTGAAATTCCTCGCCACGCTAGTAGTTGCACCATAAATTGAAAAATCCCTGGCGTCCTATGGTGTTTGCCGATTAGACGAATCATCAAAGCTCCTAGGCCTTCGATAAAGTGCGTGTCTTCAATGCTTGAAATTTGTTTATCGATCATTGTGCGCATCATTGGATCTGTGATAATCGTCGTTTCTCGAACACCTTTAACTAAAGACAAGTATGCACCAATATCTTGAGCTTCTTGCATGATGTTCGCAGAAATATTTAAACCTTGCTTACTATTTGGGAATTTCGCTACAGTAACAAGGCTTTTGATTGTCATATCACCGATATAATCTCGAACATCTACAATCTTGAAATCTTTGTGTTTTTTCTCTAACCGATTCAGTGCCATTACAACACTGGCAATGCTAACTGGTTTTTGGAGACGAGCAACTAGCTCAGGTTGCATTTTTCGTGCCAAAGCTGTCACGTTGAGGATGCCACCCACCAGTGAGCCTTTCAGGTTGGGCGAACGTTCGAGCACGTCTTCTAGGGCTTGAGAAACGCTTATCATGTTATAAATATAACACAAAGTATATAAATATGACTTTTTATTATAGATTTTTCATTTTTGTATTCTTCTACGATATAGTACCAGAACTAGTTAAGTAAGGAGAATCAAATGCCTGCAATGGCTTTTATCAATACAATTGAAAATGACACCAAAGGTGTAATCAAGCAATTAAAAGAGCAAGGTTGTGTCTGTATTGAGTCGATGTATGGTGTGAGCAGCGAGGAGTGTCAAAAATCACCTCGTGTTCGACGGTTACTCCAAATGAACCCTCAACGATATTTTATCGGACCAAGCCTGTGCGCAGGGAAAAGCTTTGGGGTCGGTCTCTGGCGTCGCCCAATTGTCTAACCTCATGGTACGATTTTAATCTGGTATACTAGATTGAAATGGCAAAGCATGATTATCACAAAGCAGTAAATTACGACGCGGCTGATCCGGTAAAGATTTTGGCACAGAAAGCAGCTGCCGCAACTTCCGGACAGCTTGAGAAGCATGGTTGGAGTGCAATGGCAGCTAGCCGAGGCGAGAGTGCTTTTCTAGCTGAAACCGCAACAGGATATATAGCCCTGACACAGGAGGGTCTAGGAACAAAAAGTCTAATTACTCAGGCCGTCTACGAGCAGACAGGAGAGTCTTTTTTCCGTGAGACAGCAATTGATACTGTTTCGACGATTGCGAATGACCTGGTGACCGTGGGTGCACTACCAACGATAATTAATGCTTATTGGTCAAGTAGTAGCTACGATTGGTTGGAAGATAATAAATTAGCTAGTGACCTCATTTATGGTTGGCAAGAAGCCTGCGAGCTGGTTGGTGCTACTTGGGGAGGCGGCGAAACTCAGAGTCTGAAAGATATGGTTGTCGATGGTGCACTCGAGCTGGCTGGCTCTGGTGTCGGTTTGATCGAACCAAAATCGCGGTTAGTTTTGGGCGATGATCTTAAGGCGGGGGACAGAATTGTTTTCTTAGAATCTACCGGTATTCAGACCAATGGAATCTCATTGGCGCGCGAAATTGCTGCGGGGTTGCCTGATGGTTATCAGACCAAATTGCCAAGCGGGCAGACTTTTGGACAAGGCTTGTTGGCGGCATCTCATCTCTATCCAAGTGTAATAGCCGATCTTTTTAAGCAAGAAATTCCAATCCATTATATGGCACATATTACTGGACACGGTTGGCGGAAGATCATGCGTCACACCAAAGATTTATGCTATGTTATCGAAAATGTTCCGCCTGTACCTGAGGTTTTGACCTTTTTGGTTGAACAAAATGAATTTAGCGCTGAAGAAGCCTACGGTACGTTCAATATGGGCGCAGGTTTTGCGATTTATGTACCGGCTGAGCATGTCGAAACAGTTATCGATACTAGTCAAAAACACGGTATCAAAGCCTACGATGCCGGCTATGTGACTGAGGGTGAAAGAGCCGTCGAGATAAAGCCGCTCAATTTAACTTTTTCCACAGAAACTCTTCAGCTTAGATGAGAATCCTTTAACCGTTTTAGTTTTAGAGCAGTGTGACTAATGTGAAGCTGATAGCTCCAGTGAGGATGCCAATGACTGCGGCTTGAAGATACATTTTGTTGGCTTTGGCTTTATCAAGAGCTCGGTCTTTACCGCTTTTTATACCCTTAGCCTCTTTTCCGCCTTCGGTGGCATTTTGTTTTCCGCTACCTGCATATGCAACACAGAATTTATTTCGAGCTTGTAGGAAACTGATAGCGGTAATTGAGGCAAAAATGGCCACAGTTCCAGCGATAATAGTATTTTTTAACAAAATTGCAATTACAAAAATTATAATAGTAATTCCAAGGCTTACATAACCAGCTTTACGTCGATAGGTGATTTCATCGCTGTTAATATTGCAGACACCTGCTTGATAGGATTGTTCAATCATGGCTTTAGTGTAACAGGCCGGTGAAAATAGCGTATGATAAATGTTGTGCCATATGTAAAAAAACCAAAGTTTAATCGTCAACTCTTTACACGAGGCGCGAGCATTGCTCTGCTGTTCTTTGGAGTTTTAACAATCAGCTATCAGGCTTGGTTTTTCTCAAATAATCGTGAAGTTTTGGCCAGTATTCGTCTAGATTTTCTTTTCGCGGCGATTTTGAGTGAACTCCTCGCAATCTCGACACTTATACTGCCATATCAGAAGTATTTTAAGCGCCAGGGCATAACTATGAGCTTCTGGCAGTCACTTGTTGAGTCGTTGGCTGGGTTAGGCGTTGGAAAAATTGTTATTCTTGGGGATCTACTAGTTTGGCGGCGTGTAATGCGACAGGAAAAACGTTCAGTCATGTTGGCTGGTAAGTTTATGATTGTACTCTATTCTTTGGCAATCGGAACCTTAGCAGCTATGTTTTTGATCGCTGTGGTGATTAGTACAGTATTTTATGGGTTACCTGGAGATAACCCTGTCAGCAAAATGATTGGTCTAGTTCCCATCGTTTTTGCGGTAGTGATCATAGGCATTTTCTTATCTCGTAACTCAAAATTCGTGCATAATAAAATGGAAAAATTTTCTGAGCGCTTCGTAGGCGAAACTAGTCTAGCACCTTGGCAGCTAGTGAAGAAGGCTGGTTATTTGCGACGAGACATATTTCAATTCGCCTTTTCACTATCTGCTTCATGGTTTTTTGAAGGAGTTGCACTCTGGTTTATTTTACAAGCATTCGATCTTAAGGTTAGTTTCTTGGTCGGTATCTACGGCTACCTGTTCTCACGTCTTGCGGTTTTCTTGCCAATTATTCCTGGTGGAGTCGGCGAGAGCGAGACGATTACAGCCTCATTTTTCGTCAGTTACGGGCACCCATTGTCAACGATACTAGCTGCTGTGCTAGCTTTTCGGATTTTGTCGTTTTGGTTCCCAGCAATCATTGGCCTCGGCATGAGTGCAAAATTATTTTTACCTCATCGACATAAGAAAAAGTAGACTTCTTTATAAATAGACTCTATGTTAGCCGTGAAGATATTAGGCTGATATAATTTGAAAAGCTTTGGAGAGATGGCCGAGCCTGGTTGAAGGCGCACGACTCGAAATCGTGTAAGGTGAGTAATCATCTTCGAGGGTTCGAATCCCTCTCTCTCCGCCAATGTAAGAACCCACCGAATGGTGGGCTTTTACATTGTTCAGAGATCGTTCAGAATACAAACCCTACAGATGCCTCAGCCGAGGTTAAATCTATTTGAATTTGAGCAGTATAACGAACATGTTGGAATATGGCGGTGAGCCATAGTCTAACAATACAGCCTTAATCTCTCTCCGTCCTCAATGTGAAAATCCGTAATCTGCGGAGTGTCAGAATGTTTAGACGTGAAGGGTATGTATGAATAATTCATAGTATGGTCCAGGCTAGTTTGGGCCTAATTATTTCTAAAAAAGAATTTTGTAATGTGGTGAGTATAGGTTTAGTATAAGCAATATGGGTAATAAACCAGTTTTATTAACTTCAATAGCAGGCACATATATTGGTGGCTATATTCCAACCCTTTTCGGATCAGCCAGTATGTCTGGTTGGACAGTAATCGGTGGTTTTATCGGTGGGATTATTGGGATCTGGATCGGCTTAAAGCTACGAAATTAGTTTTTACTTCAAGTGGTTAAGTTTAACTACCACACTCTGTGTGTACTTGCTGAGTGCACGCGCTTGAAATTATTTTTAATTGAGGTTTGGAGCATGTTCAGAACATTAGTTAAGATAAAAAATAATTATGCTCATGTTTTTTTGTGATATAATGTAGTTACCAAACAAAAAAACGAATCTAACAAAGTCAATAACAGCCCAGAAAGCCGAGTAATTATGAATTTTAAGTCCCTACTAAATAACTATAGAATTGCGTTTTTCAGTGTCATACTTCTAGTAGCTGTTATAGTGGTGTCAATTAACTCATCATCAGCTAACGCGTCTTTGGCTATGCCAAAGTTCGATAGTGTCGTCGGAAAGAGTGGTGTTACTGAAAATGGTAAATTCGACAAACCAATGGCAACCACTGTCTCTCCTGATGGATCTAAGTTGTATGTATTAGACACTGGTAATAACCAAATTCAAATGTTTAAAACATCGGATAATTCATATATCGGAAAATTCGGAACTTCAGGTAGCGGAAGCGGCCAGTTTACTAATCCAAGTGACTTGGCTTTTAATAATGACGGCTCAAAGCTCTACGTGGCTGATACTGGCAACAGCCGAGTTCAGATTTTTAATGGAACAGATAATTCTTATATTGGACAGTTTGGCGAGCGTAGCTGTAAGTCTGAGGAGACTATAACAGACGGTAACTTTTGTTTTCCAACTGCCATAACCGTTGATAAAGATAATAATATTCTTGTAGGTGATAATTCAAATTATCGCGTACAAAAGTTTAGTAGTAGTAATATGTTTATTCTAAAATTCGGTGAAAAAGGCAACACAAGCAGTGTGACCCCGCCTGGGACATTCTACGATATTAAAGGCATAGCGAGCGATAGTAATAATAATATTTATGTTGTCAATAGTACCAACCATCACGTTGCAAAATATGATACTTTTGGAACCTTCCTCCAAGAGGTTGGCAGCTGGGGTTCTGGCGTCAACCAGCTCCGCTACCCTACGGATATAGAGATAGACTCCAACGATAATCTTTACATAATGGATGTTCGACCAGGCAGCAATAATTCTACGGTTAAAAGATTTAACGTTACTGGTGTAGGGCAGCCACCTTCAATCGGTCAATATGGAACAGGTGATGGGCAGTTTAAAGACCCCCAAGGTATTGCGGTGAGTCCTGACGGTAGTAAATTATACGTTGCGGATACCTATAATAACCGCATCCAAATATTCAACACCAACGACAACAGCTTCCAGGGTAAATTTGGTAGCTCCAGCCAACAATCTGGAGGGTTTTTAAATCCTTACCAAACTGCACTGAGTAAAGACAATACTAAACTATATGTTGCAGATTCTGCAAATCACCGCATCCAAATATTCAACACTAGCGACAACAGCTATGTTGGTGAGTTTGGCTCACTCGGTAGCGCTACTGGGCAATTCAGTACTCCCTACGCTCTAACAGTCTCGCCAGATGGTACTAAACTATATGTTGCAGATTCTGCAAATCACCGCATCCAAATATTCAACACTAGCGACAATAGTTTTGTTAGTTCCTTAGGCGTGACTGGTAGTGGCAACGGTCAGTTCAGCAATCCCTACGGTGTTACGTTTTCGGAAGATGGGTCGAAATTCTACGTTGTCGATTTATCCAACAACCGCATCCAAATATTCAACACTAGCGACAATAGCTATGTTGGTAAATTTGGCTCAGCAGGTGCTGGCGATGGCCAGCTAAGTACTCCGCGAGCAATTCTGATATCAGGTGGAAAAATATTTGTGTCAGATACTGGCAATAATCGTGTGCAGGTTTTTGATGCTGCGGATAATACTTATCTCGGTCAATTTGGTGGGATTGGTAGCGCCAATGGTCAACTTAGCAACCCGCGTGGTCTCGCGACGAGTCCCGATGGTTCGACAATCTATGTTACTGAAAGGGATAACAATCGTATTCAGGCATTCAATACGAGCGATTACAGCTATGCTGGTAAATTCGGTCGACTCGGCTCAAAGAACGGAGAGTTTAACGTTCCGGTGTCCATCACAATCAATAATGACGGCTCAAAATTATATGTAACTGATCAGGCTAACAATCGTATTCAAGTTTTCTCGTATGCAAATGTTGACACTGATGGCGATGGTATAGTAAGCGGAGTTGAAGACGCTGCGCCTAATGCTGGAGACGGTAATGATGACGGTATTAAAGATTCAACTCAAAGCAATGTTACTAGCTTTGTTAATACGCAGACAAATAAGTATGTCACACTGGTTTCTCCTGCCGGAACGACGATCACTTCAACTTCAGTTGCAGCGGCAATTGTTGAAGATGCTGGAAAGGATTATCCTTTCGGTCTACTTAGTTTTACAGTCGAGGGAGTCACTCCAGGTGATACGATTGAAATGGAAGTATTCTTTTTCACTGATGTAGTAAAAGACGGCTTCATTGCTCGTAAATTTAACAGTAGTACCGAGCTATATTCTGACTTATTAGGTTCAGAAATATCTGAGTCATTGGTTAATGGTAATCCATCACTAGCGTTAAATTATCAAATTGAGGATGGTGGAGAGTCTGATGAGGATGGGGTAACCAACGGGACAATAGTTGACCCAGTTGGGCTTGCGCTTAACAGGCAAGCAACTGGAAGTAATCCTGCCAGTGCGAACAATGTTACTAATGCTACCAATTCTGCAGGCAAACTCGCGAAAACTGGGCAAAGCGAAATTCAGATTATGTTACTTGCAGCTACTTTGTTTTCTGTCGGTGTTGGTGTGTTATATAGGATTAGAGAGAGAAATACTTATTAGCTTACACGGTAATTGTAGAAATCAGCTCTTGGTGTGCTGAGGCTCATATAGCTTAACGCTCGCGTTTTGAATTAATAAAAATAAAAATTTTTTTGTTAAATTTTGTGGATAATTATCAGAATTGTTATAGTTACACCATTAATAATGGAGTTCCTTATGAAAAAGTTTTTTAGTTTTTTTGGTGTAGTAGCAGTTGTATTTTCTCTATTTGTAATTACGCAACTACCGCAGTCAGCAGAGGCATCATCGATCTATCAAAATAGAGCACACGCGATGGTGGTTGATTATCCTAATAATCAAACTAAAATATTTTTGCTGAACACTACTACTGGAGAATTGACCCTTAAGAAGACAATCAATAACTTTATTGGTGATGCAATGAGAAACGACTCAAAAGAATATGCGACTGAAGGTGGTCACTATTCTTTAGCTGTATTAGGCAGGGACCAAACTGATAAAAAACTATATTTGAAAAGTCTCGATGCGGATCTTTACTATGCTGAAAATAACAGCGTCAAATTACCAGAAGAATTTCAGAATCTTTCGATAAAAGGAAATACAGGATCCTACTCATTTCTAGCAGAAAATCCAGCTGAGAGTAATCAGCAGTATTCATTAAATGTATCTGTGTTTTTAAACAATCAAGGTCAACCAACAGCATCAACATATAAAACTAAATTAGTGGGTCAAAAAGTACCTTCGGGGCTTAGTGAGGCTAACCAGTATGTATATGACAACAACGGTAAGCGTATGAAGTTTCTGAAGTTTGATTATGGTAACTATACAGATAATCAAGAGGTAAGTGTTTCCTTAGAGAATAGTTCAATTGTTACCGGGCTTGAAAACAAAAGCTGTGTCGCCCAGTTCAGCAATCAAGGGCCTACATTCTGTAGTGTGTGGTCTTCGGGCTGGTTTGACTCAAGTTTTGGAAGTGATTTATACAATCTAAATAGTCAGGGTGATATGAACAGCTCTACTGCCTCAAGAGTTAGGTCTTATAGCAATAGCTCGTGGGCAGGGACAAAATATATAGCTGGTTTCGCTTCCGAAAGCTCCACATCCATGGATGCTATAGTCAAGGACAGCAATGCACAGAAACATGGCTTGTTTAGCCCAGAGGTGGGGCACGCTATTTCTACTAGTCAGACATACCCAAGTTCTGTGTCGCAAAATGGTTACGGTTACATGCCCTACTCTCCAAATTTACAGAATGATGCATTTCTTGGAGTCGCGCAATATAAGTATGTTGAGGAGCTCCAAGCATTTGGTGGTCAGGTCTTTGTAGCTAAAGATAAGGCCAGCGGTCAGCACTATCTGTACCCAAGTAAGCATGTCGGTCCAGCCTACAGATATAATTTACAGGCGCCGTTCACAACACTGGATGACATTGCTTACAGTAAACAGCAGGAAGCTTTGATTTTCGCAGGACGATTCTGGGGCTCCGACAAAACCTATATCAGTAAAATTAATCTTAATCATGAGAACAAAACTGCTACCTACACATCCCTCGGTGAAGTTAATGCGAATATAAATGCAGGTTTAGCACAGCGTGCTAACGGCGACATAGAAGTTTATAAGGATGGAAAAATTTATCGACTTGATTTGCCGAAAAATGGCTCGCCGAGCTTGGTTAAGTTACATGATGTTCCAACTATCGCAAGTGATGGAAAGCAGGTAAAATCATGCTCGACATTCACCGCATATAATAACTGGTACTATTGTTCGGTAAACAGTAACCGAACGTATGGCAATGCCGCAACCGATGATTACTACCGAATGTCACCGTTAAATAATTACCAACCTGATTACCTAGGAACCGATAAGTCTCTCTACGACGTATATTAAGTATCTTATTTGTCAGAAGTAAGCATGGTGCGTTATTATGTAGTCAAGAATAACGGAGTACCAAAAAATGAATAGCAAAGATCTTAAAGCAGTAATTGCAGAGTTTATTGGTACGTTTGCGTTAGCGGCCGTGGTTGTCTTGACGCTGTCTAGTCAAGTATTTCCAGTAGCTACACCCTTGATGGCCGGAATTGTCCTCATGGTCATGGTCTACGCTCTTGGACCTATATCTGGTTCACACCTAAACCCTGCGATTACCGCCGGTCTATTTGTAGCTAGAAAAATAGATCTAAAAAAAGCTGTACTCTATGTAATCGCTCAAATGCTTGGTGGAGTTGTTGCACTTGCGGTTGCAAACTACCTCCTTGTTAACCCGACTGTTGATCTTCCGTTAACGACACAGTGGCCGGTAATTATCAGCGAAATTCTTGGAACCGGTGTTCTTGCTTTTGCAGTTGGCTCTGTTGTGTTTGAAACAGTTCGTTCAGAGTTGTCGGGTGTAGTAATCGGTTTTGGACTGCTAGTTGGGCTGAGTATGGCGGCAGCTTCGAATGGAATACTTAATCCAGCCGTTGCATATGCAGCTAACAGTTTTTCGGTTGTTTATATCTTGAGTCCACTAATCGGTGGAATTGTCGGTGTTGCATTGGCACAATATCTTGCACCTGCCGCTATTTCTCAGAAAACCAAGCAAATAAAAAAGATTAAAAAGAACAATAAATAGTATTTTTAATTTTTTTTAGCGTAGCCTCTCGCGTACAATCGCTAATCCTTTTATTATATTTTGCATAAAATACTTTATTGTGATACAATATCAAGATAATGATTAAAATAATAGCCTAGCTAACCAGAGGAGACACTCTCTCTGCGCTAACGAGCACAAAATACACTTGTTTAATTACAATACCTAACTATTTTATATAACGGAGACAAAATAAAATCGGAATAAATAGTTCGATAAAAAGAAGGAATCATGAAAGAAACAACAAACCGACAAATTACTGCCGCAACAATGCGGTATTATCTTCGTGCTATACGGAAATACAAATATGCATTTTATATTTCTACCGGATTAATGGTGATAACGGTCTTAATCCAGGGAGTTTTACTGCCTTTCCTCTATAGCCAAGTTTTCGATAAAATATCGCAGCTTAACGCTAACCCAAGCTTGGCAGATGATTTATGGCAGTTATTAGTTTATATCGGGATTTCATTGTTTGCGCTATTTTCTTTCTGGCGAGTTATTACCTACACATATGTTACAAACCAGGGGAAAGCTATGCGAGATCTTGAACAATCAACTTTTTCAGACCTACAAAAGCGTTCTTACTCATTCTTTTCTGACCGTTTTGGTGGTGCACTAGTGACACAAACTAATCGCTTCGTTAATGGCCTTGAGGCTGTCCAGGACGCATTCTTCTGGGACTTAGCTCCCATGGCGATACGAAGTATAAGTTTTATTATTATTCTACTATTCGTATTTCCTGTGATTGGATTCGCATTACTGATCTGGCTAATATTCTTCGTAAGCGCTGTTCTTGGTCTGAGCGCATACAAAAGTAAGTTCACTCGAGCTGCAGCCATAGCCGATAGCTCTGTTACGGCCGAGCTAGCTGATGCAATCACCAATACGGCCAATATTAAGATTTTCGGCCGTCGTAAGTTCGAGCAGAATCGTTATAACTCAGTAAGTTATGATAGATATAAAAAACGCGTAAAAAGCTGGGTGTGGAGCGAGCATATCATCGCGGTGCAGAGTATCTTGATGATTTCACTAGAATTTTTTGTAATATATTGGTCAATTAAATCAGCGATTGATGGCACAGTTAGTATTGGTATATTACTGCTCACTACCTATTATTTATTCCGACTTTTTAGTGATTTTTGGGAGCTTGGAAGTATCACCAGGCGCTTGGAGAAATCAATCGGTGATGGTGTTGAGATGACAAAGATACTACAAACCCCGCCAGATCTAGAGGACAAAATAGAAGCAATATCACCAAATTTCACAAGAGGTAAGATTGAATTTAAAGACGTCTCATTTCAGTATGATGAAGGTAACGTAAATTTATTTTCTAACCTAAATATTACTATCGCACCCGGTGAAAAGGTTGGGCTTGTAGGTCCTAGTGGCGGTGGAAAAACAACTATTACTAAATTGCTACTGCGATTCATGGATCTTAGTTCTGGCAAGATTATGATTGATAATCAAGATATCTCCGAACTTATCCAGGATGAGCTACGCAGGAATATTGCTTTTGTAGCTCAGGAGCCAATTTTGTTTCATCGTAGTGTTCGTGAAAATATTGCTTATGGAAATCCTGGTGCAAGTGATGGTGATATCGAGCGAGTAGCAAAACTTGCTCACGCTGCTGAGTTTATCGACAAACTACCTGATGGTTACGATACGCTCGTCGGTGAACGGGGAATGAAGTTAAGTGGTGGTCAGAAACAGCGAGTAGCAATAGCTCGTGCCATGTTGGTTGAGGCTCCAATCTTGCTTTTGGATGAAGCGACTTCGGCGCTTGATAGTGAGAGTGAGTCCTTGATTGCTGATGCGCTCGATACTTTGATGCAGAAGCGAACCACTATTGTTATTGCCCATCGTCTGAGTACAATTCGTAAACTCGATAGAATTATCGTTATGAATAACGGTGAGATTGTCGAACAAGGTAGTCACGATAATCTCATTATCGGAAAAGGTCTCTATGCCAAGCTGTGGAGTCATCAGTCAGGAGATTTCTTGGATGAGTGAGCGAGAGACAACAAAAGCGGGTAAAGACACATTCCGTAAGACAATGGGTTTTTATCTGGATATAGCCAAACTATATAAGGGGCTGTTTTCGTCACAGTTTGTTGTCATTTTTTTGGCTGTCTTGGCTGGTGGTGCGGCGTTCAGATACTATTTAGCACAGTTGTTTCAAGCACTAGCCGATTTTACACCCGGACAAGATTCTTCTGCTCTCTACAAACTAGCTTTGTTTGTCGTGAGTCTTACTGTTTTTGAGATGATAATGTGGCGGATTAATGATTTTACATTTATCTTTCGATCTCGTGAGAGTCTAAAAGAACTAGAGCGCAGGACTTTTGATCGTTTGATTGGTCATAGTTACGAATTTTTTAGTAACAGTTTTTCGGGATCAATTGTTACACAGTTCAATCGATTTTTACGAAGCTACCAAGAGCTCGAGAAAGTTATTTTGTTTGAAACATATACACTAGTTATTAATATTCTAAGCTCGATTATTGTTCTATTATTTATAGCACCAGAATTAGCGTATTATCTTATTGTTTGGGTCATAATTTTCTTAACGAGTGTTATCTATTTAACACGTAAAAAATCTAAATATACACGGATTGAAGCCGAAGCAGATTCTAACGTTACCGGACGTGTGGCAGATGTTTTAGCTAATATCATGACCGTGAAAACTTTTGGGCGTAGTGATTTCGAGAAAAATGAATTCAAGAAAATCAGTCAAGAACGATCAGATAAACGTCGCAAAGCCTGGATTTTTGGTGCACATATTCGAAGCTTTCGTTGGGTAATGGTAGTTTTGTTTGTGGCATCGTATGTTTTTATGTCAGTTTATTTGATTGTTAACGGTTTGGTTGGTGTTGGAGTAGTCTTGGCTGCACAGCTATATATGATTTCTATCTATCAGAATTTATTCAATTTTAACCAAACTGTAGAGAGAGCTGAGATATTAGTATCTGAAGCCGCAGAGATGACGGAAATTCTTGCTCAAGACTATGGTGTTTCAGATATAGACAGCCCAGAGGAGATCATATTTTCAGAAGGAAGCATTTTGTTTAATGATGTTACTTTTTCATATGATGATACGGATGAAGCAGTTTTTTCAAAGTTCAATTTAGATATAAAAGCTGGTGAAAAAGTGGGTTTGGTTGGACCTAGTGGTGGTGGTAAAACAACATTAACGCGACTTCTCCTTCGTTTTGCAGACATTAGAAGTGGAGTAATCTCTATCGATGGACAGGATATCTCCAAAGTTTCTCAAGAACAATTGCGTAGTCAGATAGCCTACGTCTCTCAAGAACCGATTTTATTTCACAGAACACTAGAAGATAATATTCGTTATGGTAATCCCTCGGCCAGTGATGATGAGATGAAACGCGCTGCAAAACTGGCTCATGCTGCCGAGTTTATTGATAATCTTCCGGAAGGTTACAAAACGTTAGTGGGCGAGCGGGGGATTAAGCTTTCCGGTGGACAGAAGCAACGAGTGGCAATAGCGAGAGCAATGCTTGTTGAGGCGCCAGTTTTGTTATTGGATGAAGCGACTTCGGCGCTTGATAGTAAAAGTGAAAAGCTAATTATCGAGGCACTTGATAACCTTATGCGTGAGCGGACTACTATCGTGATTGCACATCGTTTGAGTACGATCCGTAAACTTGATCGCATTGTTGTTGTTGATGGAGGTAAGATTGTCGAGCAAGGGACGCATGATGAGTTAATTGATGAGAATGGTTTGTACCAAGAGCTTTGGAAACACCAATCTGGTGATTTCCTCGAAGACTAGTTTTTTAACTGTTGTTTTGGATTAAAATACAGCTCCAGTTGATTGTTCTTTTATGCTATCGTAATCATATATGAATGACTTGCAAAATGTACATAAATATCAGCGTGGTGGAGTGTTGATCTGCGCTAACCCCAGCCAGTCAAAGATCGGGCTGGGCGCTTCATTACTTGCGGCACGTGCTAGCTTCCGAGTTGGTGCAGGAATTGTGATGTTAGCACTTGAGAACGACTCGTTAATCCCGGCACAAGTTTCATTTCCGGAAGTCGTTGTTCTCAAGCTAGATGACATAGGAGACTTTCTTAGTAAAACTAGTTCTATTGTCTGCGGACCTGGCTGGCTGGTTGAAGGTCAGACTGAGCAGTCTACGAAGCTACTTCGAAAATTACTTAATTTAAAAAAACCAATCGTAATTGACGCTGGTGCGATTGATGTTGTTGCAGCTAACGATGATTTATGGAATGAGCTACACGAAAAATGCATTCTGACGCCACATGAAGGTGAGGTAAGTAGATTGCTAAAAATCCGTAAAAAGACATCTCTCTTGGAGCTAGCAAAAACTACCAAAGTAACTATTATTGAAAAAGGAAGCCGCACAGTGGTTTTGCAGAACGATTTATCATGGACACTTGATAAGCCAAACAGAAAGTTAGCTGTTGCTGGCAGTGGCGATGTCCTTGCTGGAGCAGTTGCTGGGCTCTGGGCCCAAAGGCCAGAAGATTCCGCTTTCAGTATTGCTAAGCTTGCCGTTCAGCTTCACTCAAAGGCTGGCAAAAAGATTCATAACGGTGCAATTGCCCATGAACTTGCTGATGAATTATCTAATATAGAAACTTAAATAAACTAGAGAACAAACTGCTTATGATATACTAAACTTTAACGATGGATGATCAAAATCAACAGAGTGGTGGGGAGCTTAACAATGATGGTTCAGTGCCTGTCCAGGTTAATGTTGGTCCACCAGCTAATTTGCAGCCAGTTCCGTCTACGCCGCAACAGTTCACAGCAATAGACAGCGTTAATAATCAATTCAATCAAACTATATCTCAGACAGCTCGGCCGGTACAAACAGCCTACGAGACTAACCGACCTCAAATACAACCACAACAAGATTCGGTTCAGCCACAGCCAAATATACCCAATAGCATGACACAAAACGTATTCATTCCGGAGGGGCTTGATAATCTGACCGTGAATAACACTGTTTTGCAGCAACAACGCAAGAGTTGGTTCGATAAGTTACTCGAAAAGAAGTGGTTTGTAATTGTTGCAGGACTTGGAATCTTTGCTGTGGTTGGTCTGAGTGGTTATCTGTACTCGACTTATTTTAAGGACAAGAAACCCCAAGTGTTACAATCGGCCAGTCATTCATCCTCGAGTATAAATGACGTAACTGATTTGATGATATATGGGCATCTAAGCGATAGCGTCATTTATACCGGCGGCGGAGAGGAGCTAATCGAGCCAAGTGCTAGTATAAACGAAGATATTACGTCTGCGCTCCAGCGTGCTGGTAAGAATTATCAAGAGTTTCATAAACTTGCTAAGCCGTATGCCGCTGTTCACAATGATGAGTTTGGTAAAAATATCGCTGCGTTTGACGCCACACAGAGCCAGTGTATTGGTAAGCTCACGGTTGCACAGGCTGATCTTGCTTTATTAGGTGATGTAACTAGGCCACACTCAAAAACAATGACAAAAATTTATAATGATCGTAAAAATGCCGATTATGAGGTTGCTTCAAATATTGTAGCTGGAAAACAATACATTAGTGAATTAACAAAGTTCAAAGATGATTTAAGCAAACTGTCACTAAAAGACACTGACCTCGTGGAACTGCGTCAATTCTATGTAGATAGATTTACTGCAGATATAGCGTCGATACAAGCTGCTATAGATGGTGCCGACTCTAACGGTACGAATTATAGTACAGCTAACTCAAAGCTAGGAGACGTACTGTTCGATTCTGGTTCGTATTTCAAACAGAGTGATGTCGAAAAGACGAAGTCTTTCTACAACAATATAAATAAAATTTGCTATGATAGCCCAGCTCAAAAAGCAGTTTTTGATGAATATAAAAAATTTGATTTTGATAGTGCAGAAAAGTCAATTTTTGATAAGTTAAAGATCTTTAATTAGTCATGCAGCCACAAGTCCAAGTGGGTGAGCAGCAAAATCTTCAGCAGTATTTTTCGCAGTCAATTACCATTGCTAAGAAGTCAGTAGACACTACTGTTCTACTTATGACCATCTTCGCGCTTGGGCTATTCATGCTCACGGTGATACTGCTAACTGACATTCGTGCCTTGGCAGTATTTGTTGGATTGATTATTTTTGGCTTTATTAAAATTAAAATGCAGCAGCGTCGAGTCGTAGCTAATGGTATTTCAATTATGGCAACGAGACACTATAATGTTCAAAGTCTATTACAGGAAATCTCGAAAAATTTACAGTCACCCCCGATAGAGTTGTACGTTACCGACGATATGGACACAAGGCGCATAGAAACCCTGGGCAGTGGAAAAAGATTTTTAATACTACTTGATGATAGCTTGTTGTCAGATATGAATGACGCTGAACTGCGAATCCTACTTACTCGTGAGGTAGCTATGATAGTTTTTGGATCTGCGCCATTACTTTCGTTCGTTCGCCGTTTCTCGGAGGCATTTTCGTTTTTCGGAATCGGAAGTTTTATTGAATCCATGTTTGGCTTTTGGTCGCGTCGAGCTATCACGTCGGCTGATCGCTTAGCGGTACTGTACACCCGGGACCCAGTTGGTGTCATGAAAGCTTTGATAAAACTTGATATTGGTGCAACCATAGCCGAGACAGTTTCTGTCAGTGCAGTCCTACAGCAGAAACAACTACAGTCTGGATTTTCTCGGTGGCTAGTACAGCTAAGCTCTGAGCAGCCGCTGTTAACAGAGAGATTGCACGCAGCGTTACTGTTCGCCAATGAGGCGCAGGTGCCGTTTCGTCTCGATCAATAGTAAAAACTTCAAACATTGTAATATCATATTATTGTGCGACGTTGGCTAATTTAGTTAGTTTAGATGTAAACCCATAAGAAACAGAAGTCACTCATAGATTATTTTTCAGAAATTATTTTAACAATTTTTCTTGTCAAAGCTCTTGTCATAAAACGACGAGCGATATGGGTAATAAATTTGTTTTGCAGTCCGAATACTGCGACGATTTTACCTTGTTTTAGCTTGTTATATCCGTAACTAGCAACTTCAGCAGCATTCGGAAGCTTTTTATTGCTGTCGAAAATTGATTGGCCTCTCATATTTGCATTTGACTCAAAACCAGTCCGTGTAGCGCCAGGGCAGAGAGCTGAGATCTTAATCTCAGAAATATTATTTTCAGCGGCAATAGCTTCAGTCAGAGATAAAACGTAATTTTTTGTAGCATAGTAGACTGCCATACCAGGACCTGGGAAAAAACCCGCAATCGATGCAACGTTCATCAAATAACCAGCTTTTTTTTGAGTGAAATCATTTAGTGCCAATTGTGATAGCTCGGTCAGCGTTGAGATATTGAGTTCAATCATTTGATGATTTCGTTGAGCATCAGTATTGATAAAGTCACCATTATCGCCAAACCCAGCGTTGTTTATGACCATATCAAAACCATTTTTTGGTCGGTGCTTTTCGTAGAAACTAGCAATTTTATTACTTTGACTGAGGTCAAACTCAGCAACAATAACTTCTATATTGTGCAATCTTTTGATTTCTTTTGATAATTTTTCTAGCTTATCGCCGCTACGTGCCACAATCACAAGGTTGTAGCCATCGGCTGCAGCAAGCTTCGCAAATTCAACACCAAAACCGCTCGATGCCCCAGTTATTAAAGCCCATAGTTTAGTTGAATTGCTCATGAGCTAGCAGAGAGTGGAGCTAACCCTAGTAAGATAATAGGGATGATTGCTATAACGATTACTAGCAGTATTAAGATAAAGAACAAAGAAATACCGACCGCTAGCCAGTTTGACCAGTGTAGCTGTGGCTTCTGTATGTTGTTATCGTCGCGGTATGTAAAGTCAGCTAGAATACTCGAGTACATAGCAGTCTTTGCTACGAGGCTAGTAACTCCACCCGTGAAAGAGCCTATCATCCCAGCAAAAAAAGCAATTGCGTACAGTTCAACAAAACGTGTTTTGCCAATTCGCAGTGCTTGGCCGATAGCTTCGATTGGACCAATTTTTTTGTATACCATTAATGGAATGCCAAGGCTGAACACTACAGCCAAAAAGATACCTGGGATAATAAAAAATAAAAAACCAAAAAAGATCATAAAACCAGTTAGAATTGTATATCCGAGTGCAGGGAGGAAGAGTTTGAGTGCTTCTTTGCCGGCATCGCCTGGTAGAATGGTTGTGTTCTCCAGTGTTTTTACTGCGGTTACATATGCCATCAAATCAATAAAGAAGTATATTAGCCCTAAGATTAGGCTGATACTAAAGATTAACACAACAACTATGGCACCAATCGCAGTCTCACTGCTTGAGTTATCACCAAGTATCGTCGAGACAAATGATGGACCAATGTTTTGAAAAAAACCAAAGATGAGCGAAATACCACCAGCTACCAGCAATATTACAGACATTTTTTGGTTAAGACGAAAAAGCTCTTTGAAACCAAACTCTAATCTGACAAAAACATTTGTGTCATAATTCTCAGCGTTTGTGGTAGCACTGAATCCAGCCTGTGGTAACGGCGTAACAGCTGGTTGTTTTCGCTCACCAAATCCCTCATATACTTCTTGGTCATTTTTGTTGCTCATCTATGCTCCTTATCTGTAGTCAGTATAACGCATCTCCTAGGTCGCTGCACTCGACTAAACAACAGTATTTTGTCCTTGACTTGAAAAAACGTTCATGGTTATATAAAGACGTAACTATACTGATAAAAAAAGGAAGCAGAACAGATATGATTTCAAAAAGTGCCAGCTCATATTTTCAACATCTAATACAAGTCAGATCGATATTCCTCGGTTTGATTGGTCTCGCATTGCTCGGATTTGCAATCGTACCGATTAATAGTACCAACGCATCTTACCCAGGTGGTGATTGGGACAGTAACGCTATCATCCGTGGCGGTGTTGGGTCTTGCGGTGAATTAGCCAGTAAGATCAACGAGAGCGATGCAGAGGCTCGTCAAACTTTCCAAATAACTGGCGTATCAGCGAATCAAGCTTGTTCGGCTGTTAGCGGAACTGTTACACGCGACAACAAAGTTATCGTTGACGGTAAGGTTGTTGCACAAAATGTTTATACATTCGGTCGCGAAGATATTCCAGGATCTCAGGCATTAAGTGGTGGTGCATGGCAGCGACATCCTAGTGTTTCATTCAGAAGTGCTTCGATTCCAGCTTATGTTTACATGGTCAATGGTCAGTTTAAGTGGGCAGTTATTAAAACTTGTGGTAATCCAGTGATAGGCACCCCTACCTACATACCAAAAATACCAAACCCTCGTTACGATATTACTAAGAAGGTGAATCTTGATCTTAACGCCAATACTGATACTGCTTTTTTCTTGGGATCAAAAAGTGTTCAGGCAAAACAAGGCCAAAAGGTTCGTTTCATTTCTCAGTCATCTAACCTGGGCAATGTTAAGCTCAATGGCGCAATAACAGATACATTACCAAGTGGCACTACTTTTGTAAGCGGTAGTTGGCAGGTTAAGCGTGGTGGTAAAATTGTTGGTAAGGGAGAAGTTGGTCGTGTTGGAAATGGTTATGCGGCTTGGTATAGTCTTGATCCGGGTGATGAGATAAAGATAAATATTGTTGCAACATATAATACTAATGTACGAGTGAGGAATGTTGCCTGTACAAAAGCCCAAGAAATAGCTCAAACACTCTGCGATGATGCATTTGTAACTCCAACACCTACACCTGTTGTCAAAATACCTGGTTTCAAGATTAGTAAAAAAGTTACTACAGATCTAAAAGCAAGTACAGACTCCGCTTATTTTTATGGTAAAGAAGGCGTTCAAGCTAGCAAGGGTCAGCAAGTTCGTTTTCTCACTATGGCAGAGAATACTGGTGATTTAGATTTGAATGCGAGTGTACTCGATAAACTTCCAGCTGGTACTACGTATGTATCTGGTAAATTCCAGCTCAAAAAGAACCTTAAGACTATTGCTACTGGAAACTTAACAAAATATGGATCCGAATATGGTTGGAAGGGCAATTTACCAGTTGGTGGTGAGGTAAAGCTCGATATCCTGGTTGTCTATAATACTGAAGAAACTGTAAAAAATATTGCTTGTATCACAGCACCAGAAATTCCAGGTAAAGAAGATTGTGACGACGCATATATCATTCCTAAAAAGGATGCTGAATGTGTTAGCTTGAAGGCAGAAAAAATTGGCACAAATCAGTATAAATTCAAAGTTGCTGGTCGAACTAGCGGCGGTGCAACGATTAATAGCTTTAAGATGGACTACGGTGATGGCCAGACTCAAACACTTAATAAGTCAGGCAGCGGCTCAGTCACTACGGAATCGACCCACAAGTACGCTGATGCTAATGCTTCACCAACTGTTATCGCCACAGCAGTTACCTCGCTCGGGGATAAGACTAGTCCAGGTTGTCAAACTATCGTGAAGATTACGCTACCAGAAGCTGCTTGTGTCAGCTTATCGGCTAATACAGTCGATAGAGCAACTCGAGAATTTACCGTTCAAGCTACAGCTCAGAACGGCGCGGTGATCAACCAGTATGTGTTTGATTTCGGTGATGAGCAAGTTATCTCGAGCAAAGTTCCAAAGACTAAAATTACATTTAAAGACCCAGGTCAATATACCGTAACCGCTAAGCTTAAAACTAATATAGGCGATAAAACTAGCGAAGCCTGTAAAGTAACTGTTAATATCTCAGAAGAAGACCAACCAGCGCTTGATGTCGAAAAGAGGGTTACTACTAATGTAAATGCATCGATTGACGAAGCCGGTTTTGCAGCTGCTCAAGAACTTGTTGAGATAAAGCCGAAGGCTGAAGTCCGATTCCTTATCAAAGCCACCAACACTGGAAATATTGCACTGAAGAATGTGAAATTGCGTGATGTTCTACCGGAAGGCCTTACGCTTGCTAGCGGTGAACAGAACCCGACTATAGATAATCTCGAACCAGGAGCTAGCGTTTACTTTGCTGTTAATGCAATTGCTAGTGACAGTATTGGAGCAGCTACAGTCACTAACGTTGTCTGTATTGCACATGACACCAACGAAGACGGTAAGACAGATCTAAATTGTAATGCAAATAAATGTCCGAAAAATCCTGACATTGCTAAGGGTGAAGATCTCGTTGACTGTGATGACGCCCGAGTTAAAATTGTACCTGACATCACTGTGACACCCGGCCCTGAAACACCAGGATCAATTCCGAAGACTGGGCCAATCACTAGTGCTATCGCTGGAATCGTTTTTATTGGCTTAAGTGTTCGCACCTGGATAACTTCAAGAAGAAAGCTACTGAGTGCTCAGCTTAAGCCAGTAGCGAATCAGACTAATCATCAGGTGAATAAATAACAACGAAAAAAGAAAGAGTGGGTGAGATATGAAGGATAAACTACCGATATTTATCATCGTGGCAGTGGCACTAGTTGGCGCTATGGGGGCACTTATATGGTTTTCTCAAATAAAGCGATTTGATGCCGAAAATGCAACGATTACCTATGTTGAGAGTAAAGCCGATAATCAGCAAGTTGAAATAGCCTTTACACAGGGACAGGCTGGCTTATCTGTTAATCGTGGTGATAGTATCACGACTCTTGGCCTAACTACTGATCAGCAAGACAAGATTATCGATCTCGTTAACAAAACTACTAGACTAGGTGAGGCACCAGTTAGCAATGAAGCTTGTGATGACAATCTGCCTGAGGCCGATAGTTGGCTCGAAATCTCTGATAGTGAAAATAGCGGCATTACCTATTTCTGTTCTGGAATAGGTGTTGATGAAAATGGAAATCTCAAAGGACCAATTCAGGATATTTTACGCGAGATTAATGTTATCGAAGATAACTTCAAGCCAGCAAGTACTGAGCCAGAACAAGGATAATATATTGATCGACAAAGCCCCCGATTTTTCTTTGCTCGATCAAGTCGGAAATCGACATAGCCTTGAGGATTATAGAGGTGGCTGGTTAGTTATCTACTTCTACCCAAAAGATGATACGCCTGGTTGTACTACTGAGGCTTGCAGCATTCGTGATGTACGTACTGAGTTAGAGGAAGTTGGCGCGAAGGTTGTTGGCATCAGTCGTGATGATCAAGGAAGCCACCAACAGTTTACCGAAAAATATAATCTAAATTTTACAATTCTGAGTGATACTAATACCGAAGTTACAAAGAAGTATGGTGCATGGGGGCAAAACCAGAAGGGAAGTGACGGGGTTTTAAGAAAAACTTTTATTATCAACCCAAGTGGTGAGATAGCTAAGACTTATATCGATGTAATTCCGGAGGGGCACGGAGAAGAGATTGTTGTTGATCTCGTAGAGCTTCAGAATCATAGTTAGAAAGTGAATAGTATATTCGTCTTACGAATAGCGTTATCATTTCTCGTAGGTGGTAGTTTTGTTGTAATTTTAATCAGAGCCTCGAAACTCTTTAGCTATCGTATAGCTGCAGCTGTTATGTCAACGCCGACCACAGTATTTGTCGGTTTGATATTTCTAACTTGGCAGGAGGGCGTTCAAGCCACAAGAGATGTTCTGCCACAATTGATTATCTTTATTTTATGCAGTGTACTGTTTGCATATTTGTTTTCGATTGGTGGGAAGAGACGTACTTACTCTAGTAGGTTGGTTTCTGGTTTAATTGGGTGGTTAGTAGCTGCCTTATTGACTGCAGTTTCGACTCGAGGTATTACTATTATTAACGCAGTAGTCCTAGGCTCGTTATTTCTAGCCGCTTTTCATATCTTGTTCACAATTACTTTTCATACCAAAAAAATTAAAACTAAAGGAGCACCCGAACACTTGCTGTATCGATTCTTTGCATCAGGTATATTGATGTCGATAGCCGTTATTTCAGCAAAGTTACTAGGTCCATTTTTTGGTTTTATAACCTCGACACTTCCAGTGATGTACTCATTAAGCCTCAGCTTTATATTGAAGGATCAAGGTATAGTATATTTACATAATCTCGTACGCACGATTCCTAAGATGGTCGTTAGCATACTTTTATTCCAAGTTGCCCTCTGGTCCTTACTAGCTATCTATAATCCGTATATCGCATTTCTTGGAGCCTGGGTATTGTCACTTTGTTATGCAGTTATTATCTCTCGTACTCTTGATAAGATGTAGTAGCAGGCGTATAGTTTAAGTGTTCAATTAAACATTTAAACAAATTTGGAGAAAATTATGAAAATTGTACTTGTGTCTGGTAGTAGTCGAAAGGATAGTCAATCGATCAAAGTCGCCAACTGGCTCAGTGAGCAACTGGAGAAGCTTGAGGTAGAAACAGAGATTGTAGACTTATATAAACATGAGCTACCAACCAACCACGAAGATATTTGGTCTGATGTCATGGGAGAGCCTGCGATGAGCTTACAGAGAATTATCGAACCAGCAGATGGTTACGTAGTTATATCAGCAGAGTGGAATGGAATGGCACCTCCAGCCTTAAAAAATTTCTTCTGTTACGTTGGGAAATCTATGGCTGACAAGCCATCATTAATAGCTGCTGTTTCCTCAACGGCTCATGGCGGCGCCTATCCGATATCTGAACTTCGGATGAGTAGCTACAAAAATGCGCGTATTCTTTATTTGCCAGAACATATTCGGATTATGAATGTTAATCAAGTCATGAATGGCGATACAGATAACGGTGATATCGAAATCAGAGCTGCCTATTCTCTGAAAGTTCTAGTAGAGTACGCTAGAGCACTCAAGTCAGTTCGTAAGTCTGGTGTAACTGATTATGAAACCTACCAAAATGGTATGTAACAGATGAGATTTTGCTTTAGTTGCCAACGACATCTATACTAGAGGCTACGTACCATAAAGAGAGGAAAAGCTTATGAAGGTGAGTGATATTTTTGTGAAGGCACTTGAAGCCGAAGGTGTTAAATATGTTTTCGGTGTTCCAGGGGAAGAAAATCAGGATTTACTATTTAGTATGGTGGAGAGCTCAATTACTTTTGTTCCAACTCGACATGAGAACGGTGCTGCATTCATTGCTGATGTCTGGGGGCGTCTCAGTGGTGAAGCCGGTGTCTGTCTAGGTACGCTCGGCCCTGGGGCAACCAATCTTCTCACTGGGGTAGCAGACGCTTACAGCGACAAAGCACCACTAGTTGTCATTACTGGACAGGGTGGCATTGAACGTATGCACCATGAGAGTCATCAGTACATTGATGTTATGGCTATGTATAAACCCATAACTAAATATTCAGCAACTATCCGAAGCCCTTCAATCGTAACGGAGGTTATCCGTAAGGCCTTTAAAGAAGCAGAGTTCGAGAAACCAGGTGCGACTCATATCGAACTACCAGAGGACATCGCCAAGCTAGATGAAGCAGTTAAAACTGAACCACTACTACCAAAAAGAGTGCGTCGTGCAGCCGCAGATTACAAAGCCATTAGTCAAACCTTCGAACTAATTAAAAATGCAAAAAAACCACTTATTTTAGCTGGTAATGGCGCTGTGCGAAAACTTGCTAGCAAGCATTTGACTGATTTGGCAGAAACTCACAAAATCCCAGTCGTCGGTACGTTCATGGGCAAAGGGTCTCTAAGCGACAAAAGTGAACAGAGCTTGATGGCAGTTGGGCTCGGCTTTAAGGATTTCGCTCTTGAAGCTTTCGAAGAAGCTGATCTGATTATTAGTGTTGGTTATGATATTGGTGAGTATGCTCCACACAAGTGGAATCCAAATGGCGATAAGAAAATCGTCCATATCGATTTTGTGCCAGCTGAAGTTTATAGTCACTACCAGCCTGAAGTTGAAGTAATTTGTGATATCTCTGACGCACTTTGGCAGCTCAATCAACTGTTGATTGAGAAGAAGCCATCTTTCATTAAGGATTGGCACAAAGATATCCGCACTAGGCTTTATAATGATATAGCTAGCTACAAGCTTGAAGACGACGATCCTCTAACAACACCAGGTTGTCTCGATATTATCCGTGAAGTTATGGACGATGATGGACTGCTGTTGAGTGATGTCGGATCACATAAGATGTGGATTGCTCGTAATTTTCCAACCTATGTACCGAACGGTACGATTATCGGAAATGGTTTTGCTAGTATGGGCATCAGTCTCCCTGGTGGTATTGCTGCTAAGCTACTCGATCCGACACGACAAGTTGTGGCGGCACAAGGCGATGGTGGCTTTATGATGAACTCCCAAGAACTCGAAACTGCTCAGCGTATTGGTGTTGGTTTCACCAACGTTGTGCTCAACGACAATGACTACGGACTAATCAGCTGGAAGCAGCGAATGAACACTGGTGGAAAAGAAACTAGCACTAAACTAACGAATCCTGATTTCAAGAAGTATGCTGAGAGTTTTGGTATCAATGGCTACAATCCGAAAACAGCCGGTGAGTTCCGTGAAACACTAAAGAAAACCCTCGCAAGCGGCGAGCTCTGTGTTATTGAAGCAGTGATTGACCCGAGCGTTAACCAAGCTCTCTTCGATAAAATGAAGAAATACTTCGCCGAAAAGAAATAGGCTTACTTGCTTCGGGTGTATAATTAACCATAGCTAATCAAGGAGGCGATATGAAATCAATAAATCCGGTGACTGAAGAGTTAATTAAAGAGTATAACGACCACAGTGGAGTCGAGGTAGACACTATTTTGAAATCTATGCAGCAAGACTGGCTGTCATGGCGACAAACTGAATTTTCTGAGCGCTCGGAATATATGATTAGGATGGCTGAGATTCTTGAGGATAATACCGAAAAATACTCTAAACTAATGACTGATGAAATGGGCAAGACTGTTATTGATGGCATCAGCGAGATTAAAAAGTGTGCTTGGGCTTGTCGCTACTACGCCGCCAATGCAGAAGAATTTTTGACAGATGAACTTATTGAAACAGATCGAAAAAGGAGCTATATAAGTTATCAGCCAATTGGAATCGTCTTAGCTATCATGCCCTGGAACTTTCCATTTTGGCAGGTCATTCGTCAGATTGCACCATCCTTGATGGCGGGAAATGGCTTAGCGCTCAAGCATGCCAGTAACGTTCCAGGCTGTGCTTTGGCGATTGAAGCTTTGGTGCGTGAAGCCGGTTTTCCAGAAAACATAATGCGTACACTGCTAGTCCCAGGCCGAGAAACCGAACCAGTAATTAATCATCCGTTGATAAAAGCAGTTTCGATAACTGGTTCAACGCCAGCCGGACGCCAAGTAGCATCAACTGCGGGACATGCTCTCAAGAGAACAGTGCTTGAACTAGGTGGATCTGATCCGTATATCGTTTTAGCAGACGCTGATCTTGAATTTGCCGCTAAAACTTGTGCTGCAAGCAGACTGATCAATGCCGGCCAGAGTTGCGTCGCTGCCAAACGATTTATAGTAGAGGATAGTGTTTATGAGGAATTCTCAAAACTGTTTGTAGATGCTATGCGCTCAGCTGAATGGGGTGACCCAAACAAGTCAACAACCAAAGTTGGCCCTATGGCCCGACGTGACCTACGCGACGAGCTACACGAGCAAGTCGTCCGCACCATCAGTGCAGGCGCTCAATTGCTTCTTGGTGGCGAAAAGCCAACCGGACGCGGTGCCTATTATCCTCCAACCGTTCTTGGTGGAGTACGAAAAGGTATGCCTGCGTATAGTGAAGAACTTTTCGGACCAGTTGCTACCTTGATTCGAGCTAGCAATGAAATTGATGCTATCCAAATCGCCAACGACACTGTATTCGGTCTTGGTGGCGCCATTTTTACTAAGGATGTTGAAAAAGGTGAGCGCTACGCTCGAAACGAGATTCAATCTGGTGTAGTTGCCGTGAATAATATGGTTATGAGTGATCCGCGTCTGCCGTTTGGTGGTATCAAAGAGTCAGGATATGGTCGTGAGCTTAGCAGTGTCGGTATCCATGAATTCGTCAATATCAAGACTGTCACCGTCGACTAGTTTTTATGGTTGAAGATTTGCCGTGTCACGAAAAACTCGCTTTTGATACTAAACACGATGCTGAAGCGTCGGCGGTTTATGTCAAGCACCGGCATGGTACGAAGCTAAAAGCATATACGTGTAAATATTGCCAGCTTTGGCACCTCTCGACCCATTGAATACAAATATATGAATTTAAAATAAAGACCGTTAATTTTGATAGAATATGTCGGTCTTTATACTGTCGCGTCTATATTTGCTGATTATCAAGACTATCGATTAATTAATTGTATTCAGATAGCGCTTTAAGACAGTATTTTAATCGAGTTAATTATAGGGTATCTCGATAAATATATTTTTGGGAAAAAAATTTAAAAACTAAATTAATTTTTCTTGCTTCTCCTCACATATGTAATTAATACAGCAGCTACAGCAAAGCCGGATAATATCCCTAATGTTAATATCATTTTATTTGTGTGATACATCTCTCCAGATTTATTTTCATTCTTATCACCTAACACATTACCAGGAATTTCAGCTTCTTTTCTATTATTGTTTTCTGGATTTATTACAAACGAATCATCATCTGTGATTTTATAACTAGGCTCGTTTGGACTTCCAACTTCAACGGGTTGGTCACTATTTTCATTTGTGTGGAGCTGAGAGTTGTCACGAGAACTAATTAACAATTCAACTTTTTTTGGATCTGCTTTCTTTTCTGCTTTGGTCTTTTCGGAAGCTGTTATTGTATGATAGCTGATTGGGCTACCACCAAAGTCATTGTGTGCAGCAATACCAATTCGACTGTTTGTGACTATTATCTCCGATGGAATTTCGACAGGAAAATCTTCGACAGAAATAAGTCGTAGTAATCTTCCATCTTGATCGTGCAGTGAGTAAACAGATATTTTCTCGCTACCTTGGTCTTCTGATTGCGCGCTGACTGTTTGTGTGGACAATACATTACTTACAAATGTGAATATTCTATGCAGTGGACCATGGTCTTTGTTCTCACGGCCAACAGGATCACTAATTTCATTTGTATTCTCTAGGTTGAAGAATTTGGAACTATCTAACGGCGGCGGACTCTTTGGTAAAGATGTACGGAATGTTTCTGAAACTACAACCGTGAAATTACTTTGGCGATATGAACCCGTGTCCGCGTTGACCGTAACTTTTCCAGAGTAGCTACCTTCTGTGTCGTATGAATAGCTAGCGATTGGCGTCGTTGTAGTAGTATCGATAGTGCCATTACCATCGAAGTCCCATTTATAGGACGCTATACTAGTACCTGGCTGTGGAGCTGAATTTGCGACACTGAAATAAACCGTTTCGTTTAGTGGGGTTGCATACGACCCAGCATTCATGGTTACAGCAGGAGCAGTTCTTATATTATTGAGTATTTCGATTACCCCTTGAGTTGAAGAATCATATTCCGAAAATATGTAGTAGCCATCTTCGGTCACTATTTCTTTATTCTTTTCTGGATTCTGGTATTCCATTAGATAAGGTTCAACCATTTCAGCGGTTACTACTGAAACTTCAATATTTTTTTGTTTTATATATGAGATAACCTCGTGGATATCTCTACCGTCAGATGAAACATCAGTCGTATCTTCATCTGTTATCACGATGATGTGTCTCGCTACATCATTCCGCCACGTCATCTGGTCAGTTGCTACAAGTATCCCGTCTAGTAGAGGAGCCGTATAGTTGAATAGACTTGCAGTAGGTCCAATGTATGTTTTCATCGATTCCAGTTCCTCTGGGTTGTAGCTTAGGTTCATCCTTATATCTGCATGAGTATTATACTCATTGCCTGCGAGGTCTCTCAACAGGATAAGACCCGAGTTCGTGCCAGAGGACCGTATCAAAGGATTACTAATTATTGCTTCAGGGTTAAGGTAATGTAGATAGTTAGAATATTTATAGCCTGATAGCTGGCCATTTCTATCGACTATAAAGACAATATCTGTTGGTTTTGTAACAATGCTGTTGAGAGTATTAATTGCTTCAGGTTGGAGCTGTTGTTCTGGCTCAGATGACTCTGATGAGCGTTTTAGTAACGATTGTGCAACTCTACCGGCCGCTTCTTTTGCTGCGGTGGGCACATATTCCGCCGGGTACTCACCATGTTTTCCGTGTTTAATCTTGCTGTATCTGTTCTCACAGATCCCATCATCGTGTAAGCAAAAGCTATTAATCTTGCCACGATAACTCTCGGCAAACTCATCTCTAACTTCTAATATTCCACCAGAACGTCCAAAATATTCTTTTTTCTTAAAATTCCCACGGGCAGCGTACGAGTCAGGGTTAAACCGAGGATCACCGAAAAGCCCAATGTAGTCGATCTGATTTTGAATATTTTCAGGTATGTCTTTTAGGGCATCGCCAATAGCATGTGATCCCTGAGAGTAGCCCGAGACAACTATTCGTTGATTGGGGCAAGCCGCGTGTGCGATTTCCAGTCTGTCTTTTAGCATAGTTGTACCCGTGTTTTTACTCATAAAGTAACCATCGTTATTTTTGTTACCTGGATCAAATTCTGCCCACATAAATTGCATATTTGTTTTCCACGCAGGGTAATTCATTGATTCAGTTCTTATCGATATATCTTGACCCATTTTATTTTTTAATTCATTAAAAAAAGTAATTGCTTCAGGTTGACTATTCGATACATCAATATTATCGTTCTGGCCGGATCCTCTGAGGTGAATAGATAGCACGTCATCACAATCAGCCGCATTTACAAAAACCGACGAAGATGCGTAGATTACCAGAATTCCAATAACTGTTAATACAAAACCATATTTAATGGTTCTCAATTTTTTTCTCCATCGCAGTAAGCTGAATATTGAGACTATCATCGAGTTCTACAACATACACTGAAATTATTATTTTCAGTTTCGTGTTTAGATGGCTGATGGTGCAATAATTGATATTTTTGTTGGAGGAGCTTTTGCCACATGATAATTGTTCTTCCTTTGAGTAGTTTGAATCTAATCGCCTGATAATATCATTAGTAAATGATTTGATATCTTCGGCACGATTATTTTTCTTAGCACTATAAGTAGCCTTGTAGTTTGCGCATGTATCAATACATAAATTCATTCCATCAAATTCTGCATTTTCTAGAACCCATGATGAGTCAGTAATTTTATTGACTTCATCTCGAAGTTTTTTCTCTTGTAAAATGTTGTCTAAATAGACATAAGAAAGACAAAGCAAGAAAATGGCTGATACAACAAAGAGAGTTTTTCTAAATACACTCCACTCTACCCACTTTTGAGTTTTTTTAACCCTCATAATTAAATCATAGCGAAACTGGGTATAAAAAAACAAGTAAGTATAAGTTTGCTGACGAAAACAATGTAACTGTCGTGGTATAATTTCATGAGTGGAACAGATAGAAACAACAAAGCAGTTATTGCATAAGAGGTTAGAAACGCTAGATGAGCCGAGACAGATTTTGCGTGCTCCGGAACTTCGCCAACTATATGCTCAAATCAAGTCAATTCCGGATAGTGAAAAAGCTAGTTTTGGGCAGGCGATTAATGGCCTGAAACAAGAGCTTGAAGCTATTGTGGAAGAACGAGAGAATCAGAAGGACGATACACGAACTCCAATTGATGTTACGGCACCCTTTGAGATCAATAGTGAATTACCCTCATTATTACCAACTGAAAATGGAACAATTCATCCGATAAAGGCTGAGATGGAAAAAATCAGCAACATTTACGGTCGCATGGGTTTTGAAGTTGTTGAATCACGAGAAATTGATGATGAATTCCATATGTTTAGTAGTTTGAATTTTCCGGAAGGTCATCCAGCCCGTGATGACTATGACACGTTCATTACTGAGGAAGGTTTAATCGCACCAGCTCATACGAGCACGATGCAAAACCGAGTTCTGAAAGGAAGAAAAGACTTACTAGAAGCCGGGCAACCGATTGCTGTAATTGCCATGGATCGTGTGTTCCGTAACGAAGATCTTGATGCGCGTCATGAGCATACTTTTGTTCAGAACGAAGGTATTTTTGTTGGTGAAAATATTACCGTTGGTAATTTAGTAGCTACATTAAAGCAGTTTTTTGCTAGTTATTTTGAACGCGAACTAGAGGTAAAAATAACTCCATTCTATTTCCCATTTACTGAGCCAAGTTTCGAACTCTCCCTAGCTTGTCCATTCTGCGAAGAAGGTGACTACTGCAAGGTTTGCAGTAGTGAGCGTTGGATTGAAATGCTCGGTTGTGGGATGATTCATCCAAATGTACTACAGATGGCTGATATTGATCCAGAAAAATACACAGGATTTGCGTGGGGTGGTGGTGTTGAAAGATTAGTAATGATCAAGCATGGTATCGAAGATGTTCGTTACTTTAATTCTGCTAAATTAGCATTTCTGAGACAGTTCAAGTGAGAAAAACAATTTTAATTCATGGTAAAACCCGTAAAAATGATTTCTATGATCCGGATAGTGAAACACCGAGTAATGCTCTGTGGTTTCCGTGGTTATCTCGGCAGCTTTTAGCAAAAGATATACTTCCAATTGCACCGGAAATACCAAATAGTTGGCAGCCACGCTATCACCTATGGAAAGCGGAAATTGAGCGTTTTGAAATTGACGAAGAAACTGATTTAGTAGGGCACAGTTGTGGTGGAGGGTTTTTAGTTCGTTGGCTCAGTGAGAATCAAAATATTCGCTGTCGAAAAGTTATTCTGGTTGCACCTTGGATCGATCCGGAACGAGAATTTGATACGACAGACTTTTTCGATTTTGAAATTGATCCGAAGATAGCTGTACGAGTGAAAAAATTTGTAGTCTACAGCTCTACCAACGATGATAATCGTATACAGGCTTCGATTAAAATAATCCGAAAAGAAATCCCAGATCATACCTATCGTGAGTTTGAAAATGTCGGACATTTCGCTAGCTTCAAAAACCATGAATTCCCAGAACTACTCGAGGAGTTAGCCGGATGATAAAACACCCTATTACGCACTACTCTCAACCAACCAACTACTCATGTTCGCCTACATCGTTGGCTATGCTTTTATCATTTTTTGGTAAAGCTTACACACCTGAAAATATTATCGAAAATATTCCGATAGAAACCGATAATGAAGGTAAAGAATTGGGTACAATCACTCAGCATTTAGCAACGTGGTGTATCGCCAAGGGCTTTGAGGTAACTATGTATAGTGCCGACTTTCAAATCATCGATTTGTCATGGATTAGCACTGAGAAAGAACAGCTTTTGGGAAATCTACTATCTGTTCTTGAACACCGTAATATACCTAGCCTTGGTAAAGATCATTCGAGAGCTTACGTGCAGAGCTACATTAGTTTTTTAGAAAATGGCGGTAAGTTAGAAATTATTCCATATATGACAACCAAACTAATCGATTCAATACTTACTGATTCCCCACTTTTTTTAACGCTAAATGAGGCCATACTCAATAAGGAAGGTCGTAAAATAGATACAGGGTTACGACAAAGTAGACACGATGATAAAGATGGGATTTTAGTCAATCATAGTGTCGTGTTGTTTGGTAAAAACGATAATGAAAACTACCTACTAGCTGATCCATGGAGAGAGTCTGAAAATGGGTTTCGAGAAATTGAACCAGAACATTTACTGGCAGCTATGGCTGGTGCTCAGATGGAATGTGACAATTTATTATTTCAGCTCAAGCCAAAAGAGGAGAAAACTATATGAAACTTAGCTTAGCCTGGGCACAAAAACTAGCAGATGCTGACATTGCTTCATTACCGATGGATGAGATCATTACATTGGCTACTGAGAGACTTGGCGGTATCGAAAGTTACGAAGATTATGGTAGCCGTTTCAATGGCGTTCTTATTGCTAGGGTTGAATCGTGTGTAAAACACCCAAATGCCGATAAACTCAGTCTTTGCAAGGTTGATGATGGTGGGGTTAGAAAAGATGTCGAGCGTGATGGCGACGGAAATATCCAGGTAATTTGTGGTGCACCAAATGTTCGTAAAGGCTTACTGGTAGCCTGGATTCCACCGAAAGTCGCTGTTCCGAGCACATTTGATGATGCTGAGCCATTCGTGCTCGAAGCTCGTAAGCTTCGTGGTGAGATTAGCAACGGCATGATTGCTAGCCCAAAAGAACTTGGAATCAGTAATGAGCACGCAGGGATTTTAGAAGTTGAAGAGGATGCACACACAGGTCAAGCGCTTAAAGAACTTTATTTGCTCGACGATGTGATTATTGAGATTGAAAATAAGATGTTTACTCATCGGCCGGATTGTTTTGGACAACTCGGCTTGGCTCGTGAGTTGTCAGGGATCCAAGCAAAACCATTCCATTCTCCCGACTGGTATAAGGTTGAACCAAAAGCCCTACAGAATAGTACTAATTCAGAAATAAAAGGCCTCAGCGTATCGATTGAAACTGACTTCTGTCCACGTTATAGCGCTGTTATTATCGATAATATTAAAGTTGGTCCGAGTCCAATTTGGTTGCAGAGTTTACTCAATCGTGTCGGTCTTCGACCAATAAACAATGTCGTCGACATCACTAACTACATGATGATGCTCAGCGCACAGCCGCTACATGCTTTTGACTTTGATAAAATATCACAAAATGGCAAAGCGGAGATAATCATTCGAACAGCCAAAGTAGGCGAGAGCATGGTATTACTAGACGGAAAAAGTATTAAACTACGTCAAGATGATGTGCTGATAACTAGTTCTGGTCGTCCAATAGCGCTCGGTGGTGTAATGGGTGGTGGAAATTCTGAAGTTGATGAAAATACTACGACCATAGTTCTGGAATCAGCGACTTTTGATATGTATAATCTACGAAAAACCAGCATGCATCACGGCTTATTTACCGACGCGGTTACAAGATTTAACAAAGGTCAGTCACCATTACAGACTAAAGCTGTATTATTTGAGGCTGTTTCGATGTTTGAAAAAATCGTTGGTGCAGAAGTTATAGGTGAAGCTGTAGATAACTTACCTGAAGTAATAGAGAAATCCCCAGTAAAGGTTTCCTCGACTTTTATTAGCGCTCGTCTCGGTAAAGTGTTTCCGGCTAATGAAATTAAGAAAAGCCTAGAAAATGTTGAATTTTTGGTTGAAGTAGATGAGAGCATATTGAAAATTACACCACCATTTTGGCGAACTGATATTGAGATTGCCGAAGACATCGTCGAAGAGATCGGTCGGATGTATGGTTTTAACCGTCTTCCATCCGAATTACCAAAACGTTCAACGATACCACCACCGCTTGATCATAAGTTACAGCTTAAAGAAAAAATCCGTCAGACATTAGCTAGGGCAGGCGCTAATGAAGTTTTAACTTACAGCTTTGTGCACGGCGATTTGCTAAAAAGGGTCGGCCAGAAAATTGAAGATTCTTATGCTATTCGTAATGCGCTCAGTCCAGATTTGCAGTACTATCGTCAGAGTTTGACACCGAGTTTGCTTGATAATGTTCACAGTAACATAAAAGCGGGTTATGATGAATTTGCATTGTTTGAACTAAATAAGACACATAATAAAGTCCATAAAACTGACGATGACGGCTTGCCGGGTGAGTTGCATATGGTGACGCTTTGTTTCGCTAGCAAAAACCAGAAAATGATAGGTTATTATTCTGCACGACGTTATCTTGATTTTTTAGCGGAGATTCTTGGGCTTGAGTTGGAGTATAAACCAATCGAGCAGAAACCTGGGTTTCCTGTGACAGCTGCTTTTGAATATAGTCGCTCGGCGTTAGTAAGTGATAAAAAATCCGGAATATTTATCGGTATCATTGGTGAATATACCCAGTTAGTAATGAAAAATCTGAAATTACCAAAAGCTAGTGCTGGTTTTGAGCTTGGTCTTGAAGGCTTGCTTGAAGCGATTGAGAAAAATAACGCTTCGCACTACCAGCCAATATCAAAATTTCCTTCAACTACAAAAGATATTACGCTTCAAGTTGATTCATCGATTGTATTTAGTCGCTTGGAAGATGTAATCGACACTATTCTTAGTAACAGCAAGTATATCTATACTATTAGACCTCTTGGAATTTATCAGGATGAAGACAAGACTGCTAAGAATGTCAGCTTCCGAATTACGTTGTCACATCATGATCATACATTGACGAACGATGAAGCTAATATTGTCGTTGCCGATATCGCAAAAATGGCCTTCTCTGAGCTTGGTGCAAAAGTAATTTAACCACAACCAATATATGATATTATGAGTCTAAACATAAGGAGAATACATGGAAGATTTAGCACGGGCAATTGGTGATAGTTTCGGCAATATTAGTTGGTTTGGCGTCGTTATGGCTGCGGTTGCAACTTTCGCAATTAGTGCAATCTGGTATCATGAAAAAGTTTTTGGCAAACCATGGATGAAAGCAGTCGGTCTACACATTCGAGACGTTGAGGATGCCAGCATGACCAAAATTTTTAGCGGTAGCTTCATGGTTATGGTTCTAACAGCAGTAGCAATGGATGTTTTAGCGCAGTTGCTACAAGTAAATTCTTGGCGCGAAGGTGCGCTTCTTGGTGGTCTAGTCGGATTATTTTTTGTTTCGACTGCCATGGTTAACACATACTTGTTTGCACAGCGTAACGCAAACCTAGTAGCAATTGATACTTTTTATCAAATTGTTAACTTTATTACGATTGGCCTAATTATTGGCCTTTGGCGTGCTTAAGTAACTATTTTTGATAGATTTTTTCTTGCCTAAAACTTAGTAATAGGGTAGTGTAACCTCTATGGATACTGAAATAGATGGTGCTCAAGCATTAGTTAAAACTCTCGAAAATCTAGGTGTTGAGTTTATCTTCGGCTACTCCGGTGGCGCTGCTATTCCGATCTTCGATGCGTTAGTAACAGCTACCGATAAAATAAAGTTGATTATGTCACGCCATGAACAAGGTGCAGCTCATATGGCTGATGGCTATGCTCGCGCTACCGGAAAGCCAGGAGTAGTGTTGGTAACAAGCGGGCCTGGAGCGGCAAATACTATAACTGGTCTGATGACAGCTCACATGGATAGCGTGCCTATTATTGTTTTGACCGGTCAACAAATCCGTCCAATGCTTGGTAAGGATGCCTTTCAAGAGGCAGATATCTTTAATATGACGATGCCGGTGACAAAGCACAGCTATCTTGTCATGGAAACTAATGATATTCCACGGATTACTCGTGAAGCTTTTCACATTGCCAGTACTGGTCGACAGGGCCCAGTTTTAATCGATCTTCCAAAAGATGTAACCTCAGGTGCTTTTAACGGTAGTTTTGACGAACCGATAAAGCTCGGTGGCTACAAGCAAATACTACCACCTACCAAAGAAGACGTAATACCAATGCTCGAAGCACTTAAGAACGCTAAACGACCGGTGATTTTGGCTGGTCACGGAGCACTTTTATCTGGGGCTGCTAAAAATCTGCGTCAGTTGGCGGAAGAACTCGACATCCCAGTGACTACAACCCTACTCGGAAAAGGTGTTTTCCCAGAAACGCATCATCTTAGCCTAGGCATGATTGGCATGCACGGCACGGCCTATGCTAACAAAGCTATCGTCGATGCTGATTTGATATTTTCGGTTGGTTCACGTTTTGATGATCGTATCATTGGCAAAGCATCTGAATTTGGTAAAAATGCCAAGATACTTCATCTAGATATTGACGTTTCTGAGTTTGGAAAAATGATAAAACCTGATTTAAAGCTTGCGGCCGATGCAGATTCAGCACTTCAAATCATGGCTGATTTAGCGGAGCCACAGAAAAGAGCTGAATGGAATTCAAAGCTTGACGGCTACCGAAAAGATTTCCCGCTTTCATACAAAAAGACCGGTGAACTAACCATGCAACAAGTAATCGATGAAGTGTACGATCAAACCGAAGGCAAGGCAATTGTCAGTACCGACGTTGGTCAGCACCAGATGTGGGCAGCTCAGTTTTATAAAACCGATCATGGTGATAACTGGTTAAGTTCAGGTGGTGCCGGAACTATGGGTTTTGGTTTTCCAGCTGGCATTGGAGCTCAGGTTGGTCGTCCGGATGACACCGTAGTTGTTTTCGCTGGTGATGGTGGGTTCCAGATGACGATGCCAGAGCTTGCAACTGCAGCTGTTAATAAGTTGCCGATTAAAATCGTCGTCCTCGATAATAAATATCTCGGTATGGTTCGCCAATGGCAGGAATTATTTTATGAAAATCGCGAAAGCGGCGTTGATCTTGAAGGTAATCCCAATTTTGTAAAATTAGCTGAGAGCTATGATGGCATCAAGGGTTTCCATGTCGATAGACCAGAAGATGTCACCAGTGCTGTTGCTCAAATGCTAGCCTACAATGATGGGCCTGCACTTTTGCATGCTGAGGTCACTAAGAATGAAAACGTATTTCCGATGATTCCAGCCGGTGCACCACTCGAAGATATGATAACCGAGCCACCACAGCATAAAATGGAAAAACCAACGGGGAGTACCTAGAATGCCACAAAAGAAAACGCATTACATCTACTTACGGGTAATCGATGAGCCTGGTGTATTAGTTCGCGTGGCGCAAGTTTTTACTCGACGTAGTTTCAACATTGATTCAGTTGAAGTTAAAGAAGTAAAAGATGAGCCAAATCAAGCTGATATTGTCATCAAAGCTCGAGGAAATGCTGATTTAATCCATCAGACAAAAGCGCAGTTACAGAAACTGATAAACGTTTTGACGGTCACTGATCAGACTAAATAATGAAATATATTCCGACCGAGGATCAGTTCATTTGTGTATTGAATAAGAAAATTGAAGTTGGACGAGCGCTTAATGCACTTGGACATATGACAGCTGGACTTATGTCACAACACGAAGACACTAGACGATTTCGTTTTCAGCCATACTTTGATAATGATGGCGGTGAACACCCAAACCTTTCTGATAATGGATTTATTGTTTTACGGGCGAAGAATGGTAACCAGATTCGAAATTTACGAAATAATTTGATTGAAAATAAGATTATCTTTTCTGATTTCACGGATATGATGGTCGAAGGTACTTATTTTGACCAGCATGAGAGGATGAAATCGACGCCTGAAGCTGATCTCGAGTACTATGGCATTTGTTTTTTCATGAATGCTAAAGAGTCTCGAGAGTTAACTAAAAAATTCTCGCTTTATAGTTAGTTTTTACCTCATCACTTTGCACCGGCAAAGTAACACAAAACTCTCTCACGCCTTCAAAACATGATGAAATGAACTTCATTTCACTCTCTGGCTCCTGCGGGACTCCTTTTAGTCGCCTTCGCTACACTCAGGTGGTCCTCGTCACGCAGCGAGCAAAACACAGCTCATTTCTCAGTTTTGGCGGATGCTCGATCTAGGCCGAAGACCACTGCCGATTTTGGCTTCGGGTCTAGGTATAAAAGAACCAAAGCCAGAATGTGAATGTAATAATACACAATAGTGACACAAATAGTGTTTGAGTAGCGAAGCTATGAGTTCTGTTTGTGATTGTTTATTTTACGATGAACATATCTAGCAACGTGACAGCCCAGTGGTTTTGTTACTTTTGACACTAAAAGTAGATGAATGAGAAATAATCACTGTAATTGTGTTAGGTCACACAATCTGAATACTAAGTATTATGATTAGATAATGTACAATTAGGCTATGAATGTAGTGACGGTTGCTTCGGATACGGTGTGGCGGAATACAGATGCTAACTTAAAAATGCATGCCGAGCATGTAGAAAAGGTTATGAAAAAATGGCCAAAAACTGATGTTATTCTCTTCCCAGAGATGAGCCTATCGGGTTTCGTTGTTGATGAATCAAATCTTGAAATTGCCGAGGTGCTCGAAGATAAAGTATTGTCTGGAATCGGTTTAATTGACAAAAAATATAATGTAAATATCATTGCTGGTTTGGCGGAAAAGAATCCTAGTGGAGGCCGTCCTTTTAATACTGCTTTTGTTGTCAATCGAGCAGGAGAGCTCGTTACTAAATATCACAAGAATCATCTCTTTACCGAGTCTGATGAAGTCAGCACTATTTGTGCTGGTGACAATCTGGCCGTTTTTGACCTTGAAGGTTGGAAATGTGGTCTAAGTATTTGTTTTGACATCCGTTTCCCCGAGCTGTTTCGAACCTACAAAAAAGCTGGAGTCGAGATTATGTTTTCACTATTTAATTGGGTAGAGGGCAGAAATAAGCCAGCTATAATGGAAAATCTAATCAAATCACGTGCTACCGAAAATCAGTTTTTCTTTGCTGCGGTCGACCGAACTGGCAGCGACCCAAATACTAGCTACTACGGAACTAGCGTCATCAGTAATCCCTATTGTGAGGATAACTCTGAACGTGACGGAATCTATGCTTATGCTGAGCTAGATAAAAACGATATTAAAACTATCTCAAGTATTTTACCTCTTGAAGGTAGTTATAAGTCTGACTATAAGCTTGGCTGATGGTATACTTGAAGGCATGAGCAAAAAACGATTATTTCCAAAACTAGAAGGCACGAAACTAGAAGACTTTGAACCAACTGATGAGATTGCTGAGCTGTCTTTTAAAGACACCAAAGTAGGTGAGGGCGAAGAAGTCCCCGAAGACGCTCGGGTAAAAGTAAACTACACCGGTGCGCTCGCTAAAGATGGCACAATTTTTCAGAGCTCACATGATATGAACCGAGCAATTAGCTTTGGTCTTTACGAAGTTATTAAAGGCTGGCAAGAGGGCGTTCCCGGTATGAAAGTCGGTGGTACCCGTCGAATTTTCATCCCGAGTGAAATGGCCTACGGTTCGTCATCACCAGCCAAAAATATCCCAAAAAACTCCGACCTCGTTTTCGACATCGAACTCCTCGAAATTCTTTAACGTACATAATTAGTTTAATAACAATTTTTGATAATTTTAGTTTAAGATCTCTCTAGTCCGCTACGTCAACAGGTTTTGAGGACCATCAAATTCAATTAATCTACTCATAATTATCTTTTAGGGTGGAGCACTTGTGATTTAAAGTAAAATACTTTATTGACAAATATTATACTTAGTGCTATATTACAAACTGTTAGATAAAAACAAAAAAATAAAAAGGTTATCAAATATGATTGCAACTGTAACTCCAATTCGACCAGATATACATGTTCCAGGTGAACATGATCCAACACAGCAGCTTGGAACATTGCTCGACCCAGAAGCATCAGGGTTTGATACTTCAGATGATCTTGGTAGTGAAGTTTCAGCAGGAAAGAACCCTGACTGGTTAGAAAGAGGGACTTTCGATACCGAAGAGAGCCAGATTGATGCGGCGACTTCTGCGGCTGCCTTTTCTTATGAGATTTTACAGTCGTTCATTGAACAAGTAGTTACAGTTCAAACCTTATTAGATGCTTTTACTGATAAAATGGCCGAAATTAGCGATACCGATGTAGCCTTACCTTTACAGAGAGAATTCCGTCGAGCGTTGAGCAATGGTGGAAATAAGACTGTCGATGCCAGTGATGGAACTATAATGGATATCTTCGGACAAACTGTTGCTGCGAAAATTAGGGCTAATAGAGATGGAACCGAGCTGGATCTAGATATTCCTACGGTCGATCCAGCACTTTTGGTAGACTTGAGACCCTTGCGTGCTACTGAGCAAGAACTACGTCAAACAGAGACAGTGCCAGAGGTTCCGCCTATCGATACGGATTTTACTGCGTACACAACTCGAGAGAATACTGATGTAGTTGATCAAATAAGCCGCCCTGCACCTGCAGGTAGTTTAGACGTGCCCGAATTTGAAGAAGGACCAAAAAGGCGTGGCCGGTTATCAGGAGTACTTGGTTCACTTGCTGGCAGTGTAGGTGAAACAACTGGCGCATTTCGTAAAGCCTACGATGAAGCAGTCGAGCGAGCACAAGAACCTAGAACTCCTCAAGAACAAGCTGTTGAAACAAATACTGAGCCAAATGAACCTGAAGCGGGCAAGAACACTTTAGGTACTACTACAGCAACAGTTGCTCCAGATATCGAGACTAGAGCTCAAGATCCGCAGGCTGATGTAGATGTGGTAGATAGTCAACCGACAGATGAATCACAAACCAGCAGCCATAGTATTGGAGGAGCTTTCAGGGCTCGTCGACAAGCGAATAAACAAAGAATACAAGATGAACGAGATGCGCTAGAAGCTGCTTCCAGGGCATCAGTATTAGCTGAGAGAAGATAAGAAATAATGATATTGACAAATATGACATATTTTGCTATTATAATACCAGTGAAATTTAAGCACTAGAACTAACCACTAAGGAAAACCACTATGGACGCACTAAACCCAAACTCTAGCCCAGATCAAGACCCTAACCTTGTTAGTCCTGAAGTTGGTGTTTCACCAGAAGTTCTGGCTGATCTTAAATCATGGGAAGCAATTGTAGAACAGACTAAAATCTTACTAGAGGCTTCAAATCGCCCGAATGTACACAATGATCCTAATTTTAGGCATTCAAAGTCAATAGTAACTTTGAATGATGGTACTAATCTATCTACGATAGGATTATATAGTAACTTGAGGGGTGGCCGTCTTGCGCCAGGAGATATTTCTCTGTCAATAGAACAAAAGGTAGATGGAAACAATCTTCCGATTGGTCAAAGAGTCACTCGAGTGGAGGGTCATGGTTCCCAAATAGGCTTGTTTGGAAAGATAGAAGAAACAGACGGAACTACAAAGATAACATTGGAGAGAGATGACGTAAATCTCACACACCGAGAAAATATTGAAGTTACTATCACTCCGAATGATGACGGCTCTGAGCGTGTTGAGTTGATTAGCGAACTGGACGATGAAAATTCTTATATAGTTAATCCAGATTATGACCCGTGGGTAGGCAATGAGAAATACTTAAAAATCGAAAAGCCAGTTTCAGTTGCCGATAGAATTGCAAAGAAAATGGATGTAAAGAATAGTAGATTGTGGAAGGCTATTTCTACTAGATTCGATAAACGTCAAGCTAGAAACAATGGTGACAACCAACCACAAGATGGCTCAGTTGAGCCTGACTCAGAGCTAATGAGAAACATAAAAGGGTCAATCGCAACAGTCCCAGCTGCATTAGTTGCGGGTGTTGGAATGGTTGTGCTTGGTAAATTCGGATACGGGCTTGTGAGTAATCCAGAAAAAGCAGTTAACTTAGCTAACAATGGCGTGATAGAAAGAGGCAAGGAACTACTTGGTGATCCTTGGAGCATTGTCGTAGGTCTTGGCCGATCAGCAACAACTGGTGCGTTTTTCGCAGGTGCAACAACTGGTCTTTTGGGTGATGCTCAGCTAGTAGATAACCCTTTTTCCAAGGATCGAGATCCACGAGGACTTGCATCATATATGCCAGCAAAGGCTATGACTTGGATTGAACGCGGTGAACAAACCAAGAGAAGTGAAGCAGCTGCAAAAAGGCGAGTAACTTGGGCGCTCGGTGCGGCAGCTAATTTTGCTCTTCTCGGGAATGGCCTTCCTGGTGTAGCGTACGGATTCGGAGCGCTTAGTGGCCGAATTGCAGGTCGGACATTGCAAAGATTTGGTCCTGGAGCATACGAATCCCTTATAAATAAGATAAAAGGTGAAGGTGAAGATGAAGAGCAGACCCCAGACGATCAAACTGGTCCAACGCCTAATCAACCTCAGTCGCCACCACCTCCAGCAGCAAATGATCCATCTCCTCCTAGCCCAGATGCCGGAACCCCACCACCATATGACCCACCTCGAGGTCGCCGCCCTGGTGGTCGACTGATAGGAGAACCTGCACCTGCTACCGGTGTTCCTGCACCCAACGTTGTTCCTGCAGTCGACCCAAGAGATCCACGTAATGGCCGTAATTCGAGCGTAATGTAGGGTATAGGAGAATATCATGCCAATGCCAATGCCCGATCATGACCCAGCTACTTTGCCAACAGAGCGAGAGTGGCTAATTGCCCATAGTGATCAAGATATAATAAACGGTTTAGTCGAGGGTTATACCCGATTAGATGAGTTCGATAATGTTTGGCATGACCCTGCTACTGGCGAAACAGAGAAGGTTAGTGGAAATGCACAAGCGATACAGGAGAAACTTTTACACGACGGTGAGACCCCAGATGGCATCATTGGACAAAGTGATCTTGAAGCTATCAGTCTTAAAACAGTCGGAGAGTATTTAAAACTTTTAAATTCGGCTACGTATAGTACTGGAGCAAGCCGCTTCGTTCATGAAAAACAAACAATCGACAAGAAGGTCAGAAAACAAAAGAATCTAGATACGGCCAGTCCTGAGGATGTCGCTGCATTTGATAACTTACTTCACAGAGTCACTGTCAGAACAACGCTTGATCACTTGAGCCTTGATTCACAAGGTGACCCAAGAGTTTATACAAGTTCTGATGAATATAACCAAGCTCGTGATCGAGTCACGGCAGTGGTAAATGAAGCACAGAACGCACCGTTCTATCAAAACATGTCACCAAATGAAAAGTTAAATTGGCGCAATAACATCATTAATACTTTCGAAAGTACTGCTGTGGATGAAGAGGCAAACACTGCAGCCACTGAAGCTGCAGCTGAGGCAGCCCGAGCAGCAACACTGAGTACCGCGGAACTAGATCTCGCGACCCAGCGAAGGTTGCTAGCAAGCGATGCGGTTAAGACGAGCCGAACATTCGGTAGCCTGCGAATTTTAAAAAGACGTGGTGAGCGTAGAAGATCTAAAGAGCGATATCTCGGAGCTGCTGAAACAGTTCGCCAAACACAGATTGAGAACGAGATTGCTAATGGAGATATCCCGAATACACCCGAAGCAATTATAATCCGAAACTCACAACTAGAGGCAAAAGAAGATGCTCTTCGTATCGCCGAAGTTGGTGTGTCAATGCAAAATGACGGATTGAAGCAACAGGCTGATGGTAGTACCAACGACATAAATGCCGGTTCACGATACTATCGGATGGTGCTACGTGCCGCAAAAGGTTGGAGAAATCTTCCTTGGTGGGGAAAAAGTCTTTCGACTGCTGCGATCGGTGTTGCTGGTGCTGGCGCCGCTCTTCTTGGCGGTCCGGTTTTGGTTATCGCTCCAGTGGTTACGGCCCTACGATCTGCTCCAGCAATTAACGCACTCCGCACTAAAGAGGAAAGCATGTCAGAGCATAAGCGATGGAATAAATTAGGCCACCGTACCGAGAAGCTTGGTAAACGTATCGTGAAAGCTGTACGGGGAACCACACCAGAAGAAGTTGTTAAATCATCAAGACGTGCGACTGAAAAGGAAATCAATGCCGACTTTAGAGGCGAGAGGATACGAACTACAAGAAAACTAATCGGAAGAGTATTAGTAACTGCAGTTCTTGGTAAAGGCGCTGCTTACGCTGGAGAGTATATCTCCGACCATGCAGAAGGAATTAGGGACGGATTGGGCGATATCGGGAGCTGGTTTGGTGATGCGGCTGATAAAGTCCATGAATGGTTACCAGGAGACTACCTTGCCAAGAAAGATATCGACTTACAGTCACTTCTTTCTGGCGGTAAGATTCGCCCTGATACTCCAGAGTGGGATGCTGCCGTACATATGCTACAGAGTCATCAGGCTAGCGGCAGAAACGCTGATCATTTAGCCAGATTACTACCAGGTTTTGACGATCCTAAATTAGTCGATAATATGTCTGATGTTAAAGAACAGATGCGAGCTGTCTATGAGTCATGGAGCCCTGAGAAACGTTTCGCATGGGGTCACTTTATAGAGTCAAATGCTGGAGAAAAATGGCAGCAAATGGCCGACCTACGTGGACCTGGAGTAGTTCGTGATGCGATTGGCCGAGTTGTTGAAGCCCAATCACAGGATCCACTTCACATCCAACAAATGGATGCCGTTACTCAGTTAGCACGTAATTTCCCTAACTCGCCTAATATAACCTATGAACTTGGTAGATTACAGAGCGTACTCCCAAGTAGAAACGATATCTTTGATAATGGTGGTATATTTAGTACACCTGAGTACATTGCTAGCAATAGTCCAAATGTAGCAGAACAGATGAACGGATTCCTCGGACATCTTCAATCGATTATTGGTGGAGGAAATCAAGCAGCAATTGATCAGGTAGTAAATAATCCTGATACATACCTAAATACTGGTCACGATGGTTTCCTTGCGTCACAATTAGGTGAGCTAAAAGGCAAAACTGGAGGCGATCTAGTCGCTGCTATCAGTAGCCTGAAAACTAGATATGGCTTTTAACACATAAGGAGAAACAATGAACGAAAACAAAAATCAATTAGTCGAAGAAAAATTAGCAGAAATATTAAAATCTTTAGGGTATGAAAATGCCAGTACTGAACAAACTGCCGAGTTTGCCACGGATTTCATGACAGTTGTTCAAAGCAGGGCTTTCCTTCGGCTTGAAGAATACCTGAAAACCGAAGAAAACCTGGCAAAGATGGATGCTCTACAGACGCAATATGGTGATATGGCACCGGAAGTTGTTCAATTTCTATCTTCCATCGGCTACGATTATTTTGATGTCTTTTTGCTGGAGATGGACATCTACGCTGGTGAGCTAAGGGAGAGCAACGATGAAATGCTCGCTCACTTTGCAGAGTAGACTATATTTAATCTCAACCATTTATCGAAATACTATAAAGTATGATTTAATATATTGACAAATATGCAATGATTTGCTATTGTATACTTACGTTATAAATAAAAAACAAAAATCGTAAAACAAAAAAAGGAAAAACATGTACAAAGATGGACCAGAATTCGGTGGAGGGTCAGACCCAGCGATGGGTGAACTCGACCCTTCAGTAGTAACTTTAGTTGGCGATCAACAGCCAGATGCTCAAGAAGCCTCACCAGAGACAGGTGATCAAATACCTGCATACACGGCAGCCGAGCAACTTTCTTCGCCAGAAGACGGTGAACAATCAAGAGATCGCGCTTCAGCTAGATTGTTAGGTCGCGTAGCTAATATAGCTGGAAGATTAGCTGAAGGAATTAACAACCGACGAACACTATCGGAAGTTGCTTCTGATACTAAAGAAGCTTTTGGAGCTCGCGTTAACGGCGCAAGTGATCGAATAAAATCAATTGCACAAACTAGTTTAGATGTAACTAAAGATATTGCTATAGGCGTCGGCGTTGAGGCGGTTTATTTAGTGACAGAGCCAGTAAAAGTTCTTGGAAAATCTGTAATAAGAGCCGGTATAGGAGTAGGAAGACAAGCAGCTAAAGCTGCAGATTCAATGTACTCAGGTCTCGATAAAATGGGCAGTTCTATTGATGCAAAAATGTTTGCGACCGAAGAAGCTATGAAGAATGGTGTTGAATCAACTCGGACCTTTTTCAAAGACAAAGCCGAAGCAGCTAAGACTCGCAAGGAAGAACGCTCAGATCGCGTAGCGCTCAAGCGCATAGCTCGCGGTGAAAAGATCAGTGAAAATATCGCCGCTCTGAAATATCAAGTAAATGAAACGATTAGTGCTAGACAAGACGCTCGTACAGAAAAAGCCGAAGCATCAGCAGCGAAATGGCGAGCTAGGGGTGAAAAAGTTGGTGCTGCAAGAGACCAAATCAAGACTAACTTTGAAGATGGGAAGGCAGAACGCGCAGCAAACCAAGAATTACTTGAAGCCCATCGAGTTAAGCGAAGAGCCGAAGCCGACGGTTTACGGGATGCTCGATTGAAAGTCGCTGAAAAAGCGACCGAAGAACGCTCAGATCGTATCGCAAACAAACGCTATGCTCGAAAAGATAAGATCGATGCAATCAAAGATAGTGTAGCAGGCAAGCTCGATGAACGACGAAATGCTCGTACTGAAGCACAGGCAGAACGCGCTGCCAACCAAGCAGAATCAGAAGCAAATCGAACTGCACGAAGAGCCGAAGCCGACGGTTTACGGGATGCTCGATTGAAAGTCGCTGAAAAAGCGACCGAAGAACACTCAGATCGTATCGCGCTCAAGCGCATAGCTCGCGGTGAAAAGATCAGTGAAAATATAGCCGCTCTGAAATACCAAGTAAATGAAACGATTAGTGCTAGACAAGACGCTCGTACAGAATCAGACAGAGAGCAGGATTTGAGAAAAGCAGGTTTGCAAGTTTCGGAGACAGATCAACAGCAAGAAGCTAGCGATGGTCAAAGCGAACAAACCGAGTCTGTTGTCCCAGAAGGTGATGTGGCGAGCCTAGCTAACCAATCTGTCGGAGAAGTTCAAGAAGAGACGCCAATTGGAAGACAAACGCGTGAAGCGCTTAAGGCTCGAGCTGAAGCAGCACGTAGGTCACGAGAAGCTAGTGCTGAAGGTGGTACTACTACAACAGAAGCACCTGAAGAATTAGCTCTAGCTGCATAGTAAATACAAAAACATAAAAGGAGAAAAGAAATGATAGAAATTAATGAAAAACTACTAAAGTCACTAGGTATTGAATTAAATGGAGATGAGACAGCAGAAATGCTGAAACACATCACCGATACGCTGAATGAGAGAGTTGGTCTTGAGATTGCAGAAGAATTAACAGATGAAGAACTAGCTGAGCTGATGGCTATAGAATCTGACGAGGATAAGGCAGCTTGGTTGCAAGAAAACCTACCTGAATACATCGACATCATCGAAGATGAAGCTGATATATTACTTGGTGAGTTGGCGGAGGGTTCAATAGAATTAGCTGAAACAAGCCAAGAAGAATCTGACGTTGAAGAAGATCATAACTAATAGATAGTGCTAGACGACGCTAATGTCGACTGAAGGTCGAAGCTTTGAAGCAGTCTTCATAGCAGCATGAACATCATGGTTTTCGAATCGTTCGAATGGAGAATTATCTTCGTCACGAACACCATCGAGAACCGTGATGGCTTGCTGTTCTAGGCGGTAATCAAATTGTGGAGCCCACTTACGGCTACCGAGCTTGGCAGTCATTGAACAATTATCAACCATATAGGCAACACCTTGGGCGTGCATATATGGATTGAGAGAATCAACGGCTTCGATGATAGATTCGTTAACAACCTCACTCCATTCATGGCCTTTGCTCTTGAGTAGATCAACTTGAGCAACCATACAAGCAAGGTAGAACCCTGCTGTGGTCGGATCAACGGCTTGATTCTCATCACGATTTTTACGCACGTGTTCGCCGACACGCCAGACTTCAGTGTTACTGATGTTGCTGAGTGGAAATTTCTCAAGTCGCTTAACAGTATCGATGACACTGCCAAATTCGCGGCCACTGTGAACTTCGGTGTAGATCTCATCGAGAATTGCAGCAAATGGTTCATAAGAAGCATTATACGCACGACGAAGTTCGGTTTGTTGATCATCATTTAGATCATCATAAACAGCTTTTAGCCCATCGTGAGAAATTGTTTGGCTGAGCGGTCCGGTGATAACTTCTGCAGTGTCACGAAAAGCCTGTTCGGCAGATCGACCCTCGCGAACAAAATAACGGTTCAAAACTTCGATCATGGCATGAACACCACCAAGTAAAATTCCTCGTTCACCAAAGATATCAGAGCGATACTCCATCTCTAGTGTAGTCTGGAAGACAAATGGTGCACCCAAGCCCACTGCCCATGCGAGCGCAACTTCGTTAGAGTTTCCAGAGATATCTTGTTCAACCGCGAAACTACAGTTAATTCCAGCACCTTCAGTTTCTTTGCCTTGTTCATATAGGCGTCGAACTGACGGTCCCATTCCCTTTGGACATACACCGATGATGTTAATGTCATCACGAATTGATTGACCGATGCTTTTTACGTAGCCGAGAAGGAAACCGTGGCTCAAACCAAGTGTGCTGCCAGGTTTCATAGCTTCGGTAATTTTCTGCCAGTTTTCTGCCTGTGCAGCATCAGAAATTAGCAGGATAGTCATGTCAGATTTTGAAATCATGTCATACATTTCACCAAGCGTTTCATTATCACGACTAAACCCAGCAGTTTCTGCCTTGGCAAAACTGCTCGAACCTTCACGTAGACCAACACCAACGGTGATATCAGTTCCATCGAGTGAGTCACGTAAATTTTGAGCTTGAGCAGGGCCTTGTGAACTCCAACCAATGACAGAAATTTTCTTGATATCGCCAAAACCTTGAGCTAGTTTATCGAATAGATTACGCCCACCGCGGACGATAGTTTCCTGTTCGCCAGCAAAGTCGACAGTTTCAGTAGTAAAAACATTTGATGTAAAGGCCATCAAAACCTCCTTCTTTTTCAGTATTTTTAAGTATACGCTACTAGAGGTAAACATCAAAATTTGCTATAATAATTGCATGAACCAAATAAACAAAAATCTCACCAGTGAACAAAAAAAAGTTTTGTTTGAGAAGGCAACTGAAGCACCATTTTCTGGAAGCTTGCTTGATAAAAAAGATGATGGAACTTTTGTCTGCGCTAATTGTAATCAAGCATTATTCAGTAGTACAACAAAGTTCGACAGTGATTGTGGTTGGCCGAGTTTCGATCAAGCCATCGAAGGTAGTGTCGAGTATAATTCCGATAATTCTCATTTTATGAAGCGTGTTGAAGTTGTTTGTAGTAATTGCGGTGGTCACCTTGGGCATGTATTTGACGACGGTCCGAAAGAAACAACTGGCAAGCGATTTTGTATCAACTCACTTAGTCTTGATTTTACTGATAAAAAATAGTTCATATCATCTGTAGGATAGTGCTACACTAGTTGCTAGACGCTAAACAAGGATTACGAAAAATGGATTCCAAAAAGATAATGTTATTTTCGGGAAACTCCAACCTATCACTAGCAAAAGAAATCACAGAAAATCTTGGTATAGAATTAGGCAACGCTCAGATTGATAGTTTTAGCGATGGTGAAACAAGAGTTAAGATTAATCAACCAGTTCGTGGCGATGACGTTTTTATTTTGCAGAGTACCAGCTTTCCACCTAATCAGAATTATATGGAGTTATTTATTACGCTCGATGCGTTACGTCGTGCATCAGCTGGACGGATCACAGTTGTTCTTCCGTATTTTGGTTACGCCCGCCAAGATCGTAAAGACCGTCCGAGAGTGCCGATTACCGCTAAATTAATTGCTAATCTTCTGACAGCCGCCGGTGCTGATCGTGTAGTCACTGTTGATTTACATGCTCACCAAATACAGGGTTTTTTCGATATTCCGCTTGATCATATTTACGCTGTTAATCTTTTTGTTGAGCGACTCAAGCAGGTTACTGATAATCCGGTTGTTATCAGTCCAGATGCTGGTGCCGTTAAAATGGCACTCGGTTTCGCGAAACGATTAAATTGTGAAATTGGTATCGTCGATAAGCGTCGTATGAGTGATCGGGAGACACTTGCAGCCTATGTGCTCGGAGACATCGAAGGAAAAGATGCAATTTTGACTGATGATATTGTCGCCACAGCTGGCTCATTAGTCTCTGCTGCTGAAGCTTTAAAAAAAGCAGGCGCCAAGCGAGTATTCGCGGTTGCTACCCATGGTGTTTTATCCGGGCCAGCGCTTCAGCGACTCGAAACCAGTGGAATTGAAACTTTATTTACAACCAACACCATTGAGCAGCCACCAGAGAAAATAAATCATCCAAAAATTGAGGTTCTCAGTATAGCTAATCTGCTTTCTGAGGCAATCCGTCGTATTCATAATGCTGATTCTATCAGCAGCTTATTTGACTAGTATGCTTTGTACAAAGTGTCTATCTTCTTACTGCTAATCTTGCTATAATTATCTACCTATAAGGAGAGCAGCACATGTGTGCAATTGTCGGTATCATCGATTCCTCACCCGTCAACCAGACGCTGTACGACGCCATGATAATGCTCCAACACCGCGGACAAGATGCAGCTGGGATCATGACAAGCGACCCTGATGCAACGATTCATAGCTACAAGAATAATGGCTTAGTCCAAGACATCTTTAAAGCTAAGCAAATGCAGGACCTTACTGGAATGATTGGTATTGGGCATTGTCGCTACCCAACAGCTGGATGTGACTCAGCCTCAGAAGCTCAGCCATTTTTTGTTAGCAGTCCTTTCGGTATTGGCTTGGCACATAACGGCAACATAACTAATGCAGTTCAGCTTAAGAAAGAGCTGTTCGAGAAGAAGCACCGTCATGTTAGTACAACCTCTGATTCTGAAGTTTTGCTGAATGTTTTGGCTGATAATCTTGAAGTAGTTGACTCGGTAAAGATGACGCCAGATGATTTATTCAATGCTGTCGCCCGATTGCACGATATTGTCCGAGGTGCTTATGCATTTGTGGCTATGATTGCTGGTTATGGAGTGCTCGGTGTGCGTGACCCATATGGCATTCGCCCGCTCGTGATTGGTCAAAGAGAAACTCCTGATAAAACTGATTATATGATTGCATCCGAATCGGTAGCACTAGAGGCTTTAGGCTTTAAATTTATGCGTGATGTTGAACCAGGTGAGGCGGTATTTATTGATAAGTATGGTGATTTTAGCGCCAAGCAATGTGCTAAAAATCCTCGTCTCGTACCGTGCGCATTTGAATATGTTTACTTTGCTAGACCTGATTCAGTCATGAATGGTATTTCTGTTTATGATTCCCGCGTTTTGATGGGCAACAAGCTGGCTGAGAATATCAAGAAAAATTATCAAGACATTCTCAAGCAGATCGATGTGGTCATGCCAGTTCCCGACAGTGGTAGAACTGCTGCCTTACAATTATCAAAAAACCTCAATCTTGAGTATAGTGGTGGCCTGGTTAAGAACCGTTACATTGGTCGAACGTTTATTATGAGCAGTCAAGCAGAACGCCGTAACTCTGTTCGAAAGAAATTGAACACGATTAATTCTCAGTTTAAAGGTAGAAATGTTCTTTTGGTTGATGACTCACTCGTACGAGGTAATACATCAAAGAAGTTGATTGAAATGGCGCGGGCTGCTGGTGCGAATAAAGTATTTTTCGCTACTGCTGCACCACCAATTATTTCACCGAACGTGTATGGTATCGATATGCCAACACGAGATGAGATGGTAGCGCATAATCGTACTGAAAAACAGGTAGCTGAGCACATTGGTGCAGATGCCATGATTTATCAAAAGGTTGATGATCTACGCGATAGCATTATCGATTTAAACCCAAAAATTAAACAACTAGACATGTCGTGTTTCACCGGTGAGTATGTGACAGGTGATATCGATGATACTTATCTTGAGCACCTTAACCAAATTCGTATTGAGTTGGCAGCCAGAAAGAAACTGAGTGAAAAACTAATAGTAAATGGATAGTCAGAAAACAACAAACCAACGTCTTTCATTTCGAGAGAGAACATTAGATGACAAAATTCAAATCGTCATTATCTGGATACTACGAGTCATCGCATTAATAGTCAGCATCTTCAGCCTAGTTAGTCATGGTAATATCGAGCTAATTCTAATCTGTATAATTGGGCTACTACTGCTATTTTTGCCTGATATAATTGAATATCGCTACAGCGTAAGTCTACCGATGGAATACAGTTTTCTAATTGTTGCTTTTATGTTTAGCTCGATATTTCTTGGTGAGCTAGGTGATTACTACGAAAAATTTTGGTGGTGGGACGATGTACTACACTTAAGTGCCGGTGTCATGACGGGCTTTGCCGGCTTCTTGCTCCTGTATACGTTGGTAGTGTCTAAGCGCCTACAAGCTAACTTATTTATTGTTAGTTTTCTGGCGTTTGGTATTGCTGCATTATTCGGTGTTCTATGGGAAATAGTAGAGTTCAGTTTTGATCATACAATTGGCACGAATATGCAAAATGGCAGTTTGTCGGATACGATGTTTGATTTGATTATTGATCTTGTAGGAGCTTCGATTAGTATTACAGCTGGCTATTTTTTCATGAGGAGTCAAAGACACACTGGACTATTTTCACAATTTATTAATAATTTTATACAGTCAAATCCACACTTAAAAAGCAGAAAGAATTAATGCCCCGAATCAAATTTCCTCGACGTTTGAAGCCAGGATCAGTAGTTCGGGTTGTAGCACCAAGCGATCCATTGACGAAGCTTAGCAAACTAGAAATATCGACAAGTGAGCAATATTTGTGTTCACTTGGTCTCGAGGTGGAGTATGGCAATTCGGCGAAAATAGGTGATCAGTCAATTGCCGGTCGTTGTCGTGATTTATACGAAGCATTTGCAGATCCAAAGGTGGGATTAGTCTTGGCTGCTGCTGGTGGGTATATTGAAAGTGAATTAGTGGCAGCTTTAAAATTTAAGAAGCTTCGAGGTGATAAAAAGTTTTTTTGTGGCTATTCAGATAATACGGTTTTAGTTGCGACAATACATAAAGCGCTTAACATCTCAACATTGTACGGCCCTAATTTTTCTAGTTTCTCCCAAGCCGAAGGAAGTGATTATACGCGCAAGTATTTCGAAAAAATTATTTTCTCCACGCACTCTTTTTCTATCGATCCTTCACTTATATGGTTTGATAAAACATATAAGGACAACGACGTGAGTGTTACTAGTCATAAAAATCTAGGTTGGAAAAGTCTAGGTGCCGAGGCTACAGTTGAAGGTCAGTTAGTCATTGGTCATTTTGGTTCATTGTTAAATTTGGCAGCGGTTAACGTC
>JBGAVT010000005.1:0-50690 GCA_044227985.1 Saccharimonadales bacterium (SeqCode)
CAAAGTTTCCAATAACTTCCGCAAGCCTGCTCTCAAAGCCCCTAAAACCGTGCGAGGCACCGTCTATGACGGCAATTTGCGTATTCTCGTTCTTGATTCTCTCAACACGTCCTAACCATTCGTCCATTGTGCCGTCAATTTCGGTAATGCCGATGTCGGCTGTTCCGTAAGGAATAAGCATTGGCAAACTTACTTTGCCAAGTAATGCGCCACCCTCACGCTCGCCATAAATATCTGCCGAACTGCCAGCCTCGCAAATAGTTGGGTAAGTTTGTGCTGAAATAGGTGTTTTATCTAGCCAACACTCCGCACTCACTAATTCTTGACCTTTGCTCTCGGCAATAAGTTGTTTTGCCTTTGCCAAATACTCTTGATGTTTCGAGTCGGTATTTGCCCAGCCAGCCATATCAGTCGGGGCTAGTAAAACAACTTTTTCAACGCCAGTAATGTCCTGCGTTAGCACAAAGTTCACAACTTTGGTGCAACCGAGTGAGTGTCCTTGCAGAATAAAGCGAGTTTTGCCGAGTGTTTTCAGACAATTTATTGCGCCTTGTATGTCGTGGACACTTTCCTCAAAAATCTCAAAACAACTACCAGCGTGTTTCCAACCGTCATTTTGCCGAAAATCACTGATAATGCCACGCCCTCTGCTGTCTATGGTAAAAAGTGAAATGCCTTTTTGCTTATACATCTCACGCAAATTGTCCAAAAAGTAGTTTTCATAGCCGTTGCCAGACATACCGTGCAAATGAACAACGGCAATATCGCTGTTTTCGTTATTGAGCCAGCCTTGCAGTTCTACATTATCTGTGGCGTTGAAACGGACAAAATCAAGCATGTTGTATTAACTCCGCCAGTGGTTGTGCTAATGTTAGATGTGATTGCTCGTCAAAATGTATACCGTCAAGTCCGGCCTTTGCGACCGTGCTCGCATCAAAGAATAGCGAGCCAGTTTCACTGGCTACCCTTTGTATTTCAGTTGCCAGTTGTTTTGATTTTTCGGCAGACTGTTTATCGTATGTATCGTGATAGTATTCGTCAAATTTCGGAGCACTATCGTTTACATAAATTGGGCTTACTAATAAAATCTTTGTTTCTTGGGAAGTTTCTCGGACTGCGTCAATAAACGGTTTTAGTGCGTCAGCAATTTCGGTAACTGGTCGTGAATACTGAACTTTTAGATCATTTGTGCCTAACATAATAACGACAATATCAGTCGGCGAGTGGCTAGTAAGGCAAGGTACAAAATATGTAAGTCCGTTGCGGGATGGCTTGTTGGGGTTGTAGTGTTCTAGGTCAGTTGTGCGTCCACCCAAGCCCTCCTCAATAACATAGTAGTTGTTACCCAAAAGTTCTTGTAGTTTCCCAGTCCAGCGAACATTTACAGGGTATCTGCTTCCTGTGTTTTTATCGTCATTTTGACCCCAAGTATTACTGTCGCCATAACATAAAACTACTTTTGCTTGTGGGTTCGTATTCATACGCTAATTATAACAGATTTTCATCTGTTTACGCTCCGCTTGCGGAGCGTGTCGGTGTGCCGACCGAGCCACGCCGCCTCTGCCGCTTACGGCAGGCGCACCACCAGAAAAGCCTTTTCCACTCAAAAAGAAAAAATCGGCGGGGGAAATCTCAAAAAATGCAAAGGCTTTTTCTGGCGGGGCGCGTTCCAGCTTTGCTGGAACAGGCGGCGGGGCTTGCCTCGTTCAGCATTTTTCCTCAAAATAGGTTCTAGCGGAGTTGTAAAACCTCACCAACACATAATGTTAACTTTACATTAATTTTTTATTTTACTGTGTCCACTATTCTTAAAAATTCACTAGCTCTAAATGTCTATAGATAAAAATTTAATTGTATTGAGCTAGTTCCAATATAATTCCTTCAGGCCCATGGAAGTAGCATAATTTCTTATTCTTGCCATATTTATGTACGGTGCTAAAAAATTCAATACCTGCTAGCTGTAGTTTACTGTAAATTTGTTCAATGTCTGAAACTCGCAAGGCTAAATGCCTTAAACCAAGGTCGTTAGCATTATTAGAGTGGAGTGGTCTGCCTGTCGGATTCCGATAAGAAATCAACTCTAGTTTAGTTTCACTCTCAGCTAAACCTAATCGGATATATTCTGCCGACACACCAATAAGACCAACTACCCTTCCAATCGATTCACCGATTATATGATTATCGCGATTCAGGACTTTAAAGCCCAACATTTCCACAAAAAATTTTCTGCTGAGATGATATCTTCTACGACAATATTAATATGATCAATTACCAAACACCCTAACAAAAATATATATTTTTTTAGGTAGAGAGAAAACTATCAACTTATTTTGGAAGCTGCTTGTCGCTTTTGACTGACCAGTCTTGAACATTTCGATATCGACTAGAAATTGTGCCGATTGTCTGATCCTCAACCATCGTTACACCAGGCTTGGAAACATACAATAATGATTGTTGAAATAGAGGAATCGCTGGTGCATCAACAAGCCATTGTTTCTGAAAAGCTGCATACTTGGCTTTGCGTAATTCAAGATCTTGACGAGTTCTTCCAGCTTCAAGCGATTCATCAACTCGCTTATTGCTGTAATTAGAAATGTTAATTCCTTTTTTACCGACTTGTGAGCTATGCCAAAATGCAAATTGATCAGGATCAGCCCCAATTTCAAGCCCGTAGAGCAAAGTATCAAATTCTCGAGGAATAATAATCTTTTGTTGTAGCTGACTAGAGTCGAGAGCTCTGACACTAGCACTGACACCTATTTCTTGCCATTGTTCCTGTAGTTCTTTAGCAAAATCTACCAAAATAGTATCTTTTTGGGTGAATATTACTGGTTCGAGCTTCTGACCATCTTTTTCCATGATTCCATTGGTATTTTTTTCCCAACCCGCTTGCTTGAGTGTATCTAATGCTTTTTCTTGTTGTGCGTACATTGGCTTATTAGCGACATAGCCAAGCTGTTCGCTTATGAGTGGTCCATCTATTTTTCTAAATGGTGCAGATGTCTTTTGTTTGATTTCGGCTGGATCAGAAGCCTCTGTCAAGGCAGTTCGAACTTGTACATCGTCATATGGTGCTTTTGTAGTATTAAAAAATAAAAAAATACTAGTATATTGTCTTAGGTTTCTAGTAATTACATCTTCTTTTTCAAATTTTTTGTAAGATTTCGGGTCAATATTTGATGCAGCAGTAAGCTGACCATTACTAAAAGCTTTTTGAAGTTCATTTTTTGTTTTATAGCCAAGCAGTACAAAACGATCGAGCAAAGGCCTCTTTTTGAAATAATTCTTATTTGATTCGAGTTGGAGTTGCTGACCACCATTGCCCAGAGCAGCAAACCGAAATGGTCCAGTACCTACTGGGTGTTGATTAAAACTGGCAGTGCGTAAGTCAGATGGCTTAACATCCTTCAAAATATGCTCAGGTAGTATTCCAGTAGTTAACGAATAAATAAACGGTGGGAAAGAGTTCGGCAGTGTGAATACCACTGTCGTATCATTTACTGCTTTGCTAGTAACACCCTTCCAACTACTGAAAAGAGGAGAATCAACGTTCTCATCGGCAACCTGAGTGAATGTGTAGACAACGTCGCGGGCAGTTAACGGCTTATCATCGTGCCAGTAGACGTCATCTCGAAGTTTGACTGTGTATTCAGTTCCCTCGTCATTCACTCTGATAGAAGATGCAACCTCAGGAACTAATTCACCGTTTTTATCATATTGAAGCAGTCCATTAAAAATAAGCCCAACAGCAGAACGACTAGCTTCATTACTAGCAAATATTGGATTTATATTATCGACTCGGCCAATAACCCCCTCTTGATATACTCCACCGCGCGCAGGCTTTTCAACAAAAAATACTGAACGATTAAAACTGAACTGCGCCAGTAGTCCGATGATAAGTATAAGGACCAAACTGAGCCATCCAACAAAAAAACGTCGAACGGATTTCAACTTATGCCAAGGCTCTACAATATGATCACTAAACCATTGTTGAATTTCACTAAGCTGAAAGCCGTTTTTAAGTCGCTGTTTGATGAAACGACGGACTTTAAATTTTTGGTAACTTGATAACATAACTTATCGGACGAATAGGACCAACAATAGGCTTGTGGCAAACACAACTGCCAAGACAATAGTAATCTGATGTATTGATTTATCAACACCGCGACGTGAGGCGTGAATTTCACCTGATCCACCGAAACCAGCACCAAGACTAGCACCCCTAGTTTGTATCAAAATAAAAATTATCAATAAAATAGCACTGACTACACTTGTTACTTCTAGGATTTGCTGCATATATCTCCTGATGGAATGATTATCACGGGTTATTTTAATTGTTGTTCTGTGACAACTCAGTTTTACTCATCTGAGTTATCAATGAACAAACTCACTATATAGTTTACCACTCCGATGACAATAGCTGCAAGCAAGGCCGCACCAAATGAACTAATTTCTAAGTCTGAATAGAATACACCAGTAAGGTAGACGACCAGACCATTTACAACTAACATAAATAAGCCAAGCGTTACCATAATTGCCGGTAAGCTAAAAATAATGATGATCGGTTTTAGCGTTGCATTAATAATTGAGAATATTAGACTGGCAAAAAAGAGAGTCCACAGTGAATGGTCGAAACTAACACCAGAGATAAAATAGGCTGCCGCCCAAAGCCCCAATGCATTAATAAACCATCTAATTAAGAATCGCCGAAAATCTTTTTTCATAGTTGGTACTCTAATCCCATCCTAGTCGGCTTGGCAAGCTTGCTGTTAATATTTCTGGTAATCCATCGGTGATACGAAGCATATCTTCGAGCCGCACGCCTATTTTTTCTTCTGGAATATAGATTCCTGGTTCAACCGTTACCACCATATTTGGTTGAAGCTTGTTACTGCGCGGCCCAACATCATGAACTTCTAGTCCGAGGTGATGACTAACAGCATGTGGGTAGTATTTGCGCAAATTATTACCATCACTTTTTAGACCGAGTTTTGTCAAAGCTTCTCGTGTCAACTCTTCAGTAATTTTCTCGATATCTTGGAGCGAGTTCTCGATTGTGAAGTGGTTAATGATGTCAGTATGTATACTTAAAACCGCTTCAAAAACTTCCTTCTGCCGTTTTGTTGGTTTACCTCGTGGAATTGTTCGAGTTATATCGGCGGCATATTGGCTGAACTGTGTAGCAGCATCAACCAAGACCAATTGGTTATCAGTTAAGTCGAAGCTGTCGGTATGATGAATCGTAGCCGCGTTTGCCCCACATCCAACAATCGTTGTGTAGGCAGGTTGCTCTCCACCATTGAGGATGCATTGGTAGTCAAAAAATTGCGCGACCTGTCTTTCGCTATTAAGGCTTTGTATCTTTTCTGGTAATGCCAGAAAAGCTTGCATACTAATGTCGGCCGCCCTTTGAAGCGCCTGAATCTCTTCAGGCTTTTTGATACCACGGATTTTCTTAAAAATACCAGAGGAACTTTTTAGTGATATGGTCGGTTTATCACGTCGTAGTCGATGCGCCAATCGACGTAACGATGGATTTTCAATCATTTCAGCTTCTGGTGTTGGTGCGGTGATATAAAGAGTATCGTAGGTTTCGAGTATCTGCGAATAAGTGTGGGCCGCGTCTCCGCTTGAAATAACATGTTCGATACCACTGGTCTGTTGTATATCCTTGATACTGTTCTGGCCATTCCACTGGGCTGTAAACTCACTTCGGGGAGTAATGATTAAAATTGACTGTGGCGAACCATCTTTTTTCTTACCTAGGTAAAGTACTGCACCTGGCTCGTTTGGTAAGCCTGTCAAGTAATAAAAATTTGGTTCTTGCCAAAACGGAAAGGCTACATCACCGCGACCTTGTAGTTGGTCGTGCGAAGCGATAGCCGCCCAACTCCCATCAGGTAGCGCATTAATAAACTCTATTCGGTTGGCTTTATAAAATGTTTTTTTCATTATTTCTTTAACTGTTTTAGCTAGACGGATATTATAGCATGGACTAGCGTAGATACTGCGATATTGTCTTAGCTCTTTTGATACCAACAACCTGACTGATTTCTTCATCACTAGCTTTTAAAATTCCGCCAAGACTTCCAAAACTTTTGATTAATTTTTTCCGAGTAGCTGGGCCAACACCGGGGATTTCGTCAAGTCGGCTAGCGGTTTGGTTTTTACGTTTGAGGCTTGTGTGATAACTAACCGCAAAACGATGACTTTCATCACGGATTCTTATTAATAATTTCAGTGCGTGCGAACGATTTTTGTCGAGCTGGATTTCGTCAAATTCTAGCTGACTTGTTGCTTGGTTACCATGGGCGAGAATTATTGTTTCGTACCTTTTCGCTAACCCAATAGCCGGAATTGAAACTTCTAGCTCTCTTAAGGCGTTAAGCGCAGCATGTAGCTGCCCCTTTCCACCGTCAATCAGTAGTAATTCAGGATCTCGCCACTTGTCTCGATTCTTTTTAGAAAAGCGCCGCGATATTACTTCATGCATATGAGCAAAGTCATCATTACCAAGAATCCTCATCTTGAATTTTCGATATTGTCCTTTATCGCTAACACCATTTGTAAACACAACCATACTTGCCACGTTATTTGTGCCTGACTGATGGCTGATATCATATCCTTCAATCCTAAGCGGCAATTTATTAATCCCAGCAATTGCTTGGAGCTCGCTAAGCGCACTGTCATTTTGACTATCAAATAACTCTTTGTCGCCGAATATAATTTGTTTATGAAGATTTTCTAAACCTTGTAACTGATCTCTTAGTCGAGCGGCATGCTCATAATTTTTCTGATTTGCAGCCAACTTCATCGATCGTCGCAGTCCAGCTTCTAAACGATTTCGATTTCCTAGTAGATATTCACTAAGATAGCGTAAATTTTGTCGATAATCGCTCAAGCTTGTCATGCCAGCTTCAACGCCTGGACTTAATCCAATATCACTATACAGCCTCGAACTGCGAGCACCCGATTTTTTTGGTTGTTTGTAGTCAAAAGGAAAAATTCGACGTAAATATTTTAGCGCCATTGTAATACTACCAACATAAGGACCGAAATAGTCTGCTTCATCATCAGCGGGCCTGCGGACAATCTCTATAATGGGATGATCCGATTTAAAATCGATTCGGACATACTGGTAGTGCTTATCGTCACGTAGCAAGATATTGTAACGTGGCATATAGCGCTTGATCATTTCACTCTCCAGGAACAAAGCCTGGATCTCGCTATCAACTTCAAGCCACGTCACGTCATCAATCTCACTAACTAATAGTTCAGTTTTCGGATCGCGGGCTCGACTCTGCTGAAAATATTGACGAACCCGATTGCGTAATACTGCCGCTTTACCAACATAGATAATTTCACCACTTGCACTTTTATGGAAATAGACTCCAGGTTTTTTAGGGAGGTTTTTTAGTTTTATCTCTAGTTTTTGATTCATAGCTTTGGTAGATTCAAACGATCCATACGTCTTCGTTGTCGCCAACGTCGACCGAACAAAGAATCGTACCATTCAGGTGGACCAAAATCCTCTACAAGTAGCGTATGCATTCCGACGCTGTTGGCACCTAAAATATCTTGCCAAAGTCTATCGCCAATCATAATAGATTCCTCCGCCGGCGCTTCGATCGTTTCGAGTAGTCGGTTGTAATATGACTTCATCGGTTTGCGTGAAAAAAGTGTTGCGTTCATCGTAGCATCTGCGTTTAACTCTTTCGCGATAGCTTGAATGCCGCTATTCATTCGATTGGTTGCAATAACTAAACGACGTATATTATTACTTTTTCGTGCATCGTGTAGGTATTCTATGTATTCGCGACTAACAGACTTATCATAAATTCCTGAGACCAAGGTGCCGTCGATATCAATTGCTATATTCCGGATGTTTCGCTTTGCTAGTACTTTAAAGTCAATATCGCTCACTCTTGGTGCACGATAATTTGGCAACCAGTAGTTACGCCTCGTTTTGCTGTCATGTAAATGCTTCATAGTGCTCATCTATTATTTATTATACCGTTTTTTATCGTTTCGTTGTACTATGACTAGCATGTCAGGAATTACTTACGCTCTAATAATCAATGTCAAATCACGCAAATCACGTGACTGGCTAAAGACGATAATGGCTGCATTTGAACGCTATGGTATCGATTTAGCTCGAGTTCATGTGGTTAAAACAAAACAAGAGATTAAGGAAGTGCTTGAAGCTGAGGCAAGGGCTGAGCCAGATGTTTTGATAATTGGTGGTGGCGATGGCACCATTGTTAGCGCAATTAATCATATTATCGGGACGAATATTCGCTTGGCAGTATTGCCACTTGGTACAACTAATAACTTCGCTCGCTCACTCAATTTACCGACTATGAACATCGCAAAATCAGTCAAAATTATCGCTGATGGAAAACGAAAAAAAATTGCATTAGGATGGGTCAATGGACATTACTTCACGAATCTTTCTGCCATAGGGCTCACTACACAAATGGCTGCAAACGTCTCAGACCGAAACAAGCGTTTTTTTGGACAAACAGCATACTATGTTCAAGGCTTTATAGAGCTACTGCGTCATCGACCCTTTGAGTGTACGATCACTGTCGACAGTCAGAAACCACTTCATCTAGTCACACATCAGCTTGTCGTAGCGAATGGTAAGTACCATGGTCCAGTTCGGATGCGGACTAAAACGTCGATCGACAAGGGCGAAATAAGTGTAATTATTTTTGGGCGTAATAAAAAACGTTTAGTTGTTCTTAAAAACATAATTTACTTCGTCATCCCTAGTTGGGTTCGAATGCAGCCACTTGCCCTAGTTGGAAAAAATATCAAAATCACGACATCGCCAACTCGTTCTGTTGAAGTAGATGGGGAGGTTGTCAGCCAGACACCTGCTACTTTTAAGGTTAAAAATAACGCCGTAGAAGTCTTTTATCGACCCTAGTTAACGACTGATATTTTCTTACTACACTGCCGACAGTATTCCATCTCTACACAACTCTCACATCGTAAGACTCTTTTATTACATTTGGCATTCCTACAATTCATGTACGTACTTGTTGCCTTGTGGCAATAATCGCACTCGGCGATGTCTTTCGATTCGTCTGAAAAAGCGATACTCGTCCTGTCGTCGAATACATAACACTTACCATCCCAATAGCCTTTATCTGTGAACTGTTCTCCATATCGAACAATACCACCATCAAGATGGTATACCTCATCAAAGCCTTTGTGCTTCATGTAGGCACTTAAATATTCACAGCGGACATCTCCTGTGCAATAGGTTAAAACTGGTTTATCTTTTGGCAATTTATCAAGTTCTTTTTTTATCTCTTTAAAGCTGTTAATGTCTGGTGCGTACAAGTTTTGGGTATTAAAAACACCGATTTTACTTTCATAATTATTACGGGCATCTAATACAGTCACATCAGGATGCTTTTCTAGATATTCATGCCATTTCGTTGGACTAAGAGCCGTGCTAGTGTCAAATACATCAAACGATTCATCGGGGTCTAATGTTACCAGTTCTTTTCGAACCTTTACACTCAGCTTTGGAAAATCATTGTGACCACCATTGCTCCACTTGTAATCTATCTCAGAAAAATCGGCCAATGCCGTAATATTCATCTGTTCAATATAGTCTTCTAGCGCTTCAATATCACCACCAAATGTAGCATTGATTCCGTGCTCACTCACTATCACCCGACCATTCAAGCCTCGCTCAGCTGCCATGAAAGTTTGCCATCTACGCACTGCATCAGTGTCTTTAACTGGCGTAAATTTATAAAACAATATAATTTTCTGCATAAATGCTATTTTAAAGTTATTTACCAATATTCTCAAGGTCTGCGTTGGCATCAAAAGAATCTCGTATCTGCGTAAAATTTTTCTCGAAATCATCTTTTTTATCGCTGTAACGATTGAATGATAGTACGTAGGAGTTTCCGCGCTGGTTATATATAATATAATATTCTAATATATCTGTCCGACCGTCTATTGATCCTTGGGCATTAATAAATAGAGCGGGTAAATCATCTAGTATTATTTCTTCACGTTTGATTTCTTCATAATCATCGTATGGTACGGCAGCTGCTCGTGCATAGCGTTGAAATAAACTATTCTTAGCACTGTCAGAGTCGTTTATCTTTGGCCCGTTAAGTAGTGTTGCAACTCCAATGCTAGCTAGAGGATTCTTGTCATCAGCTTCTGGACTATCGAAACGAGTTATACTCGAACTCTCAGTTGTGCTAGTGGTAGTCTTCCAATTATTAGGTTTATAAATAACATAATTATATTGATTGCTTACATATGGTTCGTAGTTAAATTTAAAAGAGGTACGGAAGTATATGAATCCTGAAAATGCAATCCCTATTATAGCAACTCCGAAACCAATTTTACCAAGGGTTGGGGACTGATGTCGTAATAGAATGATTAGGAATAAACCGATCAAACCAATGCCAATACCAAGCAATGGAACAAAGTAGCCAATTCCTGATAAGAAAGCTAGGAATACTGCAAAAACAAGAAGTAATATCTGAGAATCAGTTTTGTTAAGGGTCGTATTCGGAATATACTCCTGTTCTTTTTGTGTTACTTCTTTTTTTGCTTTTGGTGGTCTTTTTATCCTAGATTGCTTAGTGGCTCCTGCTGCTTGTGCGGCAGTAACGGGACCGTATGAAGGTTCTGGAGACTTGAGCGATGCAACCATAGGTTTGGCTGCGCTCAAAGAGAAATCAGTAGGTGTAGGCTCCGGCAACGCTTGAGCTGGAATCTGCTTTACTACTTGCTGTCGAGGATTCGTAGCTATTTCTGGTGGTGCCGTTTCCGCTGTGACTGGCTTTGGAGCTGAAGGAACCACCGTAGTTGCAACCGGCTTGAAACTTGCTGGAGGGTTGGGTTGTTGGACAGGCTGGCGTTCGACGACAGGAACAGAGACAGGTTGTTGCGGAGCGAGTGTGCGATCATGTAGATAATTAATCTCATTAGAGTTGCCTATTTGGTTGTTGTCGATATTCTCAAATGGTGTAGGCTTCTGATTAAAATCTTGATTCTCTTCCGTAGTAGATGCTGGAGCATTGTCACCACCATGGAAAATTGGCTGGGGTATCGAAGCAGTGTGTTGAATTGGAGCTACATCATATCCTTGGCTTTTAGGTGCTGCGGTTGTGTCAACTACATCATAGCTCTGATAATTGGTTTTGTTAGCTGGCTGGAATGTTGGCTCACTATCTTTAACTGGCAAAGGTAGAGGAAGTGGCGGTGCTACAAATGTATCATCAGGTTGTTGTTTCGTGCTAGCGCCGGGTTTTCCTTGATTTGGCTCATTCATAAAGCCTGCAGATACTCTGTTTTTCATTGCACTTGGATCACGCTGAAAACTATTTAAAAAAGACGTATCACGAGGATCGTCATGGCCATAGTCATCCTGTGTGTTGCTGCTTGAGTTATCGTCAGAATCCATAGTCATATTGTAGTACAGCTATAAGCTATTAAGCCAGTCGACAAGCATGACGTATGTAGCCTATAGTATTAACTACTAATGAAGAATATGAAGAATATAAAAAACCTAAAGAATGATGTTGCTTTGGAAAAAGCCTATAAACAGCCATTATTGGCACTACTTTGGTTGATTGCCCCACTTCGAAATATAATAAAAGCTGCCTATCGTTGGACGGTTGCCTGGTCTACAACAAAGTATGCTGCAGTAGCACTTGGGGTTGTCAGCTTCGCTGAATCTAGTTTCTTTCCAATCCCGCCCGATCCGCTACTGCTAGCTATGGTATTCACTAAACCAAAAAAATGGCTACATTTTGCAGCCCTAACAACGATCGCCTCAGTAATTGGCGGCATGTTTGGTTATTTTATTGGTGCAGTTTTATGGGATAGTTTCGGTGATTTTCTGCTTAGTTCACTACATCTACGGGATAGTTTTTCAACCGTGGAGAGTCTTTACGAACAATATTCAGTGACAATTATACTCGTCGCTGCTTTCACCCCAATTCCATTTAAGGTCTTTACACTAGCTGGTGGAGTCTTCAGAGTTGCCTTTGCTCCTTTTGTTGCTGCAAGTATTGCTGGCCGTGGTGCACGTTTCTTTTTAGTTGCAGCTTTAGCTAATTTTCTCGGCAAAAAATATAAAGATAAAATCGAACGCTATGTTGATATTATCTCACTGGGCTTCTTGGCGATACTAATTATTGCCTTTATTATTTATCGGTTACTAAAATAGAATTATAAAACTTCTTTAAGATACATTGCTGTATATGATTTTTTCACCTTTGCCACCTGCTCTGGAGTCCCCGTAGCGATAATTTGTCCGCCACCTTTTCCTCCCTCTGGACCAAGATCGATGAGATAATCAGCCGTTTTAATAACGTCCAGGTTGTGCTCAATCACAACAATCGTATTTCCACCTTCGACAAGCTTGTTGAGAACTTCTAACAGACGCTTAACATCTGCGAAGTGTAGTCCTGTTGTTGGCTCATCAAGAATGTAAAGAGTTTTACCAGTGCTTCGTTTTGCTAATTCGCTAGCAAGCTTAATACGCTGAGCTTCACCACCGGATAATTGAGTAGCGGGTTGTCCTAGTTTTACATAGCCCAGCCCAACTTCCAACAAAGTCTGGAGCCTTCTATGAATAGAAGGAATATGCTCAAAAAAGTCAGTTGCCTGTTCAATGGTCAGGCTGAGTACATCAGAAATATTCTTACCTTTATAATGGATTTCAAGCGCTTCACGATTGTAGCGCGCACCATTACATTCCTCACATTGCACATAGACATCAGGCAGAAAGTGCATCTCAATCTTTATCATTCCATCACCTGCGCAAGATTCACAACGGCCACCCTTTACATTGAAGCTGAACCGTCCAGGCTTATAGCCACGAATCTTAGATTCAGGAGTCTTAGCGAACAACTCACGTATCGGCGTAAATAGACCAGTATAAGTTGCAGGATTCGATCGAGGGGTGCGACCAATTGCAGACTGGTCAATTACGATAACCTTATCAAGGTGCTCAATACCTTCAATCTCATCATGCTGTCCACCGACGTGGCGTGCTCTGTTAAGCTTGTTAGCTAATTCTTTAGCAAGTATGTTATTAATCAAACTCGATTTTCCAGAACCGCTGACACCAGTTACACCAATCATGGTTCCAAGCGGAAAACTAGCATCAACATTTTGTAGATTATTTTCACGTGCTCCTTTGATGACTAACGATTTTCCATTTCCCTTACGGCGTTTTTTGGGGGTCGCAATCGCAACCTTACCTGCTAGGTATTGGCCAGTTATACTTTTCTGATTCATTTCCACTTGTTTCGGCGTCCCTTGAGCAACAACTTCGCCACCATGCACACCAGCGCCCGGGCCAATATCGACCAGATAGTCAGCTATCCGCATGGTTTCCTCGTCATGCTCAACTACCAAAACCGTATTACCAAGATCACGCAAACGAATAAGTGTTTTTATGAGACGATTATTATCGCGTTGATGAAGCCCTATACTTGGTTCATCGAGAACGTAGAGAACACCAGTCAGCCCAGAACCGATTTGTGTTGCCAACCGAATCCTTTGAGCTTCGCCGCCACTAAGCGTGTTAGCACTTCGTAATAATGTGAGATATGACAATCCTACATCATTCAAAAAACCGATTCTTGAACGTACTTCTTTTAAAACTTGTTTGGCAATGTGCGCGTCACGAGGGCTTAGATTGATTTGTTCGAAAAATTCCAAAGCATCGGATATCGATAGCTCGCAAACATCCATAATGGAATAATTGGCAATCGTCACTCCGAGCGCCTCTGGTTTTAGCCGGCGGCCCTTACAAGTGTGACATGGTTTATCAACCATATATTTATCAATCTCTGCACGCATAAATTCACTATCTGTATCACCATATCGTCGCTCAAGGTTTGGGATTACGCCTTCGTAGCTACTATTCCAACCACGCCCGTCACCCATTTGAACGAAATATGTTTCCTTGCCGGTACCATACAAAATCTTTTCTACTTGATCGTCGGATAATTTTTCCCATGGTTGATTAATTGTGAAGCCATATTTCTCACCAACTGCCGCAACCTTTTTGATATTCCAAGAATCATCACGCATATTTGTCCAAACACGAATAGCTCCTTCAGAAATCGTTAACCGCTGGCTTGCCAATACTAAATTTGGATCAACTTCTTTGCGAAAACCAAGGCCAGAGCAAGTCGGACAGGCACCATGTGGGCTATTAAAACTAAAGGTTCGAGGAGCTAATTCAGGAATTGCCACATTTGGATGATCAATACAGGCAAATTGTTCACTAAATAAAAATTCTTCACTGCTATCAGCGTCAATTACCTTCAACACACCGTCTGCTAAATCAAGTGCAGCTTCTACTGATTCGCTGATTCGTTGGCGTGATTCAGGGTCGTTCAAAAGCCTATCAACAACAATCTCGATAGTATGTTTATATTTTTTATCAAGCATTGGCCACTCGTCAAGATCATATATAACACCATCAACTCGAGCACGAGCAAACCCAGCTTTTTTAAACTCTGCTGGTATGTGTTGATATTCTCCTTTTTTATCAACTACAACCGGAGCCAATACAAGTAGTTTTTTCGCACCTGGTAAATTTAAAATGGCATCTACGATTTGAGCAGATGTTTGTCGAGAAACAACATTACCACATATTGGACAATGTGGAACTCCGATACGAGCAAACAGAAGCCGAAGGTAATCATATATTTCAGTAACAGTAGCCACAGTTGAACGAGGATTTCGACTAGTTGATTTCTGATCGATACTAATCGCCGGGCTTAGACCATCGATCTGATCCACGTCTGGTTTTTCCATTAGTCCAAGAAACTGCCTTGCATAGCTAGACAGACTTTCGACGTAGCGCCGTTGTCCTTCGGCGTAAATTGTATCAAATGCTAAGCTCGACTTGCCTGAACCACTTAAGCCAGTGATTACAACCAGCTTATTGCGCGGTATAGAAATATCAATATTCTTTAGGTTATGCTCTCTTGCACCACGAACGACGATTTCCTCTTGCATAACTGCGCATTATAGCAGTTTTTTAAGCATATTAGAAGACTATTGGCATAAAATAAACTAGATAAGTATACTCAAATAATAGATATCTAAAAAGGAAATATATGAAAAAAACTAACGGAAATAAATCAGAAATAAATATAGAGTGTAAACATCGTAAGTTCCACGTAGCGGTAATCATTCTCATCATTTCCATGGCTATATTGTTCGGATCTTGGCTGTATTATTTAACCTTAAATCTGCAACTTAACAGTATGAGCGATTTTTCACAGATAATGACAGATGCGAGGTCAACTGCTCATAATATTTTCATTTCTGAACCAAAAATTATTGATGAAGAATTGAAGGAAATTCGGCTGCCAAAGGTTAGCGCATCAATCCCACTAAACGAAAAAACGATAAACTTTTTGATGAAGTCTCAGGTATATCAACTTGATGGAACAAAGTCGGGAACAAAAGAAGTTCAAATAACAACTGAGAATATATTTTCCTCCGCTTATGAGCTAAAGAACATAAATGACAATGCTGCTTTCAGATTATTCGAAAATAATAGACATCCTCTACCTGTGCCAGGTAAAACACAGTGCGCTGCAATCAGTATCTATGTCGGAGAGACAGAAAAAACTATTTTCAGTGGGAGTCCTCAGAAAATAGAACTCAGCAACGGCGGTACTATCACTATCGATACACCCACAAAAGAATGCAAAAAATTTTATAAAGCCAAGGGTCTCAATCTAGATATTGCAGAAATTTTGCAGCAAGCTAAAAGTATTAAAACCTACTAATCTTCACTCTGGTATAATAAACTTATGACAAAAATTGCAATTCAAGGCCAAGCCGGCTCATTCCATGACGCAGCACGATTAAAACTTTTTCCAAACAGTCAACTTGTCGAAGCTGATAGCTTTTATGAAGTTTTTGAAAAAGTTCTCAACGATGAGGTCGATGGTGGCGTAGTCGCAATTGAGAACTCAATCTATGGATCAATTAACGAGGTCTACGATTTGTTAATCAACAATGGCGATATCTGGATCACAGGTGAAGCTTACATCCACGTTAAACTTTCTCTTTTAGCAAACAAAGGGACCAAGATAGAAGATGTTAATATCGTTCGCTCTCATTCAATTGCATTAGCTGAGTCTAAGGAATTCCTTCGTAGTAACTTACCTAATTGCAGAACAGTAGCCACTACCGACACTGCAGTTGCAGCAGAACAACTCTCTAATAAGCCCAACGGATCGGAGGCTGTTGTTGCTTCGGTTGAACTAGCAAAACGATACAACCTTGAGGTACTTCAGGAGAATATAGAGCATGTCAGCGAAAACTACACGCGCTTTATTAGTATTGGTAAACAAAAAGATACAGCAAAAAATCCAAATAAAACATCCATTGCTATGTCACTCCCTGAACGACCTGGTTCGTTATATGAAGCTCTCGGACTATTTGCCCAACGCGATATAAATCTAAGTAAACTAACCTCTCGTCCTATTCCAGAAAAAGCTTGGCAATATGTTTTCTATATCGACTTCGAAGCATCACTTTCAAACGCGCTCGGAGTGCTAGACGACTTAGCAGTTCGTGGCAGCAGCATAACAGTTCTTGGCAGTTATAACTCAACTAAACAAAACCCATCAATTGATGAATAGTTCCCACAAGAAAAAAATCAACAGATCACTGACTCTCATATTGGGATGGATGCTTATTGTCGGCGGCGGAGTGCTAGGTTTAATACCCTTTCTACAGGGTTGGGTGTTAGGTTTAGCTGGTGCAATTATATTAATAAAGACATACGGTCATGAACACCATTACGTTAAAAAAATAATCAATATAATGCCGAAAGAAATTCAAAAACAACTATTGAAAAAAATTTGAATTAATTCAATCAATTAATTAACGCTCCTGAAAAATTCTAGCATGGTGACTGAACCATTACTTATATGGTTAGAAAAGCTAGTATAGCGTGCGCCCGGCCATCGATGTGGTAAGTCACTATAGCTAATTCTTTTGATTGTTTTGCCTTCAGCGCATTTCCAGAACTTAACTGATGTACTACCTTGAACTGACTCATTAGACTCTTCTACTGGTTTAGCACTCAAGCATTGATCTGCACTCAACCATAGCTTAACCTCATCATCGAATGAGCGCCATACAAACTCACCATCATTATTTTTTGATCCTCCATTAAACGGTATGGTTGAATCTTTCTCACCGTGGACTAATAGCATCGAAACTGGATGAGTAGGCTGACCGATTTTTCCTTTTTCATTTTCAATTGCACCACTGAATGCGGCTCCAGCAGCGAACGTGTCAGGATGTTCCATCATTAATTTCTGCGTCATCATAGCTCCATTTGAAAATCCAGTAATAAAACGATTTTCGGCAGCTATTCCATGGTCATCAGCGATCTTTTTACTCAGGCTATCAATGAATCCACTATCATCGGCACCTTCGACCCAGCCACCTCCGCAACAAATAGCTACATTCCAGCCTTTTGGGCCCATCTTTTTAGCACGTAGACCTTCTGGGACCAGTACAATAATATTCTCTTTTTTCGCTAGATTTATCATACCGGTGTAATAAGAGATGAGTCGACCAGCGTCCGAATAACCGTGCAGCAAAACTACCATTTCAGTAGGCTTCTGTTTGTTGTCTGGAATAAAAACCCGATATTCTCGGTTGAACTCTCCATATTTCATGCGTGATGGCGACGATAAATAAAATGCTCGTTCGGTCGAAGTTAAAAAACCAAATACGGCGAATAGCACGATGCTAAAAACAATAACGATAATGAGTATTAACATTCGTTTTAGTGTAGCAAAAATCCGGGCATGATTAGAATTATTTTTTATCGATTTCATCCGGCAGAAAACCTTTCTCGGGTACAAAGCCAGCTTGCCATTGATAATCTTTTCCATAACCATTTGTACTCATCAGCTTCGTAGCCGCATTTCTCAGATGTAATGGGACTTCAGCATCTGGGTAGTTTGAAGCCATCTGTTTTGATTCTTGCAGTTGTTCAGCAATATTGCGTGATTTTCCTGCCTGGCACATTGCCACAGTCGCGTGAGTTAATGCATACTCAGCTTCAGGTAGACCAATTACCTCGATGGCATCCCGCGAAGCCATCGCAAGTGTCAGCGCATGGGGACTAGCCATACCAATGTCCTCGCTAGCAAAAATTATAATCCGACGAGCGATAAACATCGGATCCTCGCCAGCCTGCAGCATACGTTGCAAATAGTAGCATGCTGCAGTTTCGTCACACCCTCGCATGCTTTTTATATATGCGCTGATAATGTCATAATGCATATCGGATTTCTTATCATAACGTGGGCTTATTTTCGGTAATAAGTCACGAACATTTTCTTCGGATATGCGATTGTTAGATAATTTAGCGACAGCTTCAAGATTATTCAGAGCCGTTCGAGCATCTCCTGATGCTGTTTCTGCCAGTAGTTTTAAAGCAGTAGAATCAATCTTTCTATTGATATATCCTGTGGCACGCCTTAATAACTCTTGAATCGATGCTGAACTGAGTTGTTCTAAGCGAACAACCTGAACACGGCTTAAAAGTGCATTATTTACTTCAAAACTCGGATTTTCTGTGGTCGCACCAATCAATACAATCAAACCAGTCTCTACATGGGGTAAAAAAGCATCTTGCTGTGATTTACTGAAACGATGAATTTCATCAACGAATAGTAACGTTCTCTGCCGTAATCTTTGGTTATCTTCAGCGCGTGTAATTACTTCTCTTACTCTCGCAAGGTTGCTACTTACGGCAGAGATTTCGATAAAATCTGCCTCCCAAGCTTTACCCAAAATTCGAGCCAGAGTGGTTTTACCAGTACCTGGAGGACCCCAGAAAATAAGACTAGTAGGTATATTATTAGCTATAATTTTCTGAAGCAGTTTTCCTGAGCTTAAAACAGTATCTTGCCCAACAACATGCTCAATGTCGGTCGGTCTCATCAACTCAGCAAGCGGCTGAAAACTATTTTGAGCATCGTTCATAGTTAACGACTGTCTTGCAAGCTGAGTAAGACGATGATAAGGGTAGTAATACAGCCAACGGTAAATAATACCGCAGACAAGATTGGAGAATAACGAATTAGGCCAATGCCTGCTATTAAATATAGCCCACATATTGTCTGGATCGTACCTACAATGCTGAATTGAAATAACTTAGTTAGTAGTAAATAAATAAAAAAACTAGTACCGATAATTAATACTGGCACTAAAAATGGAGTAGTTAAATAATGCTCAAGATTACTAGTATCATCACTATGAAAGCTCTGATCATGTGCAAAATGAAAAAGAACCATACTCATAATGACAAACAAGCTTCTGTAAATACGTCTGTCAGTCTCTCGACTTCAGAACTATTTTGTAAAGCAGCAATATCAATCCGAAAGGTGCTGAGTAATATATGTTGTTTGAGAAATATTTGTTGTTGCACTTGGCTCATATCCTTACTACTAGCGAGGCAATACAAACCTTTACCACTACGAATATGCCCAACATCAATGTCAAATTTTTTCTGAATTGAATCTGCCAGTAACACCCGAATTTTATTCATGTTTACGCGTTGTGTATCTATTTGTGTTTCAATGGAGGTGCAAATTTTTGAATCACTAAGCACACTGGAAGCCGCTTGGGCTACATTATAACTCGGGCTAGAATAATTAGCGCGAATATTGGATTTAAGCATTTCGATCATGTATTGATAATTTTGTTCGTTAAAATGAAAACCATAGGTAGCTGCCAATCTTTCGTTGTATAGTCCAAAATTCTTACTGTTCGTAGCGACTAGAAATGATTGATGCTCAACTAAAAGTAATGCTTCGAGCTTAGACCGGTCGGCTTCAATCCCATCAGCAAAACCAAAGTAAGCTACATCATAAACAGCTATCATTGATTTTTTCTTGATAATTTCAGCAATTTCTTGTAACTGCTGAGTCGTCCGATCAAGTCCGTCATTATTGTATGCTAGTGGCTGTATGAGCGCAGTAGAGCCTTCGGGCATTGCATAAAGTTTCTCAAGATAAACCTCATGATCATAATATGGTTGATTTTTTTTAGTTCGTGAGTAGCTCTTTACTTCGAACGATGAAAAAAGAGCTCGATGATTTGGCCAGCCTGGGTCTATTAGAATTTCATTGCTGTTTCGAATCTGTTTCAGCAATTCAGCAACAATATGTAATCCACCTGTACCGCCAAATGATTGCAACGAAAAGTTCGGAGTTGGTGCCGCCGGAAACATCCAATGTGCGAGGGATTTAACGTAAGCTTGATTTCCAAACTGACTCTGTAGTGCATAGAACTTTTCTGTACGATTAATCTGCCATTGAGATATAACAGCTGATTCAATTTCTGGTGGTCTAAAAAGATGATTGCCGTCAACGACATAGCCAATATTTACATTAAGCGCATCCTTAAAATGCTGAATTTCTGTCCATTTTGCCTGTGCTGCGATAATCGGATCAAGTGTAACGTTTCGAAAAGGCTTCCAGTACATATAACTATATTAGCAATATATACGAGTCAAGGCTATGAAGACATTCTACGATGGCTCTCCAGGATATATAGCCTCAGCCCATAGCTGAAGATCTTCAAGCAAATGTATCTTAGAAGAATCCTCTGACTCCGCTAGTCTTTTTAGATCCTCCAAAAACTTTTCGAGTGGATAGAATGATTCTGGACCAAGAATACTCTGCAGTCTATGCTTTTGATAAACTTCGCGCTCACCATCGGTGAGCTGATTCTTAAAATTACGAGCCTTATATAGGATCCATAATCTTTTTAGTCTCTCATCAATAAATTTAGGAGAAAAGGCAGCTATACTATCTGGATCAAGCCCTGTGACTTTATTGGCAATCTCTCGGTCTTGATGATCGATAAATCCATCATACAGCATTGAATCTGGCCTAATATCATCAGTATTTCTGACATGCATGGACGTACTTTTTTTCGCATTACTTTTCTTCGGATCAAATACTTGAGCCATTTTAATCTCGATATCTGTGATATGTTTTTTAGCTTTTTCTAAATTGGCTATCATCGTTTGGCTATCAAGCATAATCCTAGTGTACGCTTCATCATTGACAACTGAAATCGGTGCCAACGCTGGCGCATGTTTTGGGTTAATGCCTTTGATAGGTAATCGCTCTTCACCATCTGATAAGTCTGATGATTTACTGAAAAGGTTTCTAATAATTTGCTCAGAACTTAAATCTAGAAGCATACTTGGATCAAATCGTAAGTCCCAGGCCTGGAATAAACCAAAAGCTGATTGATAGATCGGTAGAATTACAGCTGTACTCAATGTGTCGGAGCGATATTTATTACTCGAGTGGACTAGTGGCTGAGGCGATGATTGTGATAGCATTGCGGAAACAGATTTCTTGTCACGATTATCTAACAAAAACTGCCATAATTTAGGTTGCTTATTTTTGATCAATTTAGCAATTTCTATCGTAGCGTATACATCAGCCAAAGCATCATGAGCATTTCCATGCTCAATACCGTTCGCTACTGTAAGTAGTTCAAGCCTATTGCTAGGTTTTTTCGTAGTATCATCTATCGGCCAAGTAATACCGTCAGGTCGAAGCGCTCGTGTCATACGAACCATATCGACAATATCCCATTTACTAGTATTATTCTTCCATTCATGGGCATATGGGTCATAAAAATTTCGATAGAATAAGTAGCGTGTAAACTCATTATCAAACCGCATTGAATTATAACCAACATTGATTGTGCCTGGTGTAGCAAATAGCTTGAATATATCTTTTGCGAACATCGATTCGCTAACACCTTTTTCGAGAGCCTCTTGTGGGGTGATCCCTGTAATCATAACTGCTCCAGGCTCGGGTAAAAAATCATCACTAGGAGAGCAGTAGATCGTAACTGGCTCACCGATTAGTTCGAGATTCATATCTGTTCTCAATCCACCGAATTGGGCAGGTCGAGAATATTTTGGACTAATTCCAAATGTTTCATAGTCATACCAAAGAAAACTTTGCATACCTCAATCATAACATTTTTAAAGCTATTTATAGCCTGCTGAATCTACAGAGTACATTTCAGACCGATCAAACTTAATGATTCTGTTTTTTCACGTTTGAGACTATGAAATCTCAGGACCATCAGTTTGTTCGTACAGATGGATGGACTGCCCAGCTATATGAATCACAGTGTCGAGCGGAACGCTATCATTCTCGAGTCGGCTGATAATTCCCATTTTCTGCAGAATATCTCGCATACGCTGACGCATGGGATATTCATTAAAATCCAGTCGAGAAGCAAATCGCTCGACCTTGACGCCTTGAAGACGAAGATTTGCTTCATCGATAGTCTCAATACTCCATTCATTTTCATTTGGAGCTTCACTGACCACACCATCTATACCAATAACTGGGATTTCGTCCGTCATATCAACTTGAGTTCGTGCAACTTCTATTTCAGCAAAAAGCTCGGCAATACCTTCACTTGACTTAGCAGAGATTGGGAATATTTTATAGGGACATAATTTTCTTAATGGCTTAGAAGCTGACTCGATATCCTGCGGCGAAAGTCCTTCTACCTTAGTTAGAGCAACAATCCGAGGTTTATTCTTTAAAACTCCATTATCATAACTGGCCAACTCTTTATCAATAATTTTATAATCACGCGCAATATCATCAGAATATATATCAATACAATGCAGTAAAATTGAAGTTCGCTCTACGTGTCTTAAGAATTCGTCTCCGAGTCCTTTACCCTCGGCGGCACCATCGATTAGACCAGGAATATCAACAAATAAACAGCCACTACTAGCCAGGTCAACTACACCGATATGAGGCTTAAGAGTAGTAAAAGCATAATCAGCAACTTTAGGCTTGGCATTACTAACGGCGCCAAGCAACGTACTTTTGCCAGCGTTTGGCAGACCAACTAAACCAACTTCAGCGATTAGTTTTAACTCTAATCGTAATTTGAGAGATTCTCCTTTTTCACCCCTCTCAGCAACTTTTGGGGCCTGCCTGGTACTACTAGTAAAATGAGCGTTTCCGAAGCCACCATCACCACCTCGAGCAATGACTAACTGCTGGTTTTCTTCCGTAATATCAGCAACAAGCACGTCATTTGCAAAAACTTGTGTACCGACTGGAACATACATAAATGAGTCACCTCCAGAGCGGCCGTGTTTTCTTCGCTCATTACCAGATTGACCGTTTTCAGCTACAACTTTAATTCGAGATCTGTAATCAGAAAGTCCGTGTATGTTCTCTCGCCCAACAGCAATAACATCGCCACCACGACCACCGTCGCCACCGTCAGGTCCGCCGAATTCAACAAATTTTTCACGCCTAAAGCTAACTATACCATTACCACCGTTACCGGCTTGGACTTCAATTTCTGCGTTATCACTAAAATTCATGTTGTTATGGTATGTTTGTTCTTAATTAATTGCAATCGATGGCTAGTAGATGAAGCCACCATTAAAGAATGAGACGGGATAATCAGTTTCCATTGGTACACCGTTAGCTCTAAAGCCGTGCATTTCTTTGACATGAACCATGTTTCCACTGACTGAGGTTACGTAAGCTACATGTCCGTAGCCACCAACATGGACACCAATAGACCCCACCTGAGGCTCGCTACTGACGGTGTAGCCATCTTTCCGAGCATTATTACCCCACTGTCCACCATTGCCCCAGAAACTAGGCACAGGTTTACCAGCAGCAGCTCGTAGATTTGCTACATGCCAAGTACAATGGCCATATGCATAGCGGTTTCCAGCATACACTGGCCCACGGCTAGAAGATGGCTGGCTTTGACCGTAGCCTGCTCCTAAGCTAGTTTGATTAGCGACTCGACTCGAACCAATCTGCGAACGACTCGTAGCTGGCTTCTCGACAGGTACTTCTTGGATCTTTCCGTCTGGGACAATGATAGTTGCGCCAACCTGTAGTCCTGTAATCTCTGCATCATTATATGACACAATACTATCTTTATCAGCATTAGTCTTAGTAGCAATCGACTCGGGCGTGTCCTCAGGCAGTACTTTATAGGTTAAGCCATCGACTGGTAGAATCATTAATTCTTTATCAACTGCAACATCTTCACTTGGAAGATTGTTTGCCCACATTATTGTCTCGGGCTTAAGACCGTAGTTTTCAGCAATTTTCTTAACGTCTTCGCCTTCGGCTACCTTGTGCGAGGTTATGTCCTTAGCTGTTTTTGTATCAATTGCTACTGCTCGAGGTTTACTAATTAAACTATCACCATTACTAGCGACTTCTTGTTTACTGTCTTCTGCTTGAGCAACTTGGATTATATCTTCGACTTTTATCATGTCAGTCACTGTTGCAACTGCTGAAGCAGTCTGAGAAGCAGATAAACTATCTAATGGTGCTTCGATTGATGCAAATTGATTTGAATTGATGTTTGCTGAATAATCTTGCTGTGAACTAACACGGTTACCCACAAGAACTCCTGCAACGGCAATCGTTAGGAGTGCATAGGTAACCATATGATGTCTTTTTTGAACAGCACCCGTAAATGTACTTATTTTTTGATTTGCGAGCTTTGTCGCATCGGATCTGACTGATTTATTGATAACAAAATTCTTGATCGATTTTGTTTCATTTTGTTGAAATTTCTTAATTCTAATCTCCTTGAGAATAGTGTCTCCACTATCTCACTACCACTACGTATCTACTTGTCTTGTTCTTTATTGATAAATTAATATTTATTTTTGAGGAACGACCGTTGACCTCGTACGAATTGGTAGGCTACTGATGAAATGCTTTGTATCATCAGCAATTTGCTTCTGATTCCCACTTCACACTCATCAATAAACGTAGCTATAATACCAAAGCATTAATCAAAGGTCAAGCGTTTTTTACTACTGTTAAATTGTTTTTCTTTAAATAATGAGGCTATAAACGTTTATAAATGTCAATTTACTATTGCACCGCACGATTTCTTACAGTAATTAGCAACATTTTGTTCGTGCTCCTCGAGAGTACGAGCAAAATAGACTGAACCATCATCGCCTGCCACAAAATAGACGTAATCGCCCGAAGCTGGATCGACAACTGCTTCTAAGGCAGAAAAGTTAAAGTTAGCTATTGGTGTTGGCGGTAAACCACTATGTATTCTCGTATTGTATAAGCTGTCGAGATATGGAGTGGCTATCAAATTGTTTTCCTTGGCTGCATAAATGAAGGTTACATCTGACCCTAAGTTCATGCCGTCATTCAGACGCTTCAAGAATACTTGGGCAACGGCTGGCTGGATGTCAGCATTGGCCACTTCTAACTGCACAATTGAGGCCAGAGTTATGCCTTGGTAGAGTGTCAAATTCTTGTTTGCCAATCCTGTGATTACTTTATCTGTAATCGCTTTATCATAAAGCTTGAAGCTTTCATTTACCAACGACTCCGGACTATCACTGAGCTTCAGTTTATATGTTTCAGGATAAATTAGCCCCTCAAGACTTGCCTCTTTTGGTTTTGAGCGATATACAACTGAATCGTACTTGGCAGAGAATGCCTTATCTACTGATTCTGATGAGTAGCCTTTTTCGGTTAGAATTTTAGCAATCTGCGACAGGCGTAACCCTGGCGGGATAGTGATATCAACCGTGGCAACTTTACCGAGTACAAGAGTTTCTGCTGTTTGTTGAGCTGACAATGATGGGCTGAGTGAGTAACTTCCTGCCTGTAGACGGTCGAGATATTTATGTTGTCTCAAATAGATACGAAAGGCTGTTTCATTCTTTATCAATCCTTCAGACTTAAGGTTTAGGATAATTTTATCTGCTCCTGTCCCAGGTTCAATGTCAAACTGGACTAATTTTTCCTTATCAGTAACTGGTCGTAATTGCTGTTGATACCAACCATAGCCACCTAGCAACACACCAACAGTCAAAAAGACTACTAACAAAATAAACAGTAAAACACCACGTTTTCTTGATTTCTTCGATGTATTAGGCTTAATGTTTTCTGTAGCTCTAGACTGCTCTTCAAGTGATGTAACCGCTTGAGATTCTCTCATATCAGGTTCAATCATAATTTTCTCCTAAATAGTCTTCCAAAATGTAGCTTGCCGCTAAGCTATCAACTTGTAGATTCTTTCTTGATTTTATCTGCTTCATTTCGAAGTGAGCACGTGCACTTGTACCAGCTTCATCCTGCAAGGCAACTGGCACGCCGAGTAGTTCTAGCTGAGCCTGAAAGTCACGAATTATCTTAGTTTGAGCGGTATCCTCACCATCAAGGCTTCTTGGTAGACCGAGCACCAATTGAATAATATCCTCCTCGGCGATAATAACTTTGAACTCATCTAGTATTTTTTCGCTATTGGCAATTACCATATAAGGGTGAGCGATACGTGCTGCCTGTGAAGCAAGCGCTAGTCCAATCCTTACTTCACCGTAATCGATAGCGAGAATCGATCCACTGACACTTGACATGTTACGTTCCTTCGCCGGTAAGATTCTGCTTGATAGTGATTCGCGTAGCTTTGCTTGGCATCTTATTAACCCAAAACGGTGAAGTTTTGACCTCTGCCTTAGAGACACCATTGATTGCTTCAACGATCGTAACCGTCTCATCAACTGGTTTTTTAACTACTTTTGCTGCTAGATCATCTGTAGCAATCTCGGGACCAACGATTAACTGTGTAGCTATACGATATCCACCATCTTGCTGCTCAATAGTCAGTTTTGCCAAGCCATAGTCCAAAATGACTTCCCCAGTTTTTAGGGTTTTAACTGAAGAACTACTTGAATCTTTGCTATCACCCTTAGTTTGCTGTTTCCTAGAGTCGCTACTGTCTTGTTCTCGAGATTTTTTGATAAACTTTTGCAGGACATCTTCTTTGACCGCTAATTGTGTCGCACTAAATTCTGCCTCAACGCTACCAGTATCAACCGGCTCACCGACAACGGGGTTCGCAATTGGTGCTGTGTTAGTGACCTTCAAAGAACTACCTACAATCCGAGCGCCGGCCGGTACGCTAGCCTTTAACTCATCAGATGTTTGTTGTTTACCTTTTGCTAGTAAACTTTGTGTTGCTTGATCAATATCAGACTGTTTAATAATTTTAACAACTTCATCAGTACCACCGCTCATTTGAGTGCCCTTGACAGTAAATAACCCAGCATCCTCGCCACTCAAGGCACGAATAGTATAACTTTGAGGATTACTATTGTAAGCGGCACCAGACTTTTCACCGACTACATCAACTGAACCAGTGCCTGGCTTACATTTTCCAGATTTTAAGCCAGCGCCACTAACCGTTATGGACTCGGTTGAAAAGAAAACTTTACCATCTGAACCTACAAAAGCTGTGTTCGACTTAAAACCAACTGGATCACTCGTTGAACAATTGCTTATAGTCAAGGTACCTCCAGCTTGCGCGCCAACATTCTTTTCACCGGTAGCTGTAACTTTTTCACTGACTTGTTTCGATTTCTCTAACTGGACTGAAGGAAGTACGGATTCTTTAGCATCAATTTCTTTTACTGCTGGGTCAAGCGTAACAACCTTGCTAAAATCATTTTTACTGGTTTTAGTTGTGATAGTTACTGTTGCTCTAGGGGCGAAGAAAATCGCCCAGATTAAGAAGCCGGCAAATAAAATCAACCCAAGAGTAGCAAACACTAACCGTTTACGGAATTTATCAAATTGAGGAATATTTTTCTTTTTAGAAGACTTTTTGCCCTTACCTTTTTTCTTAGCTTTATCAGTAAGAGCAGTATCTGCCAAGGCATCTTCAGCGAGATCATCGTCAAGTGACGGTAGTGGGTCTTTTATCGTATCCTCTTTAACCAGGTTGTCGTCGGGCATAATCACATTTGACGGTATTTCTTCTTTTTCTGTTAGTGTCGGAACAACTGGTTGGCTCTGAAGATTCTCCGCCACAAACAGTCCTACTCCGGCTGCTAATCCTATTAATTGCTTATCCTGGGTAATTGCAACTAGCCGCTTATTATTTGAATCAGCCGCTCGCTTCAATAGCCGCAGGTTTACTACGCTACCAAGCGCACCAATTCTCTTCGGAGGTACAAGCGCAATTATTTTTTCTTGGGAATCTTTAACACGACCTATAATGTCGGTAATCTCGTCGTCGGTGTCGATGTATATAATGTCTTTGTTCATAGTTGCAAAATGTATTATATCTTAAGCATTTTATTTATGCGATCGCGAATTTTTTCTTTGCCTGCCCTATCGGTCTCAATTGTATCAAGCCCAGTGCGCAAAAGCCCCATAGCCGTGATAAAAGTATGGTCTGAAATATGTTTAGTTTTATCAACAATATCAACCACCTGCTCGGGTTTAATATGTTTAATGACTGGTTTTTTGGTGAATGGCAAATCTTTTGGCCAATTGTGCGTCTTTAGTGCCTCAACCAATTGTGTCAAGCTTGAACCACCACCACACAACATAATTTGGTTTGGTAGATGGTCAATCGTGTCAAACTCAGCTAGGGCTAATTCGACACCACCAAGCCAGATCTCAAGTGTTCGTTCAATACTTTTTTCGACCTCTGACTGGTGTGATTTTAGAGTGCCATCGCTAGCATGTATTTTATACTCTTCAGCAATATTAAACTCCATCCCAAGATCGCTACCAATTGCGTGAGTGAAACTCCGACCACCAATATTAAACATCTCCGCGCCCTCAACGCCGCCCTCATTAACGACAGCTATATCGGTAGTCCCACCACCAACATCAATCAGAATAGCGCTAAAATTAGTATCTTCATCGACGCTTGTAACCCCTCGTGCAACTGCAAAAGGTTCAGCTGCTACAGCAACAAGATCAAGATCAAGCTCTTCGGCAACTTTCTCGAGCGCAGCAATATGGATTAACGGTGCGAAAGCAGTGAACAGGCTGATTACGACATCGCCACCAGAAAATCCAAGTGGGTTAGTTATCTTATAGCCATCAATTTCAATACTGACAACTGCGCTGTTAACTAGCCGAACCTCAACATCATCGTTGCCGAGTTCCCACGATAATTCAGCCTTCGCTCTCGCCATAGCTCGATCTTGGATTTTTTGCATAATGTGCTCGAGCTCAAGCATTGTAATATTTTGCTTAGGATTTGGTCGTTTATAGGTTACAGTCGTGGTCTTTCCTTTGACCAATTCTCCGGCCAATCCGACAACTACCTGCCGAGCATTAACTCCCGCCATATCCTCTGCCACTTTTAGCGCTTCTTCACAGTTTCTGACTACACCACTGATATCTGAAATCGCACCATTCCCCATGTCACTTAATCGCTGATGCTGTTTGCCTACACCACGAATTTCAAGTGTGCCGTTATTGTTCTTTGCAATCAGAGCCTTGATATTTTCGGTACCAATATCGAGCGCCGTCAAGGTCTTTCCCTCGATTGGCTTATTAATGATTTTTTTACTAAATCCTTTTATTTTCATAACCGCTACCAGTATACTCTATTTTAGCGTATTTATTTACCTTTAAAGGCGCCGTCATCGATGAGATTTGAGATTGCTTCGGCAACGTAATCTCTTTCGGCTTGTCTCACCATCTCAGAAATTTTATCGGGACTTGCATCGTTTGGTAACTCCACTTGTCTCTGATAGACAACCTCACCCGTATCAAAATCTTCTTCAACACGATGCAGACTAAAGCCACTGATTCTTTCTTTTGCTTCAGATACGGCTTTATGGACAGATTGACCATACATTCCTTTTCCGCCATATTTTGGCAACAAAGCTGGATGTAGGTTGATGCTTCTACCTCTGTATTCTTCAACAACTTCAATAGGTATTTTTTTTAGATAACCTAGTTCAACTATAACGTTTACATCGTGCTCTTCCAGGATTTGATTTATAAAATCACCATCGCGCCAACGATCACAGCATATAATTTCAACAGGTACGTTATAGTTACGCGCTATACTAAGTACTCCCGCCTGAGGATTGTTAGTTATGATGACCGCTACATCTTTAGTCTCATCAGGAGTGAATCTTTGTAAAACTGTTTCGGCGGTCGAACCTTTTCCGCTAGCGAAGATTGCCAACCGATATTCAGCCTTGGTTTCTTTGCTTGGATTCTTTACTCCAAACATAAATTGTTTGAATGTACGTTTCTTCTGCTGTTTTTTTGAGGAGTCGCTAGACATCGACAAGCTTTGCTTTAATACGGCGAATACCTGAACTACTAGCTTGTTCTTTCGCAATCTTGAATCGCTTACCGCCGTCCGCAAGTTCAGATGTATTTTCTACATGAGGTCCACCGCAAATCTCAAAGCTAAATGGCTTCTCACCATCTATGCCCATTGTGTAGACTTTAACAATTTCTCCGTATCGATCACCGAATTTACCGAGAACACCTTTATCGAGCGCATCTTGTAACGGATACTCTTTCCACGATATTGGTAATTTGAGATTAATCTGTTCATTAACCATGTCTTCAACCCGTTGTAGCTGATCTTTTGTGACCTTTTCAGGGTGACTGAAGTCAAAGCGTAGTCGTTCTTCCGTGATGTTACTACCATGTTGGACAACATGATCACCGAGTTCTCTTCGTAAACTCTCATACATGAGGTGCGTAGCAGTGTGATATTTCTTATGAATCAAACTGTCACCACCGAGTCCACCCTTAAACTGACCCTTCGTTGCTGTTCGACTGCGCTCTCGCTGTTCATTCATAGCCGTTTCAAGCTCTTGCTGCCAGGTGCTTGAAAGTTGTGCGCCCTTTTGTTCGACAAGTTCTTTTGTGAGCTCCTTAGGGTAGCCATAAGTATCATAAAGCTTAAAGACATCTGCACCAGTGAGTACTTTTTTACCCTCATCATCTAGTTTTTCAGAATGTTCGAGTATTTTTTCAACTTCTTTCTCGCCTTTGCGCAGAGTTCCGCGAAAAACCTTCTCCTCTTTTGATAAGATTCTACTAACCTCATCAGCTCGTTCGATAACGTCTGACATATCCTCATAAACTTCTACAATTTTTGGTAAAATCTGAATAACTAAGTCATGCTCAATGCCGAGATCAAATGCGAATCGAATGGCACGCCGCATAAGTCGTCGTGCGACATAACCCTGCTCATTATTGCTCGGCACCACACCATCAACTGCCATAAACATAGCGCCCTTTAGGTGATCAGCGATAACACGCATTGCTGGCTTATGATCATCATATTTCTTGCCAGTAATCTTTTCAAGTTCTTCAATGATCGGCCAAAAAAGACTAATTTTAAATACATCAGGCGTATCGAGTACGGCTGCTGCAATTCGCTCTAACCCCGAACCATGATCGATGTTCTTGTGCTCAAGTGGCTCCATTCCGTTTTCGGTGCGGCGGTAGGCCATAAAGACATTATTGCCAATCTCAAAGAATCGCGAGCTATCGCTAGCAGGATGAGCTTTGCCCCATTTCGCTTCATCGTGGTATTGCTCACCAAAGTCAAAAAACATTTCGGAATCTGGACCACAAGGATCACCCATCGGGGTCTTGTCTTCAGCACCGCCGCGGCTCCACCAATTTTCATTACCATCATAGAGAAAAATTCGACCACCTTGCATTCCAACTTTGTCGCCATTTTCAGCAGTACCGATATCAACAACTTCAGCGTTAATCCCACGTTTACTAAATTCAGTTTTCCAAAGCTCAATCGCTGGGTTGTCTTTTGGAATGTCGAGCTCGTCATTTCCGATATAACAAGTCGCATAAACACGGCTCGGATCTAGACCAACCACGTCAAATAAAAACTCAGCAATCCAAGGAATCTGCTCAGCCTGAAAATAATCACCCAGGCTCCAATTACCAAGCATTTCGAAGCTCGTCGTATGCGAATCATCACCAACTTCTTCGATGTCTTCAACACGGATACAGAGCTGCGAATTAACTAGCCGATTTCCCTCAGGATGTTCTTCGCCAAGCAAGAACGGCACCATCGGCTGCATACCAGAACCCGTGAAAAGCGTCGTTGCATCTTCGCTTGGTACGACATTTGCGCGAGGAACGATCACATGACCTTTATCTCTAAAGAATTCGAGATATTTCTGACGGATTTCTTGGGCGTTTATCATCCCTCTATCTTAAACTAAATAAAAATTGTCTTCTAGTCTTGACAAATGATGAAGATAATGATAAATTATTTATACATATTTTATAAATTTAAGGAAAATAATTCATGCCAGACACATCAGACGCAGCACAAGACCCTGAGGATCAAGGCGCAACAGCTAGAGACGTAGCAATGGCGGAAAGTTTTGGTGGTCATGAGGGCGGCATACTATCTGCAGAGGATATTGAAGACTTGGACCTTGTTGGACAAGCCGCTGTAGCCGTGTGGGACGAACCAGAAGGCACCGATATAGGCGAACCTAGACATATAGTAGCTAGGCCTGAACTAGATGATTTTTTGGAAAGATCCGGTGGTGTTTTAGATGAGGCTGGTGCGGTAGGCTACTACAGTTCTGACGCACATCGTCCTCAACAGCCACATCGTCTAAGAACTTACCACGAAATTTTATATTTAGTGATTAGTGAATGGAGGAGAGCGAGAATTCTGGAAGAACTTGGCCGGCCCACAGAACGACCAAATTTAGAGGATCCTCCTCGTCAATCTTTAGACTAGGAAATTACTAGTGCGCCTAGACAATGCGCCTGACTATAAATCACAGCAGATTGACCGGGCGCTAAAGCTCGCTTGTCTTTAGCTAACTTAATTTCGTAATTATACTTATCGATTTTTATGAGCTTGCAATCGGTCAGACTACCGAGATGACGTGTTCGCACCTGGTAGGTTTTACCATCTTCTGGTGGCTGATTTATCCAATGGGCTTCACTGCCTTTGATAGTTGATGACCAAAGGTCGTTATCTGACGGATCGGTCGTGACATAGACGATATTTTTATCCATATCTTTATGGGTGACATAGTATGGCAGTCCACCACCAACACCCAAGCCTTGTCGCTGTCCAATCGTATAGAAAATCGCACCTTCGTGTTGTCCGATAATTTCTCCATGATTGTCTATAATATCTCCCGGCTCAATATCATCAACATATTCACGCAGAAATTCACGGATGCCGACTTGTCCAACGAAGCAAATCCCGACTGAATCTTTTTTATTGGCGGTTATGAGATCACGTTTTTTTGCTTCTTCTCGAACTAGGCTTTTCTTCATTTCTCCAAGCGGAAACAAGGTCTTTTCAAGCGCTTCGCTCGATACTCGAGCCAAGAAATAGCTTTGGTCTTTGCTGGTGTCAACCGCCATGTGAAGTTCACTGCCATTGACTATCCGAGCATAATGACCAGTCGCGATTTTTTCGGCGCCATCTTTTAATGCAGTCTCTAGAAACAACTTAAATTTAATTTCTTGGTTGCACATAATATCAGGATTCGGTGTATTACCGGCTTTATATTCGTCGAGTAAATAGTCAACGACAGCTTGTTTATACTCTGCTTGAAAATCATATAACTTTAGCTCAATTCCTAGCTGGGCAGCAACACGCTTGGCATCCAGGTAATCATCCTGCCACGAGCATCTCCAACCACCTATATCCTTCGACCAGTTTTTCATAAATACACCAGTCACGTCGTGCCCAGCCTCAACCATCAGCGCGGCAGTCAAACTACTATCAACACCGCCACTCATGCCAACAAATATACGTGACATTTAACTACCATTCACCTTTAAAAAAATAAGTTTTACGGACTCACTAATAGTTAGATACCAACCTTTTGGTGTTATCCACCAAAGGCTACGGCGCCAAGTCTGGTCAAAGGCGGAGTGATTAATAATCTCGGTATCAGGCAAAACTTTCTCAAATTCGAATGAGGCACGTCGCTGGTGATATGGTGATGTTACTAAAATAACCTTAGCTGGCTTTTCGGCAAATAGCTCTGCAACCTTGTTAGCATTTTCATTAGTATCACGAGAATAATCCTCAACAGTTATAGCGCTTTCTGGGACTCCCTGTGATACTGCAATTCGTCGCATGACAGTGGCGTTACTTGGGCTTTCAGGATCACTAGCTGCGCCAGCAACAATCAAACGTGGTGCCCAACCTCTAAGATAGAGACTAGATGCTTCATCAGTTCTGGCTTTCGTATCTCCTCCGCTGATGGCTATGATTGCATCAGCCTGCTGTAATTCATCATTGGGTGCGAGATACCAGCCAACCAGCCCAAGGCCGCCGAAAAAAACAAGAAATAATAAAACTAGGATAAATGATACTTTACGCACATCTCTAGTATAGCAATTTCTACCATGGTTGCGGCTACGCATAACAAATCCTAACGATTTAAGGCACTGCACCTACGTAATATCGACGAAAGCTTCGACAATTTTATCAACCTGTTTAGTAGACATTTGGCTACTAAAACTAAAACGTAAGGTGGCATTTGCCTGTTTCTCTGATAAACCTACAGCTAAAAGCACGTGACTAGGCAGGTCATCACTGGCGGTACACGCCGAACCAGTCGCAACAATGATACCGTGAGCATCAAGTTCCAGTAATAGCCTCTCGCCATCATGGTCTGGGAATTGAAGCGATACTATATGTGGCGAAGTCTTAGTGTTTGCATTGTCTATGAAAGGGATCGACTTTTGGCGTAGTTGTTCCAGAAAATAATCACGTAGCTCAAATAACTTTTGGTTAGTTTGAACAGCTTTATTTTGAGTAATCTCAAGCGCTTTACTAAATCCAACAATTGCCGGAACATTTTCAGTTGCTGGACGACGACCTTGCTCCTGCGAGCCGCCAAACCAAAGACTGCTGAATGGTGAACCATTACGAACCGCCAAACAACCTGAACCCTTTGGTCCACCAATCTTTCCGCCATTAAGGCTAAGATAGTCGCAATGTCGCATGATTGATGCCAGAGGCTGGCACAGTACAGCTTGTGAGGCATCTGTATGAAGATAGCAATCAACTGGTAATGCTTGTTTTATCCGACGTAAATTCTGAATCGTACCTAGCTCATGATTAACAGCTGCCACTGAAAAAGCCTTTAGTTGTTCATCACCAATTATTGGTTGTACTTTTTCATCAACAGGAAATTCAGTACCGCCGTGAGCTCGGCTAGGCTCAAGAATTGATGGATGTTCGATAGCCGCAACACCAAAATTACCAATCTGATAAAACGTGTTTATAACTAAATTGTTTGACTCAGTTGCTCCTGAAGTGAATATTATTTCATTTGATTTTACCTGTAAAATCTTAGCTACAGTGGCACGGCATGATTCGATAACCTCTCTGATTGATCTTGATTGTCTGCTCAAGCCACTCGGATTATAAAACTGATTTTGCCAATATGGCTGCATGGCTTTTAATACCTCTTCATAAACAGGTGAAGCAGCCGCGTAGTCCGCATATATTAGTTCGTCGCTAGGTTCAATCATAGTTATAACTGTATCTTAAATAGAAACACTCAAGCAAAGTTTTTATACATTGCCTTCTCGACCTTAGTAACATAAAGCTCCATAGCATGAACAACATTTTGCATCTCTTGGAGAGTCATCGGAATAATTTTATTATTTTGAATCTTTTCTATCGTATCTTCATAGATTCGATATCGAGTATTTACGACGAGCGTTTCACCATCAGTTCCCGGGAACGTCTCATACCACACCCAAGTATTCTGGTTAAGGCAGAAAAAGGAGCGCGTATGATTTTTAGGGATTTTCCCAAATAACCGACCGCCGATCTCACTCTCACGTCGCAGTAGTGCCCTACGTTGATCTTTTTTAGAGGAAAGATTATGTTTTTTTTGCCGCCAAAGAACACTTGTTTGTCTCATACTGACACCATTTCTTTTTTGATAGGCGAAGTGAATTGATCGTCGTCTGTCCGTTTTGCACTCTTAATCATCTCAGATATAACAGGTTCGACTGCTGCTAGCCTCATTACTTCAAGCTTTCTTGCGATTACTAAAGCCTTCTGTGCTTTTTCATGCGCAAATGCTGCGATTTGCTGTTGGCTCGGTTGCGTTACCTGATTTTCGTTCAAAACCACACCTCGTGATCATTAATAAAATATTCGTCGAATATTCTCTTGGCTACACCTACTCAAGTGCTCAACTGATTGATTGCGCTTTTGTGCAATCTGCTCAGCCACCAATCGAACATACGATGGTTTGTTTACTTTACCACGATGTGGTTTTGGCGTCAAGTATGGTGCATCAGTTTCAAAAACAATCTGATCATCGTCTATATCTTTGAGCATCATTAATTGAGACTCATCTTTAGAGAAAGTTAAGATTCCGTTAACTCCAATTAGAAGTTTCCGTTTTTTTGCCGCCGATAATTGAATGGTATTGGCCGTGAAGCTATGTAGAACTCCTCGTATTTTTGGAAAATCACTAAGTATAGCCCAAAAATCTTCGAACACTTGGTCTGGATGATCTCGATTACCGCGCACATGAAACGAGCATGGCAGTCTATATCTTTCAGCTAGCTCAAGCTGAGCTAGCAAAACTGCTTGTTGTTTTTTTATTTCACTAAAACCGTAAAAATAATCTAGCCCAATTTCACCAACTGCAACAATCTTTTTATGGTTCTGAATTATTAACCTAGCGAGCAGACCAGCTGATGTATCATCAAAATGCTTAGCTTCATGTGGGTGTATACCCACTATTGCGAAGATATGCTCATGGAGATTGGCAAACTCCACAGCCTCAACACTATTCGCAATAGTCGTACCAACCATAAAGATATCGCTTATGCCATTTTTGTGCGCCTCTTCTACTAAACCACTAGCATCCAAGTTATATTCCTTAGCGTGGACATGACAATGACTGTCGGTCAGTGGACACAGCTTAGCCATTTCGTTTTGGCGAAGTATAATAGTACTGCTTTGGAAATAGACTGACGTTAGTGTCGGCTTGGACCACTCCATCAACAAACATATTAATGATTTGCTCGGCAGTTTGTGGCATAAATGGCATCAGCAAATGACCAATCTGATCAATCGATGAGACAATATAGGATAGAACTTCTTGGAGATGGCTCTTGTCGGTTTTCTTAGCAATCTGCCATGGTTTTTGATCCTCAATATATATATTAATGCCATGAACCATTCCCCAAACAACATCAAGTGCTTTGTCAAATTCAAAATTATTCATAGCTTGATGATACATAGCGGCATCATGTTCAGCCTCAGAAATTTCACCGATCACACCCTCCTGATAGCGCAGGATCATACTAGCAGTTCGCTGAACTAAGTTACCAAGGCTGTCGGCTAACTCACTATTATAAGCTGTTTCAAATTTCTTCCAACTAAAATCACCATCTTGACCACTAGGTATGTGGCGCATGAAATAATATCGAAATGCGTCTGTTCCATATTTTTCGACAATCTCAAATGGGTCAATAACATTACCGAGGGTTTTACTCATCTTCTTACCATCACTGCTGACGTGACCGTGCACTACAAGATTCTTTGGTAGAGGTTGGTTGATACCAATGAGCATTGCAGGCCAGATAGCAGCGTGATGTCGTAAGATATCTTTGCCGATAACCTGTACATCTGCTGGCCAATATTTAGCAAAGTCAGGGCCATCTGGATAACCAAGTACCGAAATATAATTAATCAAAGCATCAAACCAGACGTACATAACATGTGTTGGATCATCGGGTACTTCGATACCCCACGGAAGTTTTGTTTTCGGACGGCTGACACTTATATCATCAAGTCCACTATCCAGAACTTGTAAGATTTCGTTCTTTCGAGATACCGGTGTGACTTTATATGTATCAGATTCGATTGCATCATGAATCGCCTGAGTATAATTACTGAGTCTAAAAAAGTAATTTTCTTCTTGAGTCTCTTCGAACGGTTGGTTGTGCAAAGGGCATACACCATTATTTTTCTTAACCTCAATCTCGGGATAAAATGTCTCACAACCAACACAATACCAGCCATGATAATCTTTTTTATAAATATCACGATTTGCAGCTAGCTGCCGCCAAACATACTGAGCCGAACGTTTATGTTCAGGACTCGAAGTTGCTATGAAGCGATCATAGCTAATGTTGAGCAGTTGATGAATTTTTATAAAATCAGCAGTTATTTCATCGACGAAAGTTTGTGTATCCTTACCAAGCTCAAGAGCTGTTTTATAGTTCTTTAAACCGTGTTGATCTGCTCCATGCTCCTGCAGAACATCCTCACCTTTGATACGATGATACCGTGAGATTGTATCAGCGATGATAAAATCAATTGCATTTCCAATATGCCCGTGTCCATTTACATAGGGGATGGCGGTGGCTACATAGTAGGTAGGCTTTGGCTCTGGGCTTTGATTTTCTTGGTTGACTGTTTTGTTTTGTTCATCCATATAATATAACCAGTATAACAAATCAATGATTCGATTGCTCTAACGTTAACTCCAAATTGTGATTTGGTTATTTCTTTTTCTTAACTGGAATCGTTATCTTTGTGCCTTTAACATCGAGCAAGTCGCTATCTTCAACTCGTTCAATATTTCTATCTTTTGGATACAATCGGATATCATCGTGATTCGCACGCTTGCGAAGAGCCAATAAAAGCCAGGCAAGAACAACTACAAAGGCGAAAGTTACAATCATAGTCCAATAGACTACCGACGTTTTTGATTCGACAAAAACTTCTGAAAATTCACCATCAATACCGACGCCTAATGTAGTCTTGCTAGCATCGAAGGCATCACCGCCAAGACTTAATTGGTAGCTGTGGAACCGTTGAAGCGGCGCTAGCGATCCTAGCTGGCGAAAACCAGATGAGGTTTCGAGCACCATTGCATCGACCACTTGACCGCTTGGCATATTGACCTTGCTGTACAGAATCGAGATACCCGGCAAAATCATGTATTTTTTTGAACTAAAATTATCTTTCTCAAACTTCGATGATTCAAGTTTTAAAGATTTGTATTCGATATCCCATTCAGCAGAATTATCAAAAATTGGCTCAACATCATTAGCACCCCATATTATGTTTGCAACATGGTCGAATAGAACAACACCAAATGGAACTTCACCAGCTTTCATAAGCCCCGGATCGAAGGCTAGCCAACCATCATCGGGTGGGATAAATGCTTCAACCCATGCATGGGGAGATTTTTTCCCCATTGGGTCAACCTTCCAACCTGCTACCACTCGAGCTGGGATTCCTGCCTCTCGAAGTGCTGCGACTGTTTGATCGGCGTAATCAATACTTGTTGATGGCTTTTGTTTAGCACGTTCTTTTCTGGCTGAGAAATCTGCTTCGGGATTATATGCCTCTCCATCAGCAACTATGTTACTCGTAATTTTTTCAACTGCATTAACGACAGATCCTTTTCGTAGTTCTTCGCCGCTTAAACCAAGTTTTTTAAGTTGACCTTCACGCCAGATATCAGTGTTCTTTGTATAATCAGCCACTATTTCTGAAGGTAATTGAGAGATTTGACCTTCAGATTCAGGATCAACAAATCCTTGTGTAATGTCTAGATCAACTTGTGTTTTTGTTGAAAAGTCTTGTTTTGGGAATAATCGATGAATCGCTTGAATATTACCATCTTTATCGATACGCATAGAGTTGGTATTAGGATCTATGCTCTTTACAAAAGATGCCTGCATGCTTGTATCGAGAGGTAGGATAGTTGTAATATTTTTCCACCAAAAAGAATCATTTTCGAGCCTTGATTCGAGTTTAAGAGTTGCCTGAACAGCCGACCCTTTCAGTAAAATAATTGGTTCTAGCTTATCGCTAGCCTGTTTGTAATTAAAAAACTGCCTATCGCCTTCGTAATCAGTTTCCGTTGGCTTTGAACCAATTGGATTCATAATTTCATCGCCGGCAAGTAATATTTTTGTATCAACATTGCCGGAAAACGAAACAGGCGCTGCTACTACGATCTGTACTACTTCTTTAGTAAATTCACGCCAGATGCCTTCTGATTGATATTCAATTACAATTTTTTCCTGTCCAGCAGTCGGCACTATTAACTGTCCATCCTTTTGCTCGGTATTAACTACAGGTGTTGTTCCAATCTCACCTTGAACTAAACCTAAAACTGGAAGACTAATGGTTTTTTCTGTTGTAATCCCAGTAATTGTTTGTGTGACTGTACTAGTTTTTTTGTCAATATCAATCGTCTGATTTAAATTTAGCGCAGGCTGAGACTGATTATTCTGTTTTCTTGATGCTTGAGCCTGTGTAGTAGACGGGAACAAAGCTAGTAATCCAACTGCTAAAAATAATAGACATAAGAATTTTTTCATTCTTTTTATGATAGCAAAGCTATCGCCATGTTGCGACCTGTTTTTCCGTTATCGGCGCGGTAACTATAAAATTCATCCGATTCGTAACTACAAATATCAAGTGATTCAACCGTCGTAATTCCAGCATAACTAAGTTGTTTTCGGTTTATAGCTGCCAGATCAGCATGGTATGTTTCGCTGCCAATAGTATCTAGTCCGCTTGTAGCTCGGAGCAATCGCGCAGCATTACCACGAACCTCAAAATGGTTCTGGCAGATGCAAGGACCAAGCACAGCTACTGCATTTTCTGATTTAAACCCGATAGAAACCATTTTTTCGACTGATTTATTAGTGATTCCCTTAACGCTTCCACGCCAACCGGCATGAATAACTGATAGAACCTCCCCATCGCTGATAATAATTGGTAAACAATCTGCTACAGACAGAGCAATCGCCACATTCTTCTGTTTCGTCACAAGTCCGTCAACACCTTCGATTGTATCTGGTGAATCATTGGCAACCACTGAGATATCAGCACTATGTACTAAAGGTGCGAATCGGACTTTATCAACCCCAAAAATAGAAAGTATTTTTTGTCGATTTGATGCTACATTTGAGTCTAAATCATCAATATCGAATTTAACATTTAAACTATCAAAAGGAGCAGGGCTAGCTCCGCCGATGCTAGTAAAAAACCCATGTTTCACTCCAAGCTGGGATAACGATTCGCTCTCATACCATTTTAATCCATTTTTTTGCTTGGCAATCATCGCTTCTATGGTACACTATATTTCGCATGGGGCTTGAGATGGGTTCGCCCGTCTCAGCTCCACCAGAAATTATTTATTTTCGATTATTATTTTATACAATTCATACCACTGCGCAAGGCTAAGCTCCTGCGCTCTTGCGTTTTCGTCAATATCTGTCAGCTCAAGTATCTGATCAATCTGTTGTTTTGGTATCTGCAAACCACCGCTCAAACTAGATCGAAGCTTTTTACGACGTGCTGAAAAACCAGCTCGTACAACTTGAAAGAATTGTTTTGTATCAACTCGTTGGAACCGAGGTTTCTCAAGACGATTCAAAACAATAATTTGGCTATCAACTTTAGGAATGGGGTCGAAATGATCGGCGGGCACAACCTGCTTTAGCTCTGTGTCCGTGTAAAATTGGGCGCTGACACTTAGCATGCTCATAGCACCCGGTTTAGCTGCAATTCGCTCGGCAACCTCTTTTTGCATCAACAGAACCATCATCGATGGTGGATTTAGTGACTCCAGTAGCGTTCGAATTAGATGCGACGTCAAATAATACGGAATATTTGCGACAACCTTATAATTTTTTGGTAGTATTGTCGTGTCAAATTTTAAAATATCTTCATAAATAATTTCAAGATTGTTGGCACGGACTCGTTTCGGTAAAAGTCGGACCAGGTCTTCGTCGAGTTCAACCGCTATAACCCTAGAAGCTCTGTTGCAAAGTGGTTTTGTTAAAACACCTTCACCAGGTCCAACTTCAAGAACGACATCGTTCTTTGAAAGATTTCCAGCATCAACAACAGCCTGCAAACTGTTACGATTAATTAACCAGTGTTGTCCAAGTGATTTCTTAGCCACGATCAAATACTTCTAAAGCTTTTTTAACAATTGTGCCCTCTTGTTTCGGCATCCGAGCAAGCAATTTGATCGCTTTATCACACGGCACGAATTTGCGCGAATCATGCTCCTCGTCAAGAATGCCACTATCACGTATTGGACGTGCTAGAAAATAATGAACGGTTTTTCGGCAATGCGTGCCATCAGGGTTAGTAAACTCATTGCAAATTGCATCAAGATAGAAATAGGCTTCAACTCTCCATCCACTCTCTTCCTCGGTTTCACGTTCTGCAGTTTGTACGAGTGTTTCGCTGGGCTCGAGCGTCCCTTTTGGTAGATGAAACCCACCTGGACTGCCATCCGGCTCAGTTTCACGAACGAGCAATAGCACTTCTCTTTGCTGATTAATCACAACACAACCAGCGCTAATATGAGCTGGCCATTCAAATCGTGAACGATAATTAATCATACGTCGAGTAGCGGCAGACCAGCTTCGGCGTCTGGGGTGCGTATTAATTCGTCACTTAAAATAATCCTAACCTCAACAGTAGCTCCAACAATAATATTTTTAACATGTCCGCCGTAGGCTTTATTTTGCATATTTGTGATAACTGCATGCATGTGAATAATTGGCTGCGTCTCAAACCAAGCAATATTCCCTTGAAGGCTAACCAGTTCAACCGCATTCTTGACGGCTCGAAAGATATATTTTTTTCGTTTAAGATTGTAGTAACCTACTGTGGCTTTTTGGACACCGCCAATCCCTTGAATAAATGCACCACGAATTTCTTTGTCAACAATAAACTGCTCAAGTTGATCATTAACATTCTCACCAGTCTCTAAACGCAACAGGTAACCATCTTTAATTTCTTTATACTTCATATAGGTTTAGTATAGCCTTAATATCCTAAAATGTATTTTTATCGATAAATATCTTGCAAACCAAGGCTACGGCTACATGACGGCCATGGTGACCAACCACGTCGATTGTATGTTTCTATGGCTTTTTGATCTTGTACTGCTGGAGGCGCGGCTGAAGCTGTTGGATAACCACCATAGCCACCCCAGGTCCCGACATCAAACTGATAAGCCCCATGGTATCCATTACCCGTATTACTAGTATACGAACCTTCGCAGCTTCGCAATTTCGCCAACGCTCCACTAATTGGACCATCAAATCCTTTATTTCCTTTTCTGATAATTTTATCGACTGACTTGGTTTTTACTACTGTCTGAATCGACTCTCTGCCAATCTCTTGCCCATCATGTCGTGTAATTCTATAGGTAACCATGTTGATACCGGCTACACCCTCTTGTTGGGTTTCATTAAAACTAACTGGCTCGGAATCAACATAGACTGTTTGCGTTTTGAATGCGACATTTTCTTCAACAGTAACAGTTTCGACTCCTACGCGTGTGACTATGATATCCATGTTTCGTTCAATATTGGCAGCTAAATCTTGGTTAACAATGTCATTTTCGCCGATTTTAACACCGGCTTCTTCAAGAGCATCTTTAACGGTTTGTCCAGTAGTACGAGATTCAACGACATTGCCATCAACCTGAATCTTGAATGGGATCGAGCGAGTAATCTGGAGCTTTAGTCCGATAAAGTTATCATTAGTAAAGTCTTCAATTCTATCTAATTTTGTTTTGTCTTCGTCGTAAAGCTTAAGTCCGGCATCCTTAGCTATCAGTTCAGCGCTTTGATACGGCGTTACAACCCGATGCTGCTGGTTTTGATCAACAATGATGACTGGTCGAGCACGGAAAACATTAACATGAAAGCCAGAACTGTTGATAGTCGTATCGACCGGTGGTTCAACGAGGTCGCTATCGCCAACTTCAATATCTTCTTCTTTCAGTAAAGATGCAACGTTATTCGCATCAGTACTAACGACCTCTTCTTTACCATCAACATAAATTCTTACAACATTTTTATCGCTTGCGATTGCTGGTACAGTCAGGATCGTAATTACAGCAACAGCTGCAGAAATTTTATAGATTAAACCTCGAGAATTTCGAGCAACCACCCCTTGGATTCGATACGCTATTGTGTCAAAAATATACGGTTCCCCTTAGCTATAGCAATCTACTTTACATGAACTTTTATTACGATGCAAGTGTACTCCCATTATCGCCCGGCTCGTCATCATTACGTCTCCAGAGGAAATAGATGCCCGCCCCCAATAGTGATATCCCGACAATAAAGCCTAGTAGAATGCGCGGAATAGCAAAAATTGCTCCACCGAATTGATATAGTGACTGTAGAACCAAAACTGAAATGCCCCAACGCCAGAAAATATCTCGACGTAAGCTTGCTCCTAACATAACCAAACCAACCGACTCTACAAAAAGCATCAGAACATGCCAATCGAGGGGATTGATTAATGTCTGATAAAAAAGAGGAACAGTTAGAACTACCAATCCGATAGCTTGCCATAAATTACTTGCCTGTAGTCGCTTAACACGCTCCATCGTGATAACAACAATCAAACTATAGACAGACCAGCTGACGGCGTAAACCTGGAACTCAGTAATATCAAGCTGTATAAATGTTCTCGTCAAAGAGTAGAACATCCCAGCAATTGCTAGTAACTTTATGTCGAGCTTGTTTTGGTAGCCTCCAGACAATCCTTCTAAGAAAATCATAATTGACAAAGATATCGTAGCAGCAATAATCGCCCAGCTTACTGGGAAAAAGACGAAAAAAGATAGAGGTATAATCGCACCCAAGCGGAATATACGGCTGACTGGATTTTTACCAATAAAACTAGCCAACCAACCGATTGCACTATAAAAAAGGCTAGTCATCATCACAATGATAGTGAATTGATTCAAAGTAATGCTATGATCGAGTAGCTTGCTTACTACGCTTATGGCAGTAAAGTAGCCCAGAGCCATACCAACGGAAAAGAAGGTGTGCTTCATTATGTATAACCAACCAGTCATAAACAAAGCTAGCGTTGTAAATATGGCTGTAATCGGAAGACTCCAACTTGTACTGAAACTCTGGGAAAGCATGTAAATCCCGATAACTGAGCAACCAATCAATGCATAACCTCTACCCCAACCTACAGTACGATTCGGTATCACTTTACCAGCTACGATTAAACCGGCTACCTCAGACAACAGAAGCCAAGCGTGCCAGTCGAATTGATACATAAAACTTTGGACCAATAAAATTGGCAATAAAATTAGCAAACCAATTATTTGCCAAACAACACTCGAAGACTTACGCTGTTTTTGTTCCATAACTACTGCAACTCCAAAGCTGTAAATCACCCATAACGCGACGTAGGCTTGTAGTTCACGAACATCGAATTGCCAAAATATCCTAGATAAAGCAAAGATTAAAAACCCAATTGCCAGTAATCGAATGTTAAGCCTTGCCTTGAATACTGATAAGTAGCTCTCCAAGAAAAGTTGTAGTGCCAAAATGATAATCCCAAAAATTACAGCAAAGTTATTTGGAAAAATTAGCATAATCAGCAACGGAATCATCGAACCATAACGTGATATAAGTCCGATTCGGCTGGCAAACATAGCATTTTGAATGACTCCAATCACAGTAAAGAAAATGCTTAGAGCGACTACACTTAATGTCGATTGTTCAAAAGTTAACGGAGAAATTGTTATTTTATTAAGAAAAATTAGCAATGCTGGATAGCTAAACGCCATACCAAAACCATAGAAAAACCAGAGATCTCTGTACTGCCAACTAGCATAAAATAAACCTGCAACAAGTGCTAATAAGCTCCATATTGGAATCCAGCCATTGGACGATAACGTATAGAAGATATGTGAAACTAAGTAGTTTAATAGTAGCGTACCAATACCAATGACTGCAGCGTACAACTGTGCTGGTTTTTGATGATACAGTCTGCCCGACAATAGACGTAAAAAGCCTAGTGATAGAAGAATATAATTGATATTGATTTGTCTAATCCATGATGGACCAAAGCTACCAAAGATCATCCAAGCTAAGGTCATTGTGATAGCGCTTATAACCAGCAGTGGCGATTGTTTGTGCCGCACTACGCGCCAAAGCAAAGCTAAACTCAGGACACTGCTAGCGACGAAAAATATAGATGCACTTTGACTAAACATTGAAGTAATATACGAAATAATTAGATATGCCCACGCACAAACTAGTAATGCACGCTGTACTTTTATGCGAAATTCTGACGGTGAGCGTACGTTAATCGTCAGTCGCGCTACTGCTAAGACTATAGCGGTTAATAATAAACAAACTGTAAAAAAAACTGTTAAGTTCGTTTTCGGAGGAACAACATTAGCTGCGTAGACAGAATCGACTAAAAATAATAGAAAAATGCTAAGGCTAGAGTATATCAAGACCTGACTTTGTCGTATAACGCTATGGACCAAATATAATGCGCACAGGACAATAAGCGATATAGCTAGACTACGGCTATCACTAAGCTGTGCGACTGTAGAAATTACTCCTGTAGCAACACCAGATAGATATAAACTACTGAAAATAAACTTTGATTTTTCTCTGGCAAATTTAGAAAACATCGAGCTTGACGAGATAAATACACTTAATCCAAACAACAATTGACTTGTCATGAGAAAGTTATCATTAAACTCGAAAATAAAAGTTCCAACAGATAGCCATGATAGAAAAACCGCAGTAAAAATATTTGCTTCTTTTTGCATCTCATTCTGGCCTGGGTGGACGAACCACCAGGTAAGCAAGTAAATGACTCCAAGTAATAGACTGATACCAACTTGGTAGACCTCAAAATAGAAGAGCCCAAAAATATTAGCAAAAGTTGTAGTAATAAAAATCAGCAAACTAAGGATATGAAGAGGATCTTTTAAGCTTTTAATATATCGTGATCCAAATTCATACAAAATAGCCAAAATATAGAAGGTGAAAAATCCAATTGGAATTCCGATTGGCAGCAATATGACTGAAGATAAAGCACTAATCGCAAGACTAGTTAAACCGATAAATTTCATCGATTTCCATTTAGTCACGAACCCCGTTAGAAAACTTATAGCAACCATGGAGAGGCTTAGCAGTAGCCACAAACTACTTAAACTAATATCTGTTGCGACATAGCTTCGGAATGCAATCAGAGCGAATGGAATTGTGATTACACCAATTATAGTGAAGGCGACACCTGCTGGCTTAAGCTTTTTATAGCGAATGAACAGGACTAAACCCGACAGATAAAATATCAGACCAAAAATTGCTACCACAATGACTTTTTGCCAACCGCTTAATGCTGCAAAACTAGAAATAACAAAAATAATAACTGTCAAGATAACTAAGAATGCTCCTGTGAATAATAGGATGTTTATATTTCTAAGTAACTCAAATGGGTTAACTTTTTCTCGTGGCACCGCAGCTATTTGGGGTGTAGCTACAGCTGGGATAACTGCTTGCTGAAGGGTTTTAGCCTGCGGTACTTGTTCGGTTACCATACTACTCGATCTCGCGACATAGTCGCTATCATTCGGCTCGGTAATGGGACGGAACAATGGATCACGTCTCTGTTCGATCGAGTTTGCCAACTCAAGTAAGAAGAATTTTATGTATGATTTTTCTGCTGTTGAAGCATAGTAACGCAAACCTGAAATAATTTTTTTCGCGGGTATAAAATCAGCTTTATCGATTAAATGTTGATTTGGTATATTCAATGGTGATTTAGATTCGTGAAGCATATATATATTTAAATTTGGATCACGTTGCTCAACAATGCTATTAGCAATCTCAGTCAAAGCCCCCCGATAAGATTGAAAGCTTGCCTGCTTGGCATAATAGTAAATTCCCGAAACAATTCTGGATGGCTCATTTCGATTACTGTTTGAAGAAAGTTGTACATGTGTAGCATTCACGGATATTTGAGTCTGTACCTGTTTTTTTGATTCAGTAGATGTCTCAACAATAGTTTTCCGGTTGCTAAGTTCGCTATGTGCCTGCACTCTACCGTCACGCTTCCCCAAGTAGTAAGCGAGTATAGCAATACCTGCTACTATTAATATTCCTACCATATTACTTGGAAGTATAGCATAAGCAACTTATAATTTTTAGATTTTTTCCAGAGGTGCAAATGCCATATTAAGACTCTTGCGTCCTCCCTTCGCGAATGAAACAGTTGCCATCATCTCATCAACTTCAATGATTACGCCAATCCCAAAAACAGGATGGCGGACTCGTTGACCTTCGCTAACTTCGATCTTCGGAACATCGACAAACTCTTCTCTAGAGATTGAAGGCGCACCAAAGCTCTGAACACTCTTATCGGTATAGCTTTCATCTATCTCTGCCAAGAATCGGCTAGGTGGGTTGGACTGCGTGCTGCCAAACAGCATTCTGCTTGTAGCGTGTAGCATATACAGCTCTTCGCGGGCTCTAGTCATTCCAACGTAACATAACCGCCTTTCTTCCTCCAATTGAGCATGGTCAAGGAAACTATTACTGTGTGGAAATATTCCTTCTTCCAATCCAATCATAAATACTACTGGGAACTCGAGACCTTTGGCGGCGTGCATTGTCATAAGCGTCACGGCTGATACGGATTCATCATAACCATCTATATCCGAAATCAACGAAACCTCTTCCAGGAACCCAGCTAGACCAAGCTCGGCCTGCTGTTCAGCTACAGAAATTAATTCTTTGACATTATCCTGTCTGTCTTCAGCCTGTGGACTCCCATCGTCTAAGAAACGCTCGTAATTAGTTCGTGCTAAGACCGCCCGAATTAATTCCGCTACACTCGCTCCTTCAAAGTAAAGATCACGAAGTTGTGACAGCATCATCGAAACATTTTTAATCCCTTTTTTAGCCTGCGGGCTAACACCTGAAATCATCTCAACCTGCGCCATTAATTCCGGTAGTTGGGCTGAGCCAGTAAGAGACAATTGGCCATCTCCATCTACTGCAAGCTTATCCAAAAAGCTCTGTAGTGACTTAGCCCCAACTCCCCGTGGCGGCGTATTAATAATTCGATTGAAGCTAACGATATCGTTTGGCTGGAATATTAAGCGCAGATAAGCGATCACATCTTTTATTTCTTTACGATCATAAAACCGTGTGCCTCCGACGATTCGATACGGGATATTGTAACGGATAAAACTTTCTTCTAATACTCTTGACTGTGCGTTTGTTCGATACAAGATGGCAGCATCTCTCATCGTTCTACCTCTTGCTTTAAATGTCTTCAAAACGCTTATAATCCGTTCCGCTTCATCCTTCTCAGTAAAAGTTTGGATAATAGAAATAGGCTGGCCGTCGTCATTCTCGGTTCTCATAATCTTTTCTGAACGTTTAGTATTTTTTTCAATAACTTTAGAAGCACCATTTACAATGGCTTTGGTTGATCGGTAATTTTGTTCGAGTTTTATAGTGATAACATTTGGATAATCACGATGAAAATTAAGAATATTTCGAAAATCAGCACCACGCCATGAATAGATACTCTGCCAATCATCACCGACTACGCACAAGTTTTGGTGATCTGCTGCAAGTATTTTTGCCAATGTATATTGTGAATTATTAGTGTCTTGATACTCATCAATCAAAATGTAGCGAAATTGTTGTTGCCATTTTTTGCGAACTGTTTCATCGCGTTGGAACATATGCACTGTCTTCATGAGTAAATCGTCAAAATCTAAAGCCTTGGCTTCACTTAATAACTTTTGATATCGAGGATAGACCTCAGCAGCAATCTTTTGGGCTTGTCCATTAGCAGTTCCCGCATATTCTTCGGCAGTAATCAGTTGGTTTTTAGCCCCACTTATCAGTCCAGCGATTCGACGAGGATTATACTGCTTTGGATCAATTTTTAATTGTTTCATTACTTGCTTAACAGCGCCACGAGAATCATCCGAATCGAAAATAATAAACGACTTGGGGATACCGATGGACTCACCATCAATCCGTACAAGTCGTACACAAATACCGTGAAATGTGCCCATAAACGGCATAAAGTTTCTTCCTGGATTCTGTACTGCTAGTAATTCAGCGATTCGGCTACGCATTTCCTTCGCAGCTTTGTTGGTAAAAGTTACAGCCAAGATTTGCTCTGGTTCAGCTTTTTTTTCTGCAATTATGTTCGCAATTCGGTGAACTAAAGTCTTGGTCTTGCCTGAACCAGCCCCAGCTAATACTAGAAGTGGTCCATCAGTTGTCTCGACCGCCCTCGACTGAGCGTCATTTAATCCTTGAAGTAAATCCATAGCTTATTAGTATAGAACATTTGCTACTTTCTTCTAAATAAACCGGCTATGCTTTTGTTGTAATTTATATATATGGAAATAATTTAGTTCACAACATAAAATATGCAAAAAGTCCGAGAAAGACTACTGTAACTGTAGCTACAACTAGGCCAATGATAGCCGCAGTTGGAACCGATTTAGTACTCTTGCGTCGGTAAGTTTTATCTAATTTTTTGGCCTCTTTGGATATAGGGATATGCCATTCACCGGTATCGATGACAGCAGCAGAGTCGCCTAGTTCAAGATTTTCTTGATCACTATTAATTGGCTTATTAATAACTTCTTTTGCTGACTCTACCGAGTTACTAGTAGTGATATTTGTTTTATCTTCGGAGTCTTGCGTTTTATTGCTATCCATTGGAGTAGCATTAGATGGATTCTGGATTGTCTTATTTGGCTCACTATCTGATTCTGCAGCAATAGGTCCAGATATATTTGGAATAATCTTTTTAGTATGCTGGCCATATCGATTCGATTTTTGAGCCTGCTTATCATGACTAAATGGCGCTCCAGAAACTGTCTCTTCTTGGTTATCGTCGTTAGTTGGGTTATCCATGTCTAGTTTTCAGGTAAATTATGCGCTTTTTCAATCATAGCAACAAATTGATCAACTTTGAGACTG
>JBGAVT010000006.1:0-49103 GCA_044227985.1 Saccharimonadales bacterium (SeqCode)
TACCAATTATTGCAAACGTTGATTTTGGACATACAACCCCACGGGTCACTTTGCCATATGGTGGAATAATTATTATGCGCTCTCAAGCAGGCAATGAGTCAATTAGAGTTGTCGAGCACTAGCAACACTGGTAATATTAATAAATGAAATTAGCTGAAAATATTTTTGGTGCCATTGAAAAAAGACAAAGTAGTGTCCGTTTCATACGACATACAATCTCGATACCTTTTATCTATGGTATGGGAATAGTGTTAGTTATTTTTGATATCGGAGTTGAAATTTATCACAGAATTTGCTTTCCCCTTTACGGTATACCCCTTGTAAATCGTAAGGAGTATATAAAAATTGATAGAGTTAAACTTGGATATTTAAACCTAGTTCAAAAGTTTAATTGTCTTTATTGTGGTTACGCCAATGGTTTAATGGGCTATTCTACTGAAATAATAGCTCAGACCGAGCAGTTTTGGTGTGCGATAAAGCATGATGTTTCTAATGAAAAATTCAATGTACCAGCACACCACAAAAATTTTGCAACATATGGGTCCGGTGAAAACCCATCACAACATTTGACGGGCTATGTTAAAAAGTAAATCGTCTAAATCATCCAGACCTTTACTTCTGTGGGTGGATCTCGAAATGACGGGGCTAGACCCTGAGCAAGATAAAATTATTGAAGTTGCTGGTATCGTTACTGATTGGGAGTTTAACGAAGTGAAAAGCTTCGAATATATTATTCAGCAAGATGAAGCCTGCTTATCAAAGATGAACCAGTTTGTTACGTCAATGCATACTAAAAGTGGATTGTTGCAAAAACTGAATAATAATCAAGGCGAAGATGAGGAAAAAATTCAGAAATGTATTATTAAAATTATCCGTGAGTATTCTCCAGAACAACCTATTATTCTAGCTGGTAATTCAATCCATCAAGATCGCCGTTTCATACGACAATACTGGAAAAATATCGACTCGTTATTACATTATCGTATGCTTGATGTTAGTAGTTATAAAGTTATTTTTGAAAATAAGTTCGATCTGAATTATGAAAAACAAAGTAGTCATAGAGCACTCGATGACATCCGCGGTTCCATCCAGGAACTACAGTATTATCTACGATTTATCTCTGTTTAGGCTGTATACATTATTTATAAAAGTATAATTTAAATGTTAAAATTATCTTTTTAAAATTACAAATAATGCATACAGTCACTGATACTAAAAACTGATAGCCATAGTCTCCTAATGAATACTTTTCAGTAATAACTATTAACTTATTACCTTTATAAAGTTTCCATTTCACACCATCAAGAGTAAGAATCTTGTATACTAATATCAATATGGATACAACAATAAAAAAATATTTCTTGACCTATGTAGTTAAAAAACAAGCTAGATTTGCTGAAATTTATAATGACACCGGCGTATTTGCAAAGGTTTTTGAACGTAAAGTTCCAACCATTGAACTGCGAATCGATTTAGTTTTAGCCAAGTACTATGCAGATAATTTTGAATCCGCTTCGATAACATCCAAAGCCGGTAAACGGGCTTGGCTACGATTAGTTTTGAGTGGTCAGATTGACGAGGCGGTTGTGAATGGATTAGTTTTTCAAGCAAATCAGCTTGGAAACACAGATATTGAATAGGATTCAATTAAATTATAAGGAATATCTAAAGTTTTTGAACTTGTGCTAGCAAATCTTCTTCATTAGCTATCGTCTGGGCTAAAATAGTTTTAAGTTTTTTATTACTTGTCGTTACTATAAGGTCTTTGTGATTAGCTAGGTTGCCGTTTAGCTGTTTCTCCATTGTTGCTTTGTAGATTTGTTTAAAACGATTAACCGAGATAGCTTTTTCAAAATCTGTATCGAGATCATTGTTGGTGTTCTGAGCTACAATCGTTTCATCGAGTTTTGGTAGCTTAGTTACCTCTGAGCGGTAGGTATAGAGTTGACGAATGCTGGTTTGTGTCATGGTCACGCTATTTGCATGTATGATAGCCGTCTCATATTCAGTACCAACATTATTCTTAGCAATGTCATTAATTCGAAGTAATTCTTCTTCTTTCGCTATAGTGGTATCGATTGCGGCAGTTGCAGGGGCTTTCTCGCCAAGGCTTGCAAACATCATAATAACACCTAGAACTAAAGCAATACCGAGGCCAATATAGAGGAGCATCTGCTTATCAATAGTCACACCTTTCTTCCCCCCACTGTAGTTAGGTGGAGGAGTGTAGCTCGGGTATTGTTGATTTGGTCCCATACTGTTATTTAAGCATATACATCTTAAATTGACTAGACTCTACCAGTTTAGTTGAATCTATTGTTAACTAAATGTATGGTACAGTTTTTTTAGTACACTATAATTTTTTACTTTTTGGTTCTTTAGTTTTGCTCAATAAATGAGTTACTTTAGTCGAAAATTAAAATTTCAAAAACTCCCTTATCACTATAAAAAATGCGTTATGTTTTGGGGTGGCTATAATCAAGGGTATGATAGTGATATGGATGGAGTAGCGGCAGTTAAAGAGCGTCTGGCAATCGAAGATGTGGTTGGTGATTATTTGGAACTCCGTCGCGCAGGCTCAAGTTTAAAAGGGCTATGCCCATTTCATGATGAAAAGTCACCCAGTTTTAATGTAGCTCGTGATCGTGGCATTTATCATTGTTTTGGCTGCGGTGAGGGTGGTGACATGTTTGATTTCGTGATGAAAATGGATGGCTTAGATTTTCCTCAAGCTCTTGATAAATTAGCACGAAAGGCCGGTGTTGAACTTGAACAATACGGCCGTGATGGTAAAACTACTGAACGAAAAAAAACAATCATAGCTTTGCACCAGTTAGCGGCTAATTTCTATCAGGCGACACTGCTCCGGACACCAGTCGCGATGGGCTACCTAAGGGATAGGCGTCGGTTGCACGCTTCAACTATCAAAGATTTTGATATAGGTTACGCCCCTGACGGCTATGATCAGTTGTGGCAGGCGTTACAAAAGAAGAATATTAGCCTTAATGACGCAGTATTGGCGGGCTTGGTCAAGCAGAAGAATGGTCGAACATTTGATGTTTTTCGTGGCAGGATCGTAATTGGACTTCATAATCCCCAGGGTCAACTAATCGGTTTCACTGGAAGAGTTCTGGATGATTCACAGCCTAAATATCTCAACACTTCTAAAACCTTGGCATACGATAAAAGTCGTCATGTTTTTGGCTGGCATTTGGCTCAAGCTGAGATTCGTAAAGCTGATTTGGCAATTTTGGCAGAAGGTAATATGGATGTAGTTGCTAGCCATCAAGCAGGTGTTAAAAACGTTGTTGCTACTGCCGGAACAGCAATCACTATTGATCAGTTACGAGCGATTTCTCGTATTACTGAAAATATTGCTTTTGCACTAGACAGTGATTCGGCAGGAATTGCTGCTTCAGTACGAGCAATCTCACTAGCGCAACAACTCGATATCAACCTCAGCGTTATTGCAATGCCTGATGGTGCTGATCCAGACAGTATGATTTCCAACGAGCCGAGTAGCTGGTCTCGTGCTATTGAGCATCGTGTGCCAGCTATGGATTGGTTAATTGAACTATACGCAGCTAGGTTTGACCTAAAAACCGTTGAAGGTAAGCGAAAATTTAATCGTGAAATCATTCCACTCTTACGACAAATTAACAACCCTGTGACATTTGAACACTACCAGAAGGTTATTGCTGAACGGCTAGACGTGAGTATTAGTTCGATTAAACGGTTGGTTGAAACCAGAGACAACCTCTTAAAGAAGACTGATAAAAAGGCCGCTTATCAAGTTGCTGCAATCGACGAGATACGTCAACTCGAAGAAACTTTGCTTGGGATAGCTAGTGCCTATCCAGAAAGCGCCAAAGAGGTGATTAATGTAGAGTCTGAAGTTTTCCCGACAGAGATAGGGCGGCGCTTACACCACTATTTAAAGCAGAACATTGACACCGAACAAGACTTGGGGTTGTCTGAGGTCTCTAATTATGAGAAAATAGTGAAGTTTAGAGCCGAAGAACTCTTTGGCGAATGGACCGTCTACGAGCGTGAACAAGAAGCAAGTAATTTGCTCAGACGGGTCTTACAAAACGCAAAAAAAAGACAACAAAATAATTTAACAACTGCAATAAAGCAAGCTGAAGCCGCCGGCGATCATATCGCTGCCGCTAAGCTACTAGAAAAGTACCAGGCAACGGTACTAGGCATAGAGCCAATAGAAGGAGAAGCAAGTTTTGACTAGTCAAAAAAAAGTAACCCCAGAGGACCTTGAAGAAATAAAGAAAAAGATTTTAGCAACTGCTAAGAAAAAAGGTGAAATTGATCAAAAGGACATCTTTGATCAAATCCCTGATAATGAAAATAATGTCGATATCCTTGATGAGATCTACGGAGCTTTGGTCGACGGTGGTATTAAAATTCTTTCAACTGACAAAGATGACGATGAAGATACATCGAAACCGGATGATCGTTACCTCGACGATATTTCAGATGACTCGGTCCGCTTATATCTACGTGAAATTGGTAAAATCCCCCTTCTTAATGCTGAAGAGGAAATCACATTAGCTCGTAAGGTCCAGGCAGGTGATAAGCGCGCTAAAGATTATATGGCTGAAGCCAATATGCGTTTGGTTGTCAGTATCGCCAAGCGCTATGTAGGTCGTGGACTTGATCTGCTTGACTTGATCCAGGAAGGAAATACTGGGCTTTTACGAGCAGTTGAAAAATTTGACCCCAACAAAGGCTTTAAGTTCTCCACATATGCTACTTGGTGGATTCGTCAGGCAATAACTCGTGCAATTGCTGATCAAGCTCGAACGATTCGAATTCCAGTTCACATGGTTGAGACTATAAATAAGCTTCTCCGCACTCATCGTCGTATGACACAGGAGCTTAACCGTGAGCCAACCAATGCTGAAGTTGCAAAAGAGATGGAACTCGATATCGATAAGGTCGAACATATCATGAAAATCAAGCAGGACATCAGTAGCCTCGATGCTGCGGTCCGTGACGACGAAGAAGATTCAGTTCTCGGTGATTTTATTGAAGATGAAGACACTGAAAGTCCTGAAGAAGCAGCAACTAATCAGTTACTACGCGAACATGTCAATATGGTTTTAAATGCATTAAGTGACCGTGAGCAAAAAATATTACGACTACGTTTTGGTCTTGATGATGGCAAAACGCATACGCTCGAAGAGGTGGGTCGTGAATTTGGCGTTACTAGAGAGAGAATCCGCCAAATCGAAGCGAAAGCTCTAGCGAAATTACGCAAGAGTAAAGAAAGCAAACGATTTAAAGACTACATTCAATAGGACATTGAAATCATGAACGCTGCTATATTCTACCGAATGAAAACTGATGAAATAGCTGTAACACTCAATGAGCTACGGGCTGAATTTTCGAAAAACTCAATTGTTGAGGTCGAAGATTTTGAACAAGCAGAGATTATCTTCATTGTTGGAGGTGATGGTGCAATGCTCGAAGCTGCACGGCGTTTTAGCCTAACGGAAGCATTACTATGTGGTATCAACAGGGGTACTATTGGTTTTCTCGCAGCTATTAATAGAGGTGAGTCACTTGCAAAGGCGGTTAAATCGGTTGCTAGTAAGGACTTTATGCTTTCTCCACGGTTTATGGTTGAAGCCAAGGTTATTCGTAATCAAAAAGAGGTCTTTAGCAGTGTTGCCCTCAATGATATCGTCGTAACCAGCCCACTCAGTGTTGTCTCACTCGAAGTTTCAGTTGATGGTAGTCACTACGTTACGTTTCGCGGTAGTGGTATGTTGGTTTCAACACCAACGGGTTCAACCGCCTATAACTTAGCTGCTCACGGTCCAATCATGACGCCAGAAACAAAAGGTATGGTAGTAACCGAGCTACTCGACCATAAAGTACCAACGCCAAGCTTGGTGCTTGATCAATACCAGCACGTGGTTGTAGATGTTGGTCAATTTCGTGCTCATGAACAATTAAAAATGATATCTGGCGAGCCGGCTGACGTGGTTGTCAGTGCCGATGGTGCTGAATTATTCTCTCTCCAATCCGGAGACAAGATAACTGTTTCACGAGCACCATGTGTAGCTAGGTTTATAAGCTTTCGCAAGGCTGATTTTTTTCATCAGATTAGAGAAAAATTTGAAATTACTTAGATGAATCATCAACGAACCGAATTATTTTTGATTGGCATTAGTGGTAGCTTTGCTAGTGGCAAAGATCTGATAGCCGAGCTACTAGCTGCGCGAAAAAGTTACATACATATATCTAGTAGTGACATGGTTCGAGCTGCAGCCAAGTCTGCGGGGGTAGGTAGTGATCGAACAGTACTTCGACCTTTTGCTAATAAAATGAGAAAAAAGTATGGTGCAGAGTACTTTACTAAAATTGCTTTCGAGCAAGCTGAATCAGAGATGACTGCAGATAAGGATCGAATAGTTATTTCTGGTCTACGCGCTAAAACTGAAGCCGACTATATTAAGAATAAGGGTGGTATTATCATTTTTGTTGATGCTCCGTTAGAGCTTCGTTTTGAGCGCACACAACTACGTAAGCGCGATTTAGAAAGCTATTCAAAAGATATTTTCGAACAAAATGAAAAAAATGAAACACAAATTAACTCTAGTAATATTGAACAAAATATTTATTCAATAAAAGATAGTGCCGATATACAGATAATCAACGACGGGACCATAGATGATGTTTGGCACCAAATAATTTCGCTGTTACCGAGCAGATACTTAGCTTAAGTCTGCTACACTAGACCTATAACATGTCGAAGTTAATTGCAATTGATGGTAAGAGCGTTTTCTATCGTGGCTACTATGCTATGCCATATCTGGCATTACCAGACGGTACGCCAACTGGCGGAGTTTACGGTTTCGCCAGTATGGCGCTTGAAAGTCTTAAACGATTCTCACCAGACTATGCGATTGTTGCTTGGGATAAAAAAGGAACTAATATTCGTTCACGCTTAAAACTTTATCCTGAATATAAAGCTGGACGCAAACCGATGCCTGATGATATGCGCGTTCAAATTCCGATGCTCATGGAGTTATTAGATGCTTTCGGGTGGCCATTGTTTGAACTAGACGACTATGAGGCTGATGATTTACTTGGTGTGGTTGCTAAACAGGCTTATGAACATAAGAGGATTGAAAGTATTTTGATCACATCTGACCAAGATTCATTTCAGTTAATTAACAAGCATACGAAAGTCGCTAATTTAAAACGAGGGTTATCTGATGTTGAGTTACTCGATGTCGAAAAATTAATGGAAGAATATGGTGTCACTCCAGAACAGATGATAGATTTAAAGTCGATCATGGGAGATAGTAGTGATAATATACCCGGTGTTAAAGGCATAGGCCGAATTGGTGCGATGAAGTTGCTTGACGAATTTAAGACACTCGAAAATATATATGAAAATATAGAGATGGTTACCGGTGCTACCAAAAATAAACTTCTGGATAACAAGGACATGGCTTTTTTGTCGAAGCAACTAGTAACCCTACAACTTGATGCACCAATGAAAGTTGATTTTACTACTGCTCGGCTAAACCATGTTGATCCTGAAAAAGTTATTGCCATCTTAGAAAAATTCGCTTTTAAAAGCTTGCTTCGTGAAATTCCTGAAAACTGGGGAGTGGATATAGGATCCTCGGTCAGTAAGCCCATTCTTCAAAAGAAGGCATCTCTACCTAAACTTATTTCTATTCCAACCAAAATCGAGAAAATTGTTGTACTACACCAGTTTCTTGATAGATGGTTTGCATCTTGTAGTCCATCTTCGTATTTTGAATTAGATAAACTGGATGATATTGCTAACAGTGTAGGAATTGTCGGCTATGATGCCAAGGATATACTTAAGAAGCTAACGAATAATCTAGATGTTTCAATTGAACATGATATTAAGCAGGCAGGATTTTTACTAAATCCACTGGATAAAGATCATGGATTTGAGCATTATGCAGATTCCGAAATAGAAACTGTTGAACAAGCAATTTTTGAGCTATGGCAACTGTATAAAACACAAAAAGAAATGCTGCTATCGCAAAAAATGAATAAACTTGTCGAAGAGATTGAATGGCCAGTAAGTGCAGTTTTAGCTCGGATGGAGGCACGTGGTATTCGGGTTGATAGTACGATACTTTCCGAGCTTTCTATCGAAGTCGAAGATGAAATTGCAGTGATTGAACAAAAAATTTATGGTTTAGCCGATCAAGAGTTTAACATTAGTTCGCCACGCCAACTGGCTGTTGTTTTGTATGATGATATTGGACTACCAACTGAATTTATTAAAAAAACAAAATCTGGCTTTAGTACTGCACATAGTGAGTTATCAAAACTACAACAACTTCATCCGATAGTTGATGAAATTATTCGTTATCGAGAAATTACCAAACTACTGAACACGTATATTAGAACGTTGCCTGAACAAGTTCAAGCTGATGGGCGAATTCACACTCAATTCGACATGGATGTTGCTAGTACGGGTCGGCTGTCCAGCCGTGAACCGAACTTACAGAATATTCCTGTACGGACTGAACTAGGTCGTAAGATTAGGAGTGCCTTTATACCAAGCAAAAAAATGAGTTTCATACATGCTGACTATAGCCAGTTTGAATTAAGAATTGCAGCCGTTCTGAGCGGAGAAGCAGATATGATTAAGGCTTTTACAGATGGTGTTGATATTCATAAACGGACTGCAGCACAAATTTTTGGTCTTGAGGAAGATAAAGTTAGCGATACACAGCGCTATCAGGCAAAAGCTGTAAATTTTGGAATTATGTATGGCCAAGGAGTCCATGGTTTGTCACAAGGAACAGGTTTAAGCTACAGCGATGCCAAGCAGTTTATTGATGCCTATTTTGCCGTCAGACCGAAGTTGGCTGAGTTCATTGAAGAAACAAAAATGAAGGCAAAAAACCAAGGTTTTGTTGAAACTATTTTCGGACGAAGACGCCCAACTCCAGATGTCAGGTCGAGTAATTTTATTGTTCGCGAGGCTGCTTTTAGGGCGGCCGTTAATATGCCAATTCAAGGTAGTGCAGCTGATTTGATGAAGTTTGCGATGGTTAAATTGGAAGAAGTTTTACCAAAAACTGCCGTTCAGCTAGTCCAAGTTCACGACAGTATATTGATTGAAGCGTCGAGCGATGAGGCGGAGTCGGTTGCTGAGCTTGTGAAAAAAACCATGGAGTCAGTTTATGGTATTGGTGTACCTCTCAAGGTTGATACCAAAGTTGGAAAAAATTGGGGGGAACTTTGAGGATATTCCTTTCTTCAATAGGTGTTCCCAAAAAAGCATAAAGTCATTTCCTTGAGCTTATTAGCCAACTTGATAATCCAAGTTTAGGTTTTATCACTAACGCTGCAGATAATTATCCATCTGATGAAAAAATATATCTTGAAAATAGCTTAAAATACTTCGAATCAGTCGGTATCAAGACGAAAGAAATTGATTTAAGAGATTTCCAAAATACAGCAATCATGAAGGACGCTCTCTCAATGTTAGATATTATTTGGTTATGTGGAGGGAACACACCATATTTTCGTTATATATCCCGCGAAACAGGTTTCGACACTATAATTGCTGGTTTTATTCAGCCCGGAATTATTTACGGTGGCGAATCAGCGGGTGCAATAATTGCTACTCCAACTATAAAATACGTTGACATAGTTGATGATCCTAGCGAAGCGCCGGTGTACATAGAATAGGGCTTTTGTTTAGTTGATTTCGCATTGGCACCACACTGGACCAATTTTACGGAAGACAATCGTCTACAAAAAATGAAAAATAGTCTTGAAGCTGACATGAGAGATGTAATCACAATAACGGATCTACAGGCAGCAGTAATAGACGGTTCAAATCGTTTAATTATCAAATAACATTGACAAATAATGGTATAAGTGCTATTATTATTGACATGAGTACAGGTGCAAGAGCTTTTTGGGTTATGATGTTGGTCATTGGATCAATTCTAGCGGTCGTTGTTTTAGTGATTATTGGTCGCAGCCTATTTGGCAATAGCAAAATAAAACAGACTGAAGCCCAGCAAATTAATCTCGAAGAGTATATTCGTGCAGATACTTCCGTGCGTTTTGAAGTAGTTAATGACGTTATCGCCGACGAAGAGCACCAAACAATTCAGATGAATGTTAGTCAGAATAATCGAACTGTGAAGGTCCTGCAAGGGTACGAGAACAAAACGATTGCTTCCAAGACTTATGGTAATAACACTGCGGCGTATCGTGACTTTATGGTGGCGATAAGTAATGCTGATTTTACTGCAAAGACTTTAATTCCAGATGGACCTAAAAACTTTGATGGTCTGTGTCCAAATGGTACTCGTTATAGGCTGAGCTTGTTCGAAAACGATGAGCTGGTTCAGGAAACCTGGAAGACTAGCTGCGCAAAAGAGTCAGCTACGTCAGCTACACTAGTTGATCCGATTAATCTGTTGTTTCAGAAGCAGTTTACTGAATACAACGATGTTCTGACTGAAGCTCGCAACCGCGACTAGCGTCGATTCAAAGATGATATAAATATCAATACATTGCTTGCTATACTTATACTCCAGACAGTATAAGGAGTCACGGTGCCAGAGCTACCAGAAGTTGAAACAGTCAAGCTTGGTTTGAAGAAGCGTATAATTGGCAAAACAATTAAAGCTGTAGATTTCGACTGGCCAAAAAGTTTTCCAAATAGTCCAGAAGATGTAAAGCAGTTTTTGATTGGCAATAAAATAATTGCAATTCGCCGACGTGCAAAGGTTTTGATGATCGATCTTGGTAGTAATTATTCGCTTTTAATTCATTTGAAAATGACAGGGCAGCTTGTCTATGTTGGTGCAGATAGGTTCGGAGCGGGCCACCCAAACGATAGTTTAGTCGGTAGTCTTCCAGATCGATCAACTCGTGTAACGATGCTATTTTCTGATGATTCTCAACTTTTTTTCAATGATCAGCGGAAGTTTGGCTGGGTCAAGTTAGTTCCAACGACTGCGATTAAAGATTTAGCTTTCTTCCAGAAAGTTGGTCCCGAGCCACTACCATCAGATTTTACTGCCCAACAATTTATTCCACGCGTTCGTAGACGTGCCAACACTAGCATTAAGGCAGCTATTTTAGATCAAACAGTTCTAGCAGGGGTAGGTAATATTTACGCTGATGAGTCACTATTCGTGGCAAAAATTCATCCAGCTAGATTGGTAAAAAATGTTCGTGATGATGAACTTACAAAACTCTTAGAAGAAATTAAAGCTGTTATGTTGTTGTCAATCGAGAAGGGCGGTAGTAGCGATCGGAACTACGTTAATGCTGAGGGTAAAAAGGGAAGTTACATCAGTTTTGCTAAAGTCTTTCGTAAAGAAGATACACCGTGTCAGGTTTGTGGCACTACAATTATAAAAACAAAAGTAGCAACCCGTGGCACTCATATTTGCCCAAACTGCCAAAGGCTGAAGAAATGATTCATATTCTTTATGGCAACAATCCTTATGAAATCATCCAGGCTAAGCAGGAACTACTTGCTAAAAGCCAGCTCGATCCAGAAACAATCGAAGCCTTAGACCACACGCTTCTTAGCTTTCAACAGAAACTTTGTGCAACTGATTTGTTTAGCTCACAGAACTTATTCGTGGTTGAGGGTTTATCTTTGCAAAAGAACTGGAATATCGAAGCTCTGTCTTGGCTTGAGAAGCTCGATGAAAGTTTGATTGATGTTATTGTCTGCGAACCATCGATTGATTTGCGAAGTAGTTTTGCACGGAATCTCAAAAAAAATAAAAACGCGCAAGAATTTCGACAACTTGATGACAGGACTTTAGTCTCATGGGCTATTGAACGCGCCAAGAAAAAAGAATTTAAAATAGATGTAGTTAGTACTCAACATCTAGTTGACCGTGTTGGAAATGATCAATGGCGACTTGACAATGAACTTGATAAACTGTGTCTTCTCAATCAGAAAATTGACAAAAATGTTATCGATCAACACACGACACCGATGCTACAAACAACAATCTTCCATTTTCTCGATGCTTTATTCGCTGCACGCGATTCGACCGATAATAGGCTTCAAGATTTAATAGATTCTGGAGCAAATCATATTTACATTATAACTATGCTTGGTTGGTCGTTGCAGAACTATCTAGCTCTCCACTATCGGAAGGATTATAATTTGCGCGAATTAGCAGAACTGACCCAGATAAAAGAGGGGGTTCTATCGAGGTCGGCACGGAGTAGAGAATTAAGTGGATCCCAAGTAAAGTTGTTGATAGCTGCAACGCTGCAAGCTGATATTGATGCAAAAACTCGTAAAATCGTACCAGATACACATTTGCGGCAGCTATTAGCTCAGTATGAAGAAATACTTCAATAATTATTTTTTAAAGTATTTCTAATTTTCATTAATTAATGCAAACTATCTTTTAAGTTTGATCATGGAAATTACTTGTAAAGAACTACTATTTTTTAGTAGTAGCTTTTTTAGCAGCTGGCTTTTTAGCCACCGCTTTTTTAGCTGCTACTTTTTTAGCAGCTGGCTTTGCGGCAGTCTTAGCTGCCGGTTTCTTGGCTGGAGCAGTCTTCTTAGTGGCAGCTGGTTTAGTTGTCTTCGTAGTTTTAGCCTTAGCAGCAGGAGGATTCGCTCCAGCTTCTTTGGCCTGCTTTACCAAGCCTTGGATTCGACGGGCAGCTGTATTCTTGTGTAAGATATTCTTCTTGACCATTTTATCTATCTGGCTTTGAGTCTTGATTAATTCATTAGCTATTTCAGCTTTTTCTCCACCTACTACTGCAGCATTGAAAGCTTTTAGGTTATTTCGTAATTCGTCTTTCTGATAACGATTGCGAGCACGACGGTGTTGGTCTTGCTTAACTCTTTTAATAGCTGATTTGATAATTGGCATGTGTGTTTTCCCCTTTACAATGCATAAATATTTTCTAAATTACTAGATAACACGTTATTATAACAGGGTAGTACCAGATGTGCAATTAATCTTGAAAAAGACATAAATAATTAATAGTTGACAGTTTTACATTATAATGCTAATGTTAATATATCCAATCAAAAATAAAAAGGATAAAAAAACCATGACAACACTTAAAAAAACGAATGAATTAGCTCGATTTATTGTCGCAAATTGTGTTGCAGATAAAACAACGTTTAATATACTCGGGACAACTGAATAGTTCTGTGGTAGGATAGTAAAAAAAGCATAAGGATAATAGCAACATGGAAGCAGACGCAGCATCACCAATCAAGCAACTGATTGCACAGCTTGAAAAAGCCAATAGTGTCCTCGTGACAGCAACAGGTAATCCTGACATCGATCAGCTGAGTGCAACTTTCGCTATGAGCCAAATTCTTAATGAGATGGAGAAACACGTGACGACTCTGATTAGCCGTCCGATTCCTGAAAAGTTAGAATTTCTAAAAGGTGAGTTAGAGGTAACCGATAATGTTGACAATCTTCGAGATTTTGTAATCTCACTTGATAAGCGCCTGGCAGATCACCTGCATTATAAAGTCGTCGATGAAGAAGTCCGCGTCTATATTACTCCATACCGAACTTCAATTGGGGCAAAAGACATTAGGTTTGGACAGGGTGGTTTTAACGTTGATGCCGTGATTATCCTTGGTGCTACCGAACTTGATCAACTTGAAGACGTCATTAGTGATGATGCTGGTGTGATAAATACTGCGCCGGTAACAATTTTAACCAAGGGTGATATCCCGAGTGCCATTAGAGGTGATAACTGGCATAATCCGTCAATTAGCTCACTGAGTGAAATGGTCGCAAACTTTGCACTTAATGTACCCGATCAGACAGTGCTCACGCAAGCAAGCTCTCAGGCGTTGCTAACTGGATTAATTACCGCCACAAAGCATTTTAGTAATGATAAAACAACGCCGCAAGTTATGAACATTGCTGCACAGATGATGAGCTATGGCGCCAACCAACAGACCATTGTTAGTCGTCTTGGAACAGCAAACTCAATAGAGGAGCTAGGTCCAAGGATGGACGAGGTCACTCCGCTTAGAATCAATAAAGATACTACATCATCGGATGACAGCATTAGTCTACTCGATAAAGACAAAGATGATATCGTGCCTTTAGCGGAGCAGGGAAAGTCGAAGAATGACCATGAGCTTACACTCGACCATAGTGTCTCATCTCCAAAATCAGCAGACTCTGATAAAAAGAGGCAAGATAAATCAGAAGAATTATCAGATTTGAGACATTCAAAATCAAATAGCATAGAGCAGCCAATTGAAAAGATTGATCCACTTCCACCAGCTAAAGAATCTTTAGTAGATAATGAAAAAAAACAAGAAAAATTATCTGAAGTGTTGGACTTACCGACCGAACCACTTGATGAGGATATGCTAGGTAGCGATGACAAGTTAAAGATAAATGAGCCACCAAGAGCAGTTGAGGCAGAACCACTGACACCAGCCCCGTTGCCAAATGTTAAGCAAAAACAAGAAGTTGTACCGACTGACGCTGCTATAGCCAACTCGGTCGCACCTCCACCGGCATCATCACCAGTTGCACCTACGACTCCTGATCTGCCACCGGTCCAACTTCCACCGCAACAACCTCCAGCTCCAGTGGTTCCACCTCCACCACTTCCACCAGTTAATCCACTACAACAGCCTAATGTGTTGCCGCCAATACCTGTAATTGCTCCGGCTACACCAGTAGTACAACCACCCTCGCCTCCAGTTGCGCCAGTTACGAACAATCCTGTAGTTAAGTTGCCGCCAATCCCACCAGCACCTGTTGCTCCTGCTAGTGTTGCTGTAGCGGATGATAAGCCGAAAGTCTCGCATAGTTTTCCAACCGATAATAAACCTAAGGTTGATTTAGCTGCGCTTCAGGATGAAGTTACACAGTCTACGCCACCTTTGACACAACCATTCTCGCCAGTCGCTACTCCAGAACTCACTAGTAATGACCCAGATGACCAGCTGCGACAAGCTACACAAGCGTTGAATCAGTCACTGTCAGTTGATGCAGCTCCACAAATTCCGCTACCACCACAGACATAGTTAAATCAGTTCGTTATACTGGTTTCATATGAATGGAATTCTTTTACTTGATAAGCCGATGGGTTGGACCTCGTTTGATGTCGTTAAGAAAACTAAGAATATACTTGGCGGAAAGATAAAAGTTGGCCATGCCGGTACGCTTGACCCACTTGCGACAGGTCTTTTAATAGTTCTCGTTGGCAAAGCTACAAAGCAACAAGACCTCTATATGAAACACGATAAAATCTACGAGGTCAGTGGCACGCTTGGTGCGATTAGCTCAACATTTGATGCGGAAGGTGAGATAACAGAGAGTGACGTTTCCTTGCCAAGTGAAGAGAATCTGAGTCGAGTAATCAATTCGTATCTTGGCGATATTGAACAAACACCGCCACAGTATTCTGCTATAAAGGTCGATGGTCAGCGGGCATACAAACTGGCACGAGAGGGCAAAATGATAGAGATGAAAAAACGCCCAGTCACGATTCATTCGATTGATAACTTTCAATTTGAAGGTAAGATATTTAGTTTTTCCGTCAAAGTTAGTAGCGGCACATATATTAGGAGTCTGATCCATGATATCGGTCAAGATGTTGGTTGTGGGGCCTACACCAGTCAGCTGCGAAGAACTTCAATCGCCGATTTCTCGGTTGATAAATCATTACCGAAAGAGCAGTGGAGTGAAGATAGCTTTACTGAGAACATTATTCCGCTTGAAAAGGTCTCCGTATCTTAGTTGCTTTGGTTTTATCACCTTTGTGGGTTCATTAATCACAATACCAATATTTGACCAAGTAAATATATATGTTTATGCTTGGCCCACTAGTTTAATGAAGGAATATATGAATCCAAACGACCCCAAGCAGCAAGCACCAACCCAGCCAGCACAACCTCCACAGCAAATTGCGCCGCAAGTTCCGCTACAACAACAGACCCAAGCTAGCTATCAACAAACACCCCAGCAGCCTGCCATGCAGCCGCAACCACTTCAACCTGTGGATGGACAAGCCGTAGCTATTCCGCCAGAAGTTGCAAAGTCAATTTCTTCCGTTGCGATTCTGACAATTATCTTAGGGGTAATTAATCTACTCGCAGGAATTGGAGTTCTCATTTTTGCTGGTTTTCAGATAGCGATAGTGCTGGCTCTATTTTTCGGAATTGCAAGTTTTATTTTTGGTATCCTTATACAAAAAAATAAAAACAATATCGCTAAAACAATGATGAATTACAAAATTCTCAGCGCTGTGGTCGTTGTTACTGTCCTTGCGCAACTGCTGTCGGGCGGCGGTGCAGCAATACTAATACTATTTGTAGCTTTGTTGATGACGCAATCTGTTCAGAAGATGTTCTTAGCTGGCCTCGTGACAACAAAAGTTATCTTCACCGCTAAAGCAAAGTAGTCTTTCGATGGGCATAAACAAAGCTCATATTATAAAATCGTTGACGACCATCTCACAAACTGATATGATTGGTCGCAATGTTAGAAAAGACCGCAAAGCAAACTATTATCAAAGACGCTGCTCGTGACAAAGACGACTCTGGTTCACCAGAAGTCCAAGTCAGTATTATGAGCGCACGAATCAGTGAACTGACTGAGCACCTGAAGGTTCACAAGAAAGATGACCATAGTCGTCGTGGGCTTTTACAATTAGTTGGTAAACGAAAACGACTACTCAAATACCTCAAGCGCGAAAACTATGCAAGTTACGAAGCTCTAATTAAAAAACTAGGTATTCGTAGCAACTAAGAAGTTCTTTTATTGGCTGCCGGCCTACGTTTATTGCCCGGCGACAGTCAAGAAAAGCACTGCTAAACACGGGGTGGTGCTTGTATATTAAAAAGTGCTGACTTCGGTGCCAAAATTATCTCGACTAGTTTTTATAGTCGCGAAAATCTTGTCACTTAGAACGCACTACTAATCGTGTTAAAGAGGAGATAGCTCATGGCTACAATTAACCCATTTGGGAAAGAAATTATCAACCTAGAGACAGAATTTTGCGGTCGTACGCTAAAATTCGAAATAAACCGACTGGCGTTCCAGAGCTCAGCCGTAACCGTAACGTACGGAGATACAGTCGTTCAGGGTGTTGCGCTAGCAGCTAATCACGCAAATCCGCACGCAACGTATTTTCCATTAATGATTGATTACGAAGAAAAATTCTATGCAACTGGCAAAATTAGTGGCAGCCGATTTATCAAGCGCGAAGGTCGCCCAAGTGAACAAGCCGTTCTGACCGCTCGATTAATTGACCGTCCAATCCGACCACTATTTCCAAAGGGCTACCAGAATGAAGTTCAAGCATTAGCCCAGGTTCTGAGCGTTGATCCAGAGCTTAAGCCTGACACAATCGCTATGATAGCTGTTTCAACGGCGATTATGATGACTGGTGCGCCATTTGATGGTCCAGTTGCTGGTGTTCGTGTTGGAAAAGTTGACGGCAAATTAATCGCCTACCCAGACACAACCCAGCTTGAAGATAGTGAACTTGATTTGACCGTTGCCGGAACTGCTGATGCCATCATGATGGTTGAAGCTGGCGCTAAAGAAGTCAGTGAATCAGATATGGTTGATGCACTTCAAATGGCGCATCAAGCGATCCAACCAGCAATTGAATTACAAAATCGGCTAGTTGAGAAGCTTGCTGTTATTAAACAAGAGTTTGAAGTTGTCGAAGATGATGCTGCGCTAACAGCTGAAATAGAAGCATTTCTCAGCGATAAAATGGGTGATAAACTTCGCAACCCTCAAACTGACCTTCGTGAGCAAGCTGTTCGTGAGCTCCGAGAGCAAACTGTCGAAAATTTCGTAGAAGATCTAGAAGCTGAAGATGCTCACGATCGTATCAGCCAGGTGAAAGAGATTTATGCTCATGCTATGAAGCGTGAGATTCGTCGAGGAATTCTAGAGGATGGTCTCCGTCCAGATAATCGCAAGTCAGATACTCTGCGACCACTGAGCTCTGAAGTTGGTGTTTTGCCGCGAGCTCATGGCTCGAGCATTTTTACTCGTGGACTTACTCAGTCACTTAACATAACTACATTGGCTTCACTCAGCTATTCTCAGCTTGTTGATAATATGGAGAGTAATACTACTAAGCGATTCATGCATCATTATAATTTCCCGGCTTGGAGTGTTGGTGAAATTTCACGACCACGAAGTGCCGGTCGACGTGAAATTGGTCATGGCGCACTCGCTGAACGTGCGCTCGAAGCGGTACTACCTAGCGAAGATGATTTCCCGTATGCGATCCGAAGTGTTAGTGAAATTATGAGCTCTGCTGGTTCGACCAGTATGGCTGCGGTCTGTTCTGGGACACTTAGTCTTATGGACGCTGGCGTACCTATTACTAAGCCAGTTAGCGGTATCGCGATGGGCCTCATGAGTAGTGATGACAAAAAAGTTATCCTAAGCGACATCATGGATGAAGAAGACTTTGCTGGTGATATGGACTTTAAAGTTGCTGGAACCGCTGACGGAATCACAGCACTCCAGATGGATATTAAGGTTAAGGGTGTGAGCCGAGAACTGCTAGAGCAGGCACTCGAACAAGCAAAAGTTGCCCGTCTAGAAATCCTTAAAAGCATGTTAGCGACACTGGATGCGCCGCGAAAAGAATTATCACAATACGCTCCACGTATCGAAACAATTTCAATTAATCCTGAAAAAATTGGTGCAATTATTGGTAAGGGTGGAGAAATGATTAAGAAAATTACCCAAGAAACTGGTGCTGAAATAGACATCCAGGATGATGGCACAATTCTTATCGCTGCTGCTGACCAGTCTTCCCGCGATGATGCTATTAAATGGATTAAAGAGTTAACTATCGAGCCAGAAGTTGGCCAAGTATACGACGGAACAGTTGTTGCTATCAAAGATTTCGGTGTTTTTGTCGAAATCTTACCAGGCATTGATGGTATGGTTCACATATCAGAAATGGCAGATCAACGAGTTGAACATCCAAGTGATATCGTCAAAGTTGGCGATACAGGGCCTGTCAAAGTTATTGAGGTTGACGGCAATGGTCGTATCAAGCTCAGTATGAAACAAGTGTAGTATCACCCCTGTTAGGGTAAAAAAATACTAGACAAACAATAACCTTTTTGCTATATTAGATTTAATTACTGATATCTCTTTGCATACTAATTAGAATATTTTGAAGAGCGACTGTATAACATAAAATAATTTGATACTTATATATTATTAACTAAAACAATGAGGAACAATGAGTAACAACAATAGAAATACCAATAACCAAAATCGTTCAGATGAGCGTAGCGGCGGTAAACCGTCGAATAATAGGAATAATAATCGTAATAATTCGCAAGGTAGCAGGCCACCGGTTCCTGCTGGCATGAAATCTAATCGCGGTCAGGCCATTCGTGCTCAGCGTCGTACGATGGAGACTGCCAGTCTTATAACTGAAAAATTCGAAGATGCATCAACAACTAAAATCGTTAATCCAAAACCTGATTTGCATGATCATTCGACGAAACTTCGTATCATACCACTTGGTGGTATGGATGGTGGTGGATCAAAGAACATGATCCTAATCGAATATGGTAACGATGCAATCATCACCGATGCTGGAATAGACCTTGGTGTTGATTTGCCAGGAGTTAACTATATGATTCCTGATGTCAGTTATCTTGAACGTGTTAAGCGAAATATTCGTGGCTACGTCATCACACACGGGCACCTTGATCACATTGGTGCGCTGCCATATATCGTACCGAAATATCCCGCACCAATTTACGGTAGCCAATTTACCATGGGTATGGTCGAACAAATTTTTGGTAATAATGAGAAAACACCAGAAGACTTTGAAATCCGAAGCGTAGTAATGAACCAAGACAATCACGAACGGCTAAAGCTTGGTCCGTTTACGATCGAGTTAGTTCGTGTGACTCACTCGATCCCAGATTCGACTATGATTGTTATCGATACACCAGTTGGCCGAGTGATTAACACTGGCGACTTTAAGATTGACCCAGAGCCACTGGACCACAAACCAACCGATATCGAACGTCTTATGGAACTTGGTGAAGAGGGTGTTCACGTTCTTTTGAGCGAAAGTACGACCACCGAACGACCAGGCCGAACCATGACTGAGCACAATCTGCAGGCTAGTTTTATGGAGCGCATGAAAGCAGCGCCAGGTCGTGTCTTCGTGGCAACCTTCTCGACTAATATGAACCGAATCCAAATGCTAGTAACTTCAGCATCCGACAATGGCCGAAAAGTGGCTTTCGACGGACGATCAATGATATCGACACTTGAAACCGCCGTACGACTTGGTTTTATTAAGATTCCAAAGGGTACTTTAATTCCAATGGCGCAGGTCAACAAAATGGCTGACGACAAAGTCGTTGTTGTCTGCACGGGCTCTCAAGGTGAGATGAACTCAGCACTTGATCGTATGAGCAAGGGCGAGCACAAGTTCGTAAAACTAAAAGCTCAAGATAGCGTCATCCTTAGCTCAACACCAATCCCAGAATCTGGTAACGATGCATCAGTTGGAGATATGGTTGATAATCTGATGCGACAAGATGTGCATGTTTTCCGACATGAGACTCATGAGATTGATGGTAGTGGTCCATTGCATGTTTCTGGGCACGCCAGTATGGATGAGTTCGGTGATTTAATTGCTATGCTCAAGCCAAAGTTCTTTGTTCCAATCTATGGTCCGTATCGTTCAAAGCGACGTCATATTGATATTGCTGCTCAAAATGGCATCGATCGTAGAAACACGCTGAACGCCGAGAATGGTGACGTCATTGAAGTTAGCAGTGAGCGAATGTATCTTAACGGCCACGTTGAAAATGGTTCGGTCCTAGTTGACCAAACTGGCTCAATCGTGCCAAATGTTGTCGTCAAAGACCGATTGGTTATGGCCGAAGATGGTATCGTAACAGTAATTCTAACTGTCCAACGTGGTAATGGCAGACTATTAACTAGTCCAGATATTATTACTCGCGGATTTATTTACATGCGCGAGAACGAAGAGCTTATGAACGGAATTCGCGCTGAACTGAAGCGAGCAGCCGCTCAACGCTTCCAGCGTGTCGAACTTGATCGTTTTAAAGCTGAACTCAAAGATCATATTACGCATTATCTGTATGAACATACTAATCGTTCACCTGTAGTGATTCCGGTTGTTAATGTGTTGAATAGTCTTAGTGATCTGAATAAGAACCTCCAAGACAATAAGCCACAGCTCGATACTTCTCACGACTAATGTAGTCGAGTGTCGCAAGCTCCTGGGCTTATCATTACTCTTCATGAACTCACTGTCATTACTTACAATCGCCTGCGGAACTCCTCAATGATTAGCTGCATAAGAGGCTAATCACTTCGTCAAACAGTCCTCGACTGGACAGATTGTAATAATAACACTCGTTCTTCAAAAGCTCCTCCTTTTCGCCCAGACCCACCTCAGAAAAGCTTACAGAAATATTCGACGGCTAGAAAAGCTTATGCTACTGTAATTGTGAATACAAGAGAGTGGAAAGAACGCATATAAAAACCAGAGGAGGGTAGTCATTACTATGATTACAGCAAATAAGTGCTCAAAGCTTATTACCAATCTAACCAAACTAATACAAGCTAGCATTCTTGTTGTAACAGTAGTCATTGCCTTGTTACTTATTACTATGCCGGCTATGGCAGAAGGTGGGTATACCTGGACGGAGCGTACTAATGCAGATGCTAGCCCAGGTTTCTGGTTAGACGTTGCTTCTAGTGCTGATGGAACTAAGTTGGCTGCTGCTGCATATTCTGATGGTCCTATTTCTACCTCCACCGACTCCGGCGCCACTTGGACCAAGCAAACAGCCGCAGGTTTGAGATATTGGAATTCAATCACCTCCAGTGCTGACGGTACCAACTTGGCAGCGACGGTAATTGATGGCTACATCTACACCTCCACCGACTCCGGCGCCACCTGGACCGAGCGAACTAATGCTGGCTCTCGAAGGTGGCAATCCATCTCATCCAGCGCTGACGGCACTAAACTAGTAGCTATAAGCAATGGTGTATTTTTCGGTGGCTCAATCTACACCTCCACCGACTCCGGCGCCACCTGGACCAAGCAAACAGCCGCAGGTAACCGATTATGGCAATCTGTAGCCTCTAGTAGTGATGGTGTAAAATTAGTAGCTGGCGATGATTCCGGCTCAATCTACACCTCCACCGACTCCGGCGCCACCTGGACCGAGCAGACAGGCCCTGGCCAACCAACCTCGATATCCATCACTTCTAGTGCAGATGGCACAAAGCTTGCGACTTTTGAACGTGGTGGCTCAATCTACACCTCCACCGACTCCGGCGCCACCTGGACCGAGCAGTTAGCTGCAGGCTCAAGATACTGGAATTCTATAACCTCCAGCGCCGACGGCACTAAACTAGCGGCAGTAGTAGCAGAATCAAACTCTTATGGAGCGTTTACACCGGGCTACATCTACACCTCCACCGACTCCGGCGGCACCTGGATACAGCAAACCAGCTCCGGTAGCCGAAACTGGTGGTCAATCACATCCAGCGCCGATGGCACCAAACTGGCAGCAGCAGATTCCGGTGGCACCATCCACACCTCCACTTTTACTTCACCCCCAACCCAGACCACCTTCCCAAACTCCACCAACTTCAATAACATCACCCTAACTACCCCAGTTAACACTACTTTGACTTGTAACTCCGCTAATACTGAAACCGAACTAACTACCCAAGATGGTGACTATCAATACCCACTCGGCCTAGTAGATTTCTGCCTGACTGTGCCGACAAGCTCCACCCAAGATATAACTCTAACTTTCGAAACTGAACTCACTCCGAGTGACGTAGTCGCCCGTAAGTACAACAGCATTACTAAACAATACGGAAACGTCATAGATGCCATTATTATCGAAGACATCACAGATGGTAAACATGTTCTTATCCTTAGCTACCAAATAACAGACGGTGGAGTCCTCGACGAAGATGGCATAGCTAATGGAGAGGTACTTGATCCGGTAGGGTTAGCAGTAAGCAACGACAATGTAATAACTGCTAATAGTATAGTCTCTAGCACCTCAACTAATGGCTCAACACTTGCTAAGACGGGTGAGAACATCACTATCCAATTCATCGTAGCTATCTCAATATTTAGCGGTGGTTTTGGGTTATCACTCGATGCTGTTCGACGGCTAAAAACAGCTAAAGTTTCGTAACTTGTCCCTTAGTAAGACTGAATTACACCTCGAGGATGCATAAATAGCATGACCCGAGTATACTAGAGCATAGGTTATGGCTAAAAAAAAGAAAAGAACAAACAAAAAAAAGTCGAATGCACCAAAGAAGCTTGAGTTTGCTGATGGCATCGCTCAAGAAATCGTTGCAGTTTTATTAATTATTATTGCTGTAATTTTATTAGTTGCTGGTTTCGGGCTCGGTGGTCAGCTTCCAACTAGGATGTTTAATGGACTAAGGACTTTAGTTGGCTTTGGCGCCTATGTTTTGCCGTTGATACTAATACTGATTGCTGTCCGTATTTTTGCTGATGAGGAGCATCGCACTCCGTGGGTGCTAGTGCTCGGTTCAGGCATAATATTATCGAGTTTTTCAGGGCTTCTACATCTGTTCTATATGGCCGACGAACCAAGGCAGGCAGCTACTACCGGGATTGGAGGGGGGTTACTTGGTTATGGCTTAGATAATCTACTGATGTCATTATTCAATCAAGCAACTGCAGCGATTTTCTTAATGGGATTATTTATTATTGGGCTCTTGATAGCTTCCCAAGTAACCATACAACGAGTCGTACAGTTCATCTCGGAGTGGCGCGATATGCGAAAAACAGGTAAAGATAATGGTGATGGTGCTAGTGAATTAAGTCGAGAGTCAGCAACAGCAACCGAACGGCATTCACCAACTTTGAACACCAATGTCCCTATCGAAAAACCTGCCGAACGTAAAGAGCGTGTTAATAAACTAGCCAAACAGAAAGCCGAAGAAGATCAAGCTTTGACGATGAGTGCAGATCCAGAGTGGAACTTCCCAGATGTAAAATTGCTATCAGATAAGCAAGAAAAAGCTGATGCTGGAGATTGGCGCGGAAATGCTGAAATTATTCGCCAAACCCTTGAGGACTTTAAAGTTCCAGTACAGATGGGCGATATCAATGTTGGACCTCGAGTGACCCAGTATACCTTGATGCCAGAAAGCGGTGTGCGTCTGACTAAGATAACTGCGCTTGAGCAAAACATTGCTCTTAATTTAGCTGCAACCTCGATTCGCATCGAAGCACCAATCCCAGGTAAGCGTGCCGTTGGTATCGAAGTACCGAATCAAAAATCAGCCAATGTTAGATTGAGAAGTATTCTAGAGAGTGCTCCGTGGAAAAAAGCTCATTCATCCCTAACGTTTGTGATTGGACAGGATATTTCTGGACAACCAACTGTAGCAGAACTTGAAAAGATGCCCCATCTTTTGATTGCTGGTGCTACTGGTTCTGGTAAATCGGTTATGATAAATACTTTTCTGGCGAGTTTGTTGTATCGTAACTCACCGAGTGAAATGAAACTTATTTTAGTTGACCCCAAGCAAGTAGAATTAACACCTTATAACGATCTTCCGCACTTGCTAACTCCAGTAATCATCGATCCAGAGAAGTGTATCAGTGCGCTAAAATGGTCAGTAGCGGAGATGGAGCGACGCTACAGTATGCTCGCAGAAGCAGGCAAGCGAAATATCGAAGATTACAACAAACTCAAGAATCAGGATCATATGCCCTATATCGTAATCGTGATTGATGAACTAGCTGATTTGATGATGGTGGCTGCTCGTGACGTTGAGTCATTGATTGTACGCTTGGCACAAAAAGCTCGTGCCACCGGTATCCATTTAACCCTTGCTACGCAGCGACCAAGCGTTGATGTAATTACTGGTCTGATCAAGGCTAACATTCCAGCCCGTATTGCCTTCACGGTCACTAGCCAAATTGATTCACGAACAATCCTTGACCAGGGTGGTGCGGAGAAACTGCTTGGATCTGGCGACATGCTCTATAGCTCGCCAACTGCACCGAAACCAATCCGTTTACAAGGCGCGTTTGTAAGTGACAAAGAGCTTAATATGATTACGGATCATATTAAAATGGAGCGAGCACCAGACTATAATGATGATATTATTTCCCAGCCTGTACAGATTGGCGGTAAGTCAGGTGGAATAGTTCCAGATGCTGATGCGTCAGACGATTCGCTCTACAATGATGCCATAAAAGTTGTTATCGAAGCCAAGAAAGCTAGTGCCAGTATGCTACAACGACGTTTACGCGTTGGTTATGGTCGAGCAGCTCGCATGATTGAAACTATGGAAGAACAGGGTATAATCGGTCCAGCTGATGGTTCAAGGCCACGTGAGGTTTTGGTTAGTAGTATTGAAGACATGGATAATGATGGCGAAGCAGAGCTTTAATTCTAGTATTGAAGCTGAACGCCAGAAGCTCGGTAAGCGACTTGAACAAGCTCGGGCCGCACAGCGATTGAGTAAAAAAGCCGCCTCGCGGCAAACGCAGATAAGCACAGCTCAAATTGACAGTTTTGAAACAGGTAAGTGGCAAGATGGTGTCTACAACCGTGGTCTAGTTCAGACGTACGCTCGTTACTTAGCGATGGTTGTTGAATGGCAGCAAATTAAAGAAGTTACTGCGAAAACAAAAACTGAACCGTTGTTACGAAGTTTTGTCACTAGTCGTATCTCAACAATTTTTTTGATTAGCTCAATATTCTTCGGCCTTTTTGGCTATGTTGGTTACCAGGTATATCAGTTCACAAAGCCGCCCGAGCTGAAAGTTGAATTACCACGTAATCTCAGTGCCAAAACCAACAATGACTTTATGGTCGTCCGTGGTGTAACGGATGAAGATGCAGAGGTTAGCATCAATGGAATCTCAGTCGATACTCAAGAGGATGGTAAATTTGAGAAGAGAGTTTATTTAGCAACGGGCAAGAATGAGCTGTTGGTAGAGGCCGTGAATCAGCAGGGAAAACGAGCCCATGAAACCGTAATTATTATCTCTGAAAGCTAACAAAAATATTTCTTAAATTTTTTTGTTATTATTAAAATGAATGAAAATTAATCAATGGCAAAAAGTTAGAGAAGAATATCCGGTCTTCAAAGAACGGGTATATTTACGAACAAATGGCGGCGGGCCTCTCTCAAAAAAGTATCTTAGCGCCCAGTGCGCTGTGTTGAGTGAAGCATCTAGCATTGGTAGAATTTGGGAAAAGTACACACCCTACCTTGGCGAAGCTAGAGAACTCGTCGGAGAATTATTTAACTGTAATAGCGAAGAAGTAGGCTTTACTCACAATGTTTCTTTAGCGATCAATCATATTGCTGCTATGCTGCCCAGCCATTATAAAGTCCTCACCTTTAGCGATGAATACCCATCAAATACAATACCTTGGATTGAGAGAGGATTCGAAATCAATTGTATAGACTCTTCCAATAGTGGTGTTATTTCAGTCGATGAAGTAAAAAAGGCAGTCAAAGACAATGTTAAAGTTTTAGTTATAAGTCATGTCGAATACAGCACAGGCTTCATGAATGACCTTAAAGAGATAGGAGAAATATGTACAGAGAACAACATAGTGTTTATTGTTGATGCAACACAGAGTGCGGGTGTGGTAATGATTGACTTTAAAGCTATAAATGCAAGCGCACTTGTTTTTGGAACACATAAATGGCTTAATGCTGGTTACAGCATGGCGTGTATGATCGTCTCAGTAAATTTTATGCAACAATATAGGTCCAATATTGTTGGTTGGCATAGTGTGGTTTTAAAGAGCGGCTATACTACGCAACAATATCAACTCAAGCAAAATGCTTCGGTCTTTGAGCTCGGCCATCCAGATTTTATTTCAGTATTTGCGCTAGTAGCTCAGCTAAAATTTATTCAAAGTATTGGTTTAATTTATATTGCAGAAAGAATAAGTGAGCTCAGAGCTTATCTTACAAAAAAGTGTGATCAGTCAGGCGTTTTGGTTATCAGCGCCTTCAAAACACAGAACGAATCAGGTCTAGTAGTTCTTTCTTCTCCTAATGATGTCTACGAAAAGCTGAAGGAGTTTAATATTGACGTGACATATCGAAACAATGAGATTTTGGTTGCGTTAAGCTACTACAATAATAAGAGCGACATAGATACCTTGCTTAAAGCAATCGTAAGCTAAGCTTTAATGAGTTGTATTTTCTAGGGATGAGTGCCCAAGTTTTGACTTGAAGAGAGAATTACAATATAATTGCAAGTATTATTAGCCCTGCCTCAAGCTCGACTTGAGGCTTAACAACCAAAGGGAGAAGCATGAAACGCTACGAAATCGTCGTTTTACTACACCCAGATCTAGAAATTGATCTGGAAAAACCACAGAAAAAAATAGAAAAAATAATTAAGGATGTTGGTGGTAAAATCCAAGTCACCGATAATTGGGGTAAGCGTCGTCTAGCATATCCTATTACCGGACTTGATTACGCTGTTTATATCTACTATGAGGTAGAAATCGACAATGATAAAGTTGCTGAAATTGACGCAACCTTCAACATTACTAACGAAATTTTACGTCATATGATTACAGTACACATCGATCGTTCTGCTGAGGACGCAGAAGCCGAAGAGCGTGCACGAAAAGCTAAGGCTTACAGTGAGAAAAACAAAGATAAAGAGGAGGCATAGATGGCAAAGGGTTTTAACCAAGTCACTATCATGGGTAACCTTACAAAAGACCCAGAAACACGCTCAACTCCATCTGGACAGAGCGTTACGAACTTAAGCGTAGCTGTAAACCGCTCATGGACTGGTAAAGATGGTCAGGCACAAGACAGTGTTGACTATTTTGATTGTGTCGCTTGGGGCAAAGCGGGCGAGATTATTGCTCAATATACTCAAAAGGGAAGTAAACTCTTACTGTCGGGTCGTCTCCAAACCAGAAACTGGGAAGACAAGAATGGTTCGAAGCGCAAGTCTGTCGAAATTGTTGTCACTGACTTTAACTTTATGGATTCAGCTGGCGGCGGTAGTCGCAGTGGGTCTTCATCGTCTAGCAGTAGTAACGATAGTGCACCATCATCTTCTAATGAGACTCCGACTGATGATATCGATGCAGATAAACCTGTTGATCTCTCAGAAATCCCATTTTAATTAGTTAATCAATAAAAAGTAAAAGGAATTAAACATGCGCCAAAGAAACGAAATAAACTATTTTGACTATAAAGACTTCAAAAGTCTACAGAAGTTCGTCAATCCATATGGTCAGATTGAATCACGCAAGAAGACAGGACTAAGTGCTAAACAGCAACGTGAACTAACTGTCGCCATCAAGCGTGCTCGACATCTTGCACTTCTACCATTCGTAGCGAGATAGTCGGCTATGCTCGGCGTAACAGATCTTAAGAAAGACACACTAGTACAACTCAATGGTGTGCCTTACCGTGTAACTGACTATGCCCAAAAACAAATGGGTCGTGGCGGTTCAATAGTAAACGTTAAGTTAAAAAACTTGCTTGACGGCTCAGTTATCCCAAAAACTTTCAAAGGTAACGAGAAAGTCGATAGTGCTGAAGTTACAAATGAGAATGTCCAGTTCTTATATAGAGAAGGCGCTGAGTATTTCTTTATGAATCAGTCAAACTACGAACAGTTTTCAGTCGACGGGGATTTGATTGGTTCGGCAGCTGAACTGATGAATGACGGCATAGAAGTCGTTGCCAAGTATTTTGAGAGCCGTGTTATTGCAGTTGAATTGCCTATAAAAATCTCTCTCAAGGTTCTTGAAACTCCAGATGTAACTAAGGGAGATACCCAAAGTACAGTCCAAAAAGAAGCTACGCTAGAAACTGGTGCAGTAGTTCAGGTGCCAATCTTTATTAAGCCTGGCGATTCAGTCGTGGTTGATACGCGTGACAGTAGCTACGTCGAACGAGCCAAGTAACTACCATGTCCCAAAAGATTAGACTTGATAAGCTTTTGTATGAAGTCAAAGGTTTGAAAAGTCGTGCCGAGGCTTCGGCGCTTATAATGGCGGGACGAGTGAGTGTTGACGGTAAGAAAGTTGATAAGGCCGGTTTTTATGTGAAGCCCGATGTCGAGCTGCAGATAAAAGCCGGGCCGCGGTATGTATCAAGAGCGGGCGGTAAACTAGCATCGGTTGCCGATGAATTTCATATGAATTTTAAAAATAAAATCGTACTCGATGTTGGCTCATCGACTGGAGGCTTTACTGATTTCGCACTGCAAAACGGTGCAATAAAAGTTTATGCAGTTGATGTTGGCACAAATCAACTTGAGTGGAAACTTCGCCAAGATCCGCGCGTAGTGGTGCTTGAGAAAACAGATATTCGTGATCTTCAAGGTCTGGTAGATATTCCACAGATCGTCGTCATTGATGTTTCATTTATTTCACTTCGTCTAGTCCTGCCTGCGGTTGCGCAATTAATAGATAGTGACACTGAAGTCTTACCAATGGTAAAACCACAATTCGAAGCCGACTATAAGACTGCCAGTATGCACAAAGGTGTTATTAAGAATAATACGATCCGCCGCGGTATTTTAAAAGATATGGAGCTTTGGATGCAGGGCAATGGTTGGGTCATTTCTGACAAAGCCGATTCAGCGGTTCACGGCGCTAAAGGTAACATAGAACGGTTTTATAAACTCAATCTAGCCAAAAAATAACTATTAAGATTATTTTTTTAATATTTTATTTTCAAGAGTTATTGCTATGGCTTCAAAAGTAATACAAAACTCTCTTACAAATTAGATAAATACGATGGAACTACTAGGTTCTCGGTTTCTGTAAATCTCGACTAGGACGTATACCTTTGCTGATTTTCGAATTATTTGGTCTGCCGATAAAAAAGTAATTCCTGAGAAATACATCGCTATTTCAATCAGACACTCTATCAGAAGACTACCCCGAACGTTAATGAGTGAGCGCTAACGGGAGTCTGATTTGATGCGTTGTTGAACATAACAATGGCTATCTCAAAATATTGCGATAAGCCCAGCGTTTTGCTCAACTTTGACGACAAAGTTGAATTGATCATTCTAAATGATAAAAATGCATATGCAGAAGCTTTTTGAAATTATTGTGGGTTAATTTCAACAGATGTAAACCCACAAATTATTCATTATCTACCCACTGATATTAAGTAAGATAAGCCATGTATGAGATATTAAATAGCTATTTGGTGTGTAAATGTTTGTGGATAAATAACTGATATATCGTGCATAAGTATTAATAGCGGAGCTATCAGATACTTTGTTATCTGTTTTTTCTTGATTGAAAAATATCTAGCAGTATAGCTAAACGTTGAAACGGAATTCGACTACGTCGTCAGGTTGCATAATGTAAGCCTTGCCCTCAGTTCGAACCTTACCGACTTTCTTGGCATTAGCTCGTGTTTTCGTCTCAAGTAGATCGTTAAAACTAATGATCTCAGCAGCAATAAAACCTCGTTCAAAGTCAGCATGGATAACACCTGCAGCTTGCGGTGCAGTACTGCCAGCTTTAATTGTCCAGGCACGAACTTCTTTTCCACCTGAGGTTAGATAGGTTTGTAGTCCGAGAGCAGAGAAGCCAACACGGCTCAAGCGAACGAGCCCTGATTCTTTCAGGCCGTATTCTTCCATGAACATTTCGGCATCTTCGCCGTCAAGTTGAGCGATTTCGGCTTCAATTTTAGCACTGACAAAAACAACATTTTCACTCGGTGCAAGTTCTTGAAGCTCAACTTGCTTCGCCTCATCGTTAAGCGTAGCTTCATCGACATTAAAGACATAGATAAATGGCTTTGCGGTCAGGAGACTTAGGTATTCGAGTTCGCTAAGCTCAACTCCACTATTGATCGCCAAGATACCTTCGTCGAGCTTTGGCTTCAGTTGCTCAAGAAGTGTCATTCGGGATTTGGCTTCTTTGTCTGATTTAGCTTTTTTGTTTAACTTTGGCATATGATTTTCAATAGTCTGTAGGTCGGCGAGAATTAGTTCAGTGTTGATTGTCTCAATGTCTTTTTTAGGATCGAGATGATTGTCGACGTGCTGAATGTCGCCATCCTCGAATGCACGCACAACTTGGACGATAGCAGCTGTCTCACGGATATGGCTCAGAAAAGCATTACCCATGCCTTCACCCTTGTGCGCACCGGCAACTATTCCAGCAATGTCGAGAAACTTCACCGTGGCTGGCACGATTGGTGCGCCATCATACAATTCACTCAGTTGCTGCAGCCTATCATCTGGAACGGCTACGATACCCTCATTTGGCTCAATCGTGGCAAATGGATAATTGGCTGCCAAAACATTATTTTTTGTCAGCGCATTAAACAGTGTGCTTTTACCAACATTAGGTAGCCCTACAATTCCGATCGATAAACTCATAGTTACTAGTTTAACAGATTACTAGCAGAGGCGAATAAATCGACTATTTTGCTTTTGGCCGTAACGGTAAATATTCTATGCGCTATAATATGGATATGAGTGAAGAAGTATTAGAGGATATTAAAGACAAAAATATTATTAGATCTGGACACCTCGACGTCGGCGATGGGCACGAAATCTATTGGGTTGACTGGGGAAATGGAGACATCAAAGAGCCAATATTTTATTTGCACGGTGGGCCGGGTGGTGGTTTTGGTGACAAGGATTTTTTAAATTTTGATCCGAAAAAGCACCGCGTTGTCTTTCATGACCAAAGAGGTTCAAGCCGAAGTACTCCTTTTGCTTCGACAGAAAATAATACTACTAAAGACTTAATTTCGGATATAGATAAGCTTAAAAAAGAGCTAGGTTTTAGAAAAGTATCACTTTATGGCTTTTCTTGGGGTTCTACACTTGCTTTACTCTATGCGATTGCTAACCCTGATCAGGTCAAGAAAATGCTGATTGGTGGTATATATTTGGGTCGTACTGCCGATAGGGAGTTTTATCTTAACGGCAAAGTTTCAACCCATTTCCCAGAGGCATGGGAGCGGTTTGCAGCAAATGCTCCAGACACAGATGATAAAAATGTCAGTGATTACTTTAAAGAAAAAATGCTGCAGAACCCAAACACTGATGAGAAGAAAAAATTTGCTCGAGAATGGATGATCTTTGAATCGTCTCTGTTGAAGCTCGATTACGTGCCTGAGAGTGTCGAGAGGGAGCTAAAGGATTTTGCATCAGAGTCGCTGGCTTACCTGGAGGCACACTATATTCTGAACAATTCTTTTATCGATGAAAATTATATTTTGGATAATATCGATAAGATAAAGGAAATTCCGACCATTATTGTCCATGGTCGATACGACTTTATTTGTATGCCTTCAGGAGCTTATGAGCTGAAAAATGCTATGGGTGATGACACGATTTTACATTTCGTTACTTCGGGGCACTCTAGAGGTGATACCGTTCAGCGTGAAGTTGTTAAAGCGTATCTAAATTATTTCTAGGCTTTGTGTGTAGCTAAGGTCTTATGTGGAGCTACGAACTTTTGTTTGACAACGAGTGCATAGAGTCCAAAGAAAAGCATCGAGTAGAATAAGTCGCCGGCAAAAGTATAGCCGAAGAATGGCAGACCAGCCGCATAACTCGCGGTCAGGCCACTAATATTTGGTGCGTACATATTACTGCCAATCCAAGCCGCAAAATTAGTTATTAGAAAAAATTGCAGGCTGGCAAGAAAACTAATACTAGCTACTCTGGCAAATCCTTGTTTTCGACTTAGTAGTAACCCAACTAGTCCGCTGATAGCAAAACTAGCCCAAACATAGTAACTACTGGTGTGGAGAGCGTCGGTCAAAGGATGGAAAGTACTAAGGTCAACGATTGGATTACTGAATGGCGAAATGTAAAGTAATAGATAGTCGCTGATCATGACGCTCAAAATCGGTACGATAAAAGCATATTTCTTTGGGAGGTAGGCAGCTGCAAACAAAGCCGCAGCAGTTATCGGCGCAAAATTTGGCAGATGTGGAATTAGTCGTAGCAATACGGTTGCCAATATTAAGCAAGCGACCATAGTCAGTTGTTTTCGGTTTATAGTCAGTTTCATCGTTATTATCCTCTTATTCCTTGCTGATATTGTAGCAGAGATAGTGTTAGTTCTCAGATATTTACAATTTTAGATATCATGCCGAGCTGGTCTAGTGGCTGATAGGCCTTATAAATTCCTAGGGAAAATAAATCAGAATGTGGGTAAATAGCATAAGCCTTTTAGTGGATACACAATCAAAGGGTGGGTAATCGTCCATAATTCTAAAAAACTAGGGTAAAATGCTTCAAAATCAAGCATAAGCGTGCTAGGGTTTAAGAGATATGAATAAAATAAAAATATTTCGTGGTGGGCTAGTTTTTCTTAGTATGATCATCACGTTACTTGGCCATAGTATCGGTGTCTCTGCCGTTGGGCGTCAGGCTCCCGACCCAAGTGATTACACAAGTGGAAATAATGTGTATCTACAAGTTGGAAGGTCTGGGGCAGGAAACAATCTTGATGCACCAAATTCTGAGATTCGAGTCTATGTGCCCACCGGTGCTGCAGGTACCGACTGGCTAGGCCGTGCAATCGTTCCGATCGAGGTGAATAATGGAAATGCAAATTGCACGGGAGACAGCAACGTCGCTGCTCCTACTAATTTTGTAATGTTTGCTCGATATGAAGGTGGGTTCGTATCGTCGGTAACAGATGGAAACTTAGGGTGTGGTTGGGATACAATAAATGTTCGAGTAGGCGGTGCACCAGTCACGACTCTTAATAAAAAAACATATTATACGGTTACCGTTATCGCCAGTCATACTGGACGGCCAAACTCCGGAGGAGTGAATGCTTTTAAAATCAGAGGACCATCAGGAAGTTACGCAAGCTACTATAACGGATCTGGAAATAAATTTGCTATACAGGACCGTCTCAGCAACCCAGACTCTGGACAAAATAATTTTAGTCTTAAGTTTGGACCGGATTGTAATATGTTAACAGCTAAAAACGTTACACTAAAATGGTTTGATGACGATTATAACACTGGGAACCAACAAAATAACCTACGTTTTGAGGTGTTCGAGGTGCCATTTGAACAAAAGGATGAGCTTGATAAATATCGTAAGATATTGAATTACACAGGACCATTTACTGGGAATAACAAGCCTGGTCAAACCAATATTACGATTAAACCTGGCTATGTCTATACATGGAACTGGCTGAATGTTAGAAATTCTAATGGAATTCAATTTCAACTTCCATATAACAGCATTTTCTTCGAGGTTGACTGTAGCTACACGACTCAACTAAAGGGTTTTTGGAATGTCAAATGTGGTAACCCGTCTAGTAAAGATGAATTTGGTGGTGGGGCAAGAGATTTTGATAGGATTGGGTCTACCTCCAATAGGTTCCCAGTAAGGGTCTCTATAGATGGACAGGTTCAGAATTGGAATGGCACCGGACCAGGTACTTTGCAGTCGAGCGTTGTTGATAGCGCTGGTAATGCTGTTTTTTCTAAAACAGGGAATGTCGTACCCGCAGCATTCAGAGATGGGAACCAACACACTATGAAGGTTGAAGTCGTAGAATACCCCCAGAATAATTACATAGATTTCGGTTCAAAGAAGTTCACCTGTCCAGGTGGTCCAGTCGTCAACTCATCAAATAATAAGAGTACGTTTGATGATGCAGCTACTGGCATGATAGATGGCAAAGAATTGACGGCAGGCCAAGTATATACAATCGCGATAAAAGCTTGGAATGAGGGTAATAAGCTTGGGATCACGGTTCCCCTTGTCAGAACAGATCAACCAACTATCGTTGAAGATAGAGGCGTATCTAATCTCATTAACATGGATACGCAATTTTTAGGGGATCCGCAGCCGATGCACTATGACCCAGGCGATAACCCAGCTTGTTCGCCACCTCCGAGCCCAATCAACAGTCCTGAATGCTGGTCATGGGTAACGAAAAATATGCGTGCTAATTCAAGTTCGGGTGCGCCTGCATCGACAGGAAGATTCAGGTTTAAGGTTAAAGATGATGCGGTAACTGGTACTCAAATCTGTTTTAATATATACAATAAGCCTAGGGGTGATAATTTTGCGTCACAAAACTACTATGATGGTGGGGATAGATGCTTCATAGTTAAAGCCAAGCCAAGTCATCCGTTGGTCAAATTTAACGGTGGAGATATTCAGGCTGGTGCTAATCTAACAGATGATGTAAGACAATTTAATAATCAAGGTTGTGATCCTCTCGGTTTATCAGATGCTGAAGTTCGTGGTGGCAAGGGACCTTCTCCACTTACGAACGACTACAGTGCTGCGGACTATGGAGTATTCGCTACTGGTGATATAGATAAATTCGCTTCGAACGCAAAGGTTTTTAATGGCTGGGGTCTTGATGCCGAAAAATTGGATTTTAAGAACATAGGAAGTCAGGGTAAATATGCAGCAATATGTCGACCAGACCTAGCTGCCCCTATTAATATAACGGGGCTTGATGTCATGACATTAACAAATGAGGTCTCTGGTGTTTATTCTGTAAGCGTTGCTGAACTTGAAGGATTTGGGAAAGAGCGCTTTCTACTTCGTACCAGCTCACCAGGAGGGAATATAAGAATAACTGGCGGTCAGGTAAGTAACGGAAGAAAACTAACCGTCATCGCCGATGATAGCAATGTACAAATCAGCGATAATATAACCTACTCAGGAAACTATGCAAACCGTAATGCAATTCCATCCTTTGCTCTAATCGCGGGCAAAGATATAACTATTCGCCATAACGTTAGTTTGGTCAGTGGCTTTTACAGTGCAACGGGCTTGTTCGATACTTGTGGAGGGCAGGATGGTGCTCGAAGTTCCTATGAAATTGAAAGCCCGATAATACAGCCATCATTTGGCAATAAAACAGCAGGTGAAGTTTGCCGAAACCGACTGACGGTATACGGAGCAGTCATGGCTGAACAGATATTGTTTAGACGAACAGTTGCCGGTATTGATGTACCCACACTAGTGCGTGATTCGGGTTCTAAGTACGCAGAGACGTTTACGTTTGCTCCAGAGCTAATCCTTAGCCCGCCGTACTTTGGTTCGACAATAAGCACATCAGTCACACGGAACGGCTACCAAGAGCTTCCACCTGTCTTTTGATCTTCATTAACATTGAGTATGAGAGTAAGAGTTATTTTTTCCAGCTATTAATAAATGGTTGTGTAAGTATTTAAAAAACAGAGACAAAAGCTTTTGCAAATATGATGCTTATGCTATCATCATTACATGTCATTATTTTCTTCAGGTGTGGGTGATTTTTTTGGGCTAGATATTGGTAGTACCGCTGTCCGTGCGGTCCATCTACGTGGTGGTCCTGATGCGCCAAAACAGCTTGTCGCCTATGCTTCACAGGCACTTGATCATAAGCTTGCATCAAGTGATGCTGATGAAGATCGCCAGCGAATAGGGCAGATTGTTGCCGAATTCATTGCAAATTCTGGTATTAAAACCAAGAGTGTGGTGGTGGGCGTTCCTTCTAAGCAAGTTTACTCGACTGTTGTTGATGCTCCAGCTATGAATAAGAATGAGCTAGCTAATTCGATTCCTTTTTTATCAGAACAGTATATACCAGTACCAATTGATCAGGTTAAGTTAGATTACGTGCCGATTGGCCAATCTCCAGCAGGTCAAGATAAGCAAGAAATTTTTGTTGCCGCTGCTAAGAAACAGTATCTTGAAAATAGGCTACAGATGATAGAGGACATCGGCCTTAACGTCATAGCAATTGAACCCGATGCTCTAGCTATTTCTCGTTCAGTTCTAGCTCCGAATGTTTTGGATGCCACAGTAATTATTGACATTGGATCAGTTTCGACTGATGTTGTTCTAGTTTTTAACCAAGCGCCTCGGTTGACCCGAGCTCTACCTATAGGTAGTGAAACTATTGTTAAGTCGGTTACTAATAGTCTAAACGTTGAAAAAGATCAGGCACGTCAATTTATCGAAAAGTTTGGTTTCGACGGTTCAAAATTAGAGGGTCAAGTCAATGAAGCGCTATCAGTTGCAACTGATAATCTTTTGAGCGAAATTACCAAGTCAATTAAATTCTTTATTGGCAGATACAGCAATGTCGCCGTTTCCAAAGTCGTTCTCGGTGGCTACGCCGCAGTACTGCCGCAGTTCCCGAACCATATAACGACAAAACTAGAGATTGCTTCTGAGGTCGCAAATCCGTGGATCAATATTGTATACACACAAGCGCAGGCAGAACAGCTAGCAGCTCTATCGTCACAGTTCGGTGTAGCAGTTGGTCTAGCGCAATGGAGTCAAAAGAAATGATTGCACTAAACTTATTACCAGATATTAAGCAAGAACGACAAAAAGCAGGCCAAGCTCGTCGATTAGTTATCAGTGGTTCAATCGTAGTTATAATCGCCAGTGTTGCGGTGCCGGTTGCTGTAGGGATTTATGATCTTAGCTTGCGGGCTCGTATCGGCTCTAGGAACAAAGAGATTACTGCATCTATAAGCGATTTGAAAAAGGTTAAAGATCTAGGCGAGCTACTGACAGTTCAGAGCCAGCTCAATAATATCGAGACTGTTGATAGTGATAAAATCCGCGGCGGTAATTTTGTTGGCCTTTTGGAGCGAGCCACCCCTGCTGATACTAAGGTCACCAATAGCTTTATTAGCACAGAGGAGAATCGATTTGAGCTGAGCGCAACGAGTCCTACCGTACCCTCTGCTGAGAATTTTGTTGACACATTACTTGCTCTTGATTTTGCTGAGGCTGAAAAAGATACCCCAGAAGGTAAGTCTGATTCGAATTCAACGAAACCAGACTACATTCGTCCCGTTGCAAACCTCTCAATCAGTAGCCTTAGTTATGATAATCGTGACAAGCAATACACGTATACGATTGATGGTGAGCTTGATCCGGCGCTTTGGTCAATGCAGGGTGTTGGCTTCATCCGACTCAACCCTACTCGCCTTAAAATAGCCAAGGAACAGCGTAATATTCAACTGCTTCCAAAAGAAGCTACAGTCGATGAGCAAAAACAGATTGATGAAGATATTAAAAAACAAGCCGAAGGTTTGGGTATCACGATTGATAACGGACAAATTCAGACACCTGCTGCAGGCCAAGCGACTGGAGAGGATCAATAAATGAAAAAAATGAAACGTCCTCAGATTAATATTCAGACAGATCGTAGTACTACCATGATGGTTTTTGCTGGAGTAGCAGCAGTGATACTCGCTATATCAATTGTCGGCACAAAGATTGTCTTCCAAGACGCAATGTTTGAACGTAAAGTATTAGTAAGAAAAAAAGCTGCTAGTGAGCAGCTTGTGAAAAATATAAAATCTGTAGACGGTTTGCGCGACAATCTTAAGGATCTTAATAAAACTCCAGAAACTAGTAATAAGCAGATTCTTAATGTACTACCAAGCACCTTCGATTTTCCACAAACGTCAGCTACTATTGAGGGTTTGGCAAATAAGAATGGTATTGAATTGGAGTCGATCAGTATGGTTGGTGATGAGGATACGGTCGTAAGCTCTGGAGTGATGACGTCTGATTCTAATGAAGTGCAGTCGATGGTGATAGGTATTAGTGCAAAAGGTTCGTACCCCAATATAAGACAGTTCTTAACTGACTTAACAAACTCACGACGTGCTTTTGGTATTGAAGTAGCTGATATTAGTGGTAGAGGTGCTCAGTTGAGCACAACGATTAATGTTCGAGCATACTATAAACCAATTGTTTCAACTGATATCAAAAAAGAGGTGATTAAAGAATGAAACGGAATGAGATATTAGCTGTGTTTTTTATTGCCATCTTTGCTGGTGTGTTGGTGTTTGTTTTGGCCACTAGTGTTTTCCATGCTGACGAGAAGAGCGAAGAAGTTGAGGTTGTGGCACCTATTTCTTCTGATATATCAGTTGAGGATGACTCAATATTGTTAGATAAAACTCGTGTTGATCAATTTAGTGATGTCAGTCTGAACCAAGAGAACAATAACCAACCATTTAGTGAACAATAGAAAACCCTGGAGAATATCGCTATGAGTGTACTTTCCACTGAGGGTCAGAGCCAAGTAGAGGTTCAGCTAGTTGAGCAGAATCTACTCACTCAAGATAAGCTAGATGATTTAAAGTTCCAAGCTAGTAATTCTGGTAAGTCATTACTGCAACTTATCGCTGAACAGAATGCTGTACCCAAAGAGTCGATTACCAAGCTAATCGCCGATGCTACTGGAAATGTTTACATCGATTTATCAGATGTCCTCATAACGCCTGAGATTATAGAATTACTACCACGTGATGATGCTATGCGCTATATGGCGGTTCCTTTTGCTGAAGAGAATGGTAGAGTATCGATTGCAATGCTTGATGCTAGCAATGTGCAAGCGGTCGACTATCTTGCGAATAAAATTGGCCACCCTCTAAATATATTTGTAGCTTCAGAATTTGGGCTTCAGCAAGCCCTAACGCAGTACAGTGCTGATCTTGAGAGTGGCGTTAGCGATGCTATAGCCAGTGACAGTGCTGAAAAAGCCCAAGCCCAAATTGACAGTGATGTTAAAACTATTGTTCAGGATTCCCCCATTAGTAAAGCACTCAGTGCAATCCTCGATTATGCTGTCCAGAAGAGAGCTAGCGATATTCATATCGAACCACGTGAAAATGATCTAAGAATCCGCGCCCGAGTAGATGGTATTCTCAATGAAATTATGGTTTTACCGAAGTCAATTGAGCCAGCATTAGTTTCGCGAATAAAAATTTTAAGTAACCTAAAGATTGATGAACATCGAGTGCCACAGGACGGCCAGTTTAAGGTACATGCTTCGAATAAAGACGTTGATCTTCGTATCGCTATTTCACCAGTTGTATGGGGGGAGCAAGTGGTTATCCGTATACTTGATAAGTCAGAAGGATTAATTGATTTAGCTGGCCTCGGTTTCGTTGGGCCAGCGCTGCGAGCAATACGCGAGGGTATTAATCGACCGAACGGTATGATCCTTTCCAGCGGACCAACAGGATCGGGTAAATCGACCACACTCTATGCACTTATTCAAGAAATTATCAGTGATGAAATCAACATTGTCACACTCGAAGATCCAGTTGAGTACAAGATGGATGGCGTAAATCAGATTCAGGTCAATAACGATGTAGGGCTGACATTTGCTGGTGGTTTACGATCAATTCTACGTCAAGACCCAAATGTCGTCATGGTCGGCGAGATTCGCGACCCAGAGACTGCGAATTTAGCAGTACAGGCTGCTCTAACTGGACACCTTGTTTTCTCGACACTCCACACCAATTCTGCTGCAGGTGTATTGCCTCGTTTACTTGATATGGGCATTGAACCGTTTTTAATTGCTTCAACCGTAAACACCGTGATTGGGCAGAGATTAGTAAGGCGATTGGCAGGTGACCCACAGCCGTACATGGCAGACCCCAGTGAAATTGAAGGAATTAATGCATCACTTGGTGATGTTTTGCCACAACAGGCCGGTAATATATCAGAGGTCAGTAATTATCTAGGCTTCCAACAGTTGCCGTTAGCACACCAAAACGCTTATACTTTATATAAAGGCCAGGCCACGGAGCAATTTCCGAATGGTTATAAGGGTCGGATGGGAATATACGAAGTGTTTAGTGTCAAAGATGAAATCGAATCACTTGTTATCAATCACGCAACCAGTAGCCAAATCCAACGTGCCGCTCAAGAGCAAGGCATGTTAACTATGCGTCAAGATGGATATTTAAAAGCATTATCAGGGGTTACAAGTGCAGATGAAGTAAATAGAGTCACAGTAGCCGACAACAAAGGGGGGGCGTAGTTATGCCGACAACAGTACAAATAGAGACATTGCTAGAGCAAGTGGTTCGTGTCAACGCATCTGATCTACACTTACAGGTTGGGGTTCAACCGATGATTCGTGTCGATGGTAAATTAGCACCGATTATTGACACACCAGTCTTAGATGAGGAGAGCATCGAGGCTCTAGTCTTCGCTATCCTTGATGAAGACCAAAAACAGATTCTAGTCAAAGACAAGGAGTTCGATTTCAGTTTTGCTTTCGGTGATCTTGGTCGTTTTCGTGTGAATGCGTTCCATGAACGCGGTAATATCGCTGCAGCTTTTAGGCTCATTCCGAGTAAGATTGTTTCTCTCGAAGAGCTAGGTCTACCAACGATTGTTAGTAAGTTTACAGAGTTTCCCAGAGGCCTAGTCTTAGTTACAGGTCCAACTGGTTCAGGTAAATCAACCACACTTGCATCAATGGTAGATAAAATAAATTCTGAAAAAGCTGTTCACATTATCACGATCGAAGACCCAATTGAATATACTCATAAAAACAAGAAATCATTATTGGTCCAGCGAGAAGTTCACTATGATACCTATTCATTCGCTGCTAGTTTGCGTTCAAGTCTTCGCCAAGACCCTGATGTTGTGTTGATCGGTGAGATGCGTGACCTTGAGACGATATCAGCAGCAATCACTATCGCTGAAACTGGACACCTTGTTTTTGCAACATTGCACACCAATTCAGCCTCACAGTCGATTGATCGTATGGTTGATGTATTTCCGCCACACCAACAAAACCAAATCCGCACCCAGCTATCAGTTATCTTGCAGGGGATCTGTTCGCAGCGCTTGATTCCATCAATTGGTGGTGGTCGGGTAGCAGCTGCTGAAGTTTTGGTCGCCACTAGCGCTGTCAGAAACATCATCCGCGAAGGTAAGACACACCAGCTTGATGCCGCTATCCAAACCGGCGCCGAGTACGGTATGCAGTCAATGGATAAAACGCTAGTATCGTTCATCAACAGCGGAACTATTACCTACGACGAAGCACGAAACTTTGCAGTTGATGTCGAAGAATTAGATCGGTTGATGAGAGGATAATATGCCTGTTTATAGCTACACTGCTCGAGATACAGTCAACGGTAAAGTCGTCAAAAGTGATGTCAAGGCTGACAGCGAACGAATTGCTCGCAAGCTATTACTTGAACGTAACTTAGTACCAAGTAAGATGACCCAGAAAGACAAAGCCAGTAACTTTTCATTCGGATCGGGAGTAAAATCTAAGGCAAGAATATTGATGACACGGCAGCTATCAACTTTGATAAACGCCGGCCTTCCACTCGCTCAGTCACTAAAAACCGTTGCTGATCAGTCATCTAGTGAAAAGTTAAAAGAAATTATGCAAGAAATAATTCACGATGTTGAAGCTGGCGGTAAATTGTCTGATGGCTTTGGCAAGCATCCAAAGGTATTTAGTCAGGTCTACATTGCCTTGATAGCAGCAGGTGAAGCTTCGGGTACGCTCGACGAAACCTTAGAACGGATCGCAAGTCAGCAAGAAAAAGACGCTGAGATTAACTCAAAAATTAAAGGAGCGATGATCTATCCGATTATCGTTCTATTTGTGATCTTTGGCGTGCTGGTCTTCTTACTAACGACTGTTTTACCTCAAATTGACACCCTCTACCAAGACCTAAACAAACCGTTGCCACTTATAACTAAGATTTTGTTTGTCATGTCGACGATTTTGACTAAATGGTGGGCGCTAATCATTGTGGTTGTTGGTCTGATGATCTATGGCGCGGTTACTTACTCAAGGACTGACGACGGCAAAAAATTCTTTGATAAGTTGAAAATGAAAGCACCGCTTTTCGGTAGGCTGTTTATGAAGATGTATATGGCTCGATTTGCTCGAACAGCAGGAACTTTACTCCGAAGTGGTGTCCCAATGCTTGATATGCTCGAAGTCACGGCTCGTGCGGTCAACAACGTACATGTTGAGCTAACGATTAAGCAGGCAGCATCCAAGGTGAAGACTGGGTCTGCGCTCTCAAGCAGCCTACAGAATCAACCGACGTTCTTGTCGCTGGTGCCACAAATGGTTAGAATCGGTGAACAATCTGGTGCACTAGACGCTATGTTGAATAAAACTGCCGATTTCTATGAGGATGAGCTAGATAACGAGATCAAAGCAATCTCGACGATTATCGAACCTGCCTTGATGGTGGTTATGGCCATGATGGCTGGTGTTATTGTCGGAGCTATCCTTTTGCCGGTGTATGGACTCGTTGGCGAATCACTTGCGCTTTAATGAAGTTTTTTAGGGGTATATTCAGATTAACTAGAAGATAATTGAAAGATTCTGATTAGCTACAATGGATAGACTACACAAAAATACTTGACTAAAGACCATACTCAAGGCAGAATAATATCATGATTAAGCATAAACAAAATAAAGGGGAAACAGCGATGGGCAATTTGCAAGCAAAAAGACAACAAGGGTTCACAATTATAGAGGTGGTTTTAGTCTTGGCTATTGCTGGGCTTATTTTCTTAATTGTCTTTATGGCAGTGCCGGCACTACAGGCCAGTCGTCGCGATACTAAGCGTCGAAGTGATGCCGGGCAGATTGCAGCAGAGATTGAATCAGGTGCGGCTAATAGAAATGGTAAATATCCCCCACTAACTGATGTAGTATCCTTGGCAAACGAATACGACGACCCTAAGGAGGGGAGCCCTTATGCTAAAGTCGATGCAGTTGGTGATGTTGCACCTGGCAAATTCTTCTATGGTACCAGTCTCAAGTGTAATGATGGATCGCTAGGAACTACAGGTGGCAGTACTAGGCAATATGCTTTTGTGATGGGACTTGAACGTGGCGGTAGCTACTGTATCGACAATGAATAAATGCTAGACAACGTATCTATGGCAATTTTTGTCGGTGGGCTTGGTTTAGTATTCGGTAGTTTTGTGACCGCTCTAGTGGGTCGACTACACGACAAGCAGAATTTCACGACTGATCGCTCGCGTTGCATGTCGTGTGACCATGTATTGTCACCACTTGAGCTCGTACCAGTCTTCAGCTGGCTGATACAATTAGGTAAGTGCCGCCATTGCCGCGAGGCAATTAGTTGGCAATATCCAACCATTGAGTTGACTATGAGTTTTCTCTTTTTGGCTTCGTTATTTGTTTTTAATCCAAGCTCGGGCCTAGGATGGTTACTTTTTTCTTTATGGCTAGGACAAATTGTAGTACTAATGGCTCTTGTTGTGGCTGACTTACGTTATTACCTACTACCGAATAATTTAGTATACCCATTACTTGGCCTTGGAGTTGGTTATTATGCACTTCAGTTTTTTTTAGAAACTAGTGACGTAGATCCATTGCTTCGAATATCGGGCGTTATTTTTTATGCTGGAATTTTCTATTTACTACACCATTTTTCAAAAGGCGAATGGCTTGGTGGTGGCGATGTGCGGCTGGCTTTCTACCTCGGCCTGATTGGTATGCCCTTAGCAATTATGTCGATGTTTGCTGCATCACTGCTAGGTAGTGTAGTAGTGCTTGGTCTAATCTCGTTAAAAATTACTAAGCGTGAAACACCAATTCCATTTGGTCCATTTCTAATTGCTGCTCATATTATCACGGTATTTTATGGTCAAGAGATATTGAGTTGGTATCTAAATTTTGTTGGTATCACTAAGTAAGAGATTTAATACTAAAGTGTAGCGCGAAGTCCGGGATTTTACTTTGCCCTTAATAATTCAAAATTTTAATTCAATATACTGAATCTTGAATCTGGATAGATTTTTTAAAAGTGTATGGTAGGATTCTTCTATTATTTGTTCGCAAGAGATAAGTTATGTTTAGACTAAATGATATAAGATAAACAACGATAATATTTTTATAACAGATAGATTATAAATTTAAATTATGGTTATTTTCGCTGTGTGAAGCTGTCTATTTTTTTAGTTTTAATGTGTGATTTAGAATTAATATATGAATGGTTTTTATTTTTAAACGTTCGAGACATGTACAATGCCGACCTAAGCCATTTGCTAAAATAGTAGACAGTCACGTAAGAAAATTTATAGTTGCTTATGCTATAATTTAAGAATGAAAATCTCTAGTAGGAGTGGGTTTACGATTATTGAGGTGATGCTAGTTTTGGCTATTAGTGGCTCTTTGCTAGCAATAGGTTTTGTCGGTCGAGGTCGAATTCGCGAACAAACACAATTTACTGATGGAGTTGAGCGACTAGCCAGTAGCCTCAAGAGATTCCAATCTGAGGCTACGAGTACAGTCGGAAGAGAGTCTAATATTCCAGCAATCTGTAAGGGGCAAATAGTCGGACAGAATATCAATTGTATTAACCTTGGTATTTTAGTTGATTTTGCTGATCCTAACTTCAGTACAGACCCAAACGGCCCGTATGACTATTCGGCTAGCCAGATTACCGCTGATCGTAAAAATGATATTGCTGGTACTGGTTTCGATGCTCGAGTTCGCGCAAGAAATCCCCAGCTCGTCAACCAACAGATAATTACTCCGAGTTGGGGAATCAGTATAAAGCCTGATATTGGTGACGCGGATAAAAAAGTCGCCTTCATTCGCCATAGTGGTAACGGACAGGTTGAGACGATAGTTATGGACTCTAGTACTACTATAAATTCAACATCGCTTGACGCTGCGGCTAGTGCAAACACTGAAGCCAAGTTAAATCTGTATGACGCTGATTGCAATCACGCCATTATCACTATCAATCCAACCGGCAAGCCGGGCGACATAAAGACTGAATTTATGGGTAAGGAGCCTTCATGTTAAGGCCGAGAAATACACGTGGCGACACGATCGTTGAAGTAACATTAGCGTTGACTATCCTGTCAACTATCTTGGTCGGATCTTATACACTGATGAACCGAGCCTCACGACTTGGCATTGCTGCAAGAGAGCGCACCCAAGCAGTAGCCTATGTTCAGCAGCAAGCAGAAATAATCCGTGCAGTCACCAAGAATGACTGGGATAACACATATACAATTGTTGCCGATGATCCAGCAAAAGTTTTTCATGCTGATCCCAGCAATCCGTCGGGAGAATGGTCTATTGAAGATTCGGAATACACACCCGATGCGTCGGTAGCTGACTATAAAATATCAGCAACCGCAAAAACTGAAAATAAAAATGGAGTGATAACGCCTAGCGGCCCTGAAGACGTCTTGGCGTTTACATATACAATTGTTGCCAGGTGGGAGCCGATATCAAATGGTCCACAGCAGACAACCGCAGTTGTCATGACAGTGGGCAAGCAATGAGCATGAATAAACGGGGCTTTACCATCATTGAGCTACTGCTAGCTATGACCTTTTTTTCATTCATTATGATGATTATTGTCGTTGGGTTTATGCAGTTAGTTCGTACCTACAGAGGTGGAATTATTCGTCGTGATACCCAAACAGCAATCCGACAAAGTGTCGATCGGATAACCGATCAGATCCATCGTTCTGATCTTATTGAAGTCACCGGTAACGACACGCTGAGCTATATATGCACCGATACCACTTGGTTTATCCTTAACACAGCTGGCAATAGCGGTAAGATAACTAGCTCTGATATTCCAACTGCTTCGACTAGCTGTGGTGATGTTGTAGTCCCATTATCAGATCAAAAGTCACTATTCGATAATGACAAGATGCAGCTGCTCTATTTTAAAATTGAAGAAAAATCAACTTCTAGGCCGACTGGTGCCAGCCCGCCACTACCTGTCGATGGAATTAACCTTCGTCTTATAATTGGTACTCGTAGCGATGACGCCATTGGTGGGGATGAGTTTATCCGTCAAATCACCGACGGAGGTGAAACCGATAGGTTTGAATGTAACAATGGAATATTCGGAAGTCAGTACTGTGCCATCACCGACATTACAACTTCAATAGCAAGAAGAGCAGGAGATAGCCCATAATGAAACAACGTACTTTCCACAACGATCAACGTGGTGTAGTCTCTTTTTTTGTAGTTATTTTTATCAGTGTGCTACTCGTAATTATTAGCACAGGTTTTGTACGAATTATGGTCGCCGAACAGCGCCGTGCAATCGACGACGACTTGGCCAACAGAGCTTTGTTCGCGGCCGAGACTGGAGCAGAGGACGCGATTGTAGAAATTCGTAAAAGAATCTCTGAAGATAAAACGCTCGGTAATTCTGAGCTTGGTGTTTGTAAAGATAAACAACTAAGCCCAGAGACTAGCTATGACATATCATATAGCTGTCAGATAATTGAAAGCGACATCAAGAATCTAACTTTCGAGCTACCAGTGGAAGGGTCAAGAGAGATAGACCTAAGCGAAGCACCGGGCTTATCCAGTGTGCTTGTCGAGTGGCATGTGCCAAGCGAAGATGGTACACCGATAAGTAATACAACACTAAATAGAAATATATCCCCTGTGGACTGGAAGAATAATGGTTTTCCTGCGCTAATGCGCATTAATGCATTCTCCTATCCTGTGTCACCAACAGGATTCTCTCAAGGCGATATCGGTAATGATGTCATTTTTGCATATCCGGTTAGTAATAATTCTTCACCGATAGATTTAAATATCCAGAATGTAAGCTCCGGAGCTGCTAGCTGTTTCCTCTCTACCACAGGAGATGCTTTCGCCTGCAAAGCAAAGATTACTGGTCTTCGTCCAAATACAAACACGATTATTAAGCTAACCTCCCTGCAAAGGGGTGCTCACGTGCAATTTACCGCACTTGATGGTGCCAATCAACCAATTAACTTGCCAGGCAATGTATACAGCATTGATTCCACGGGTAAGGCGGGAGATGTCCTGCGCCGTGTCAGAGTGTCAGCTCAGTTCACTAGTAGTGGGGCTGGTGGTACTAGTGCCGGTAATGTATTTGGACGTAACTTTGTTATTACTGACCAAAGCATATGTAAGGACTTTGGCTATGACAACAGTAACGGAACGGCTACAGATCTTTCCGGTTGCGACTGAGCAGAGAGCTATCGACTAGTATCATGGAACTTATCGTGCACTTTTTTTAGTTGTGGGTCAGTGATGTGTGTGTATATCTGGGTAGTAGCTATATTGCTATGACCAAGTAGACCCTGTACGCTTCTGAGATCTGCCCCGTTAATCAACAAATCAGTTGCAAAGGTGTGCCTCAGTGTATGTGGAGTGACCCTTTTAGCGACACCTGCTAATTGGGCATATTTCTTTACCATACGCTGTACACTACGAGCAGTCAGACGCATATAACTACCAGCGTTAAGCGTTGAAGTCGTGCCAGAATAATGGATGAAGAGAGGTTGGGCATTATCAGTCCTGATTTCCAGATACTCTTTAAGAAAATCGGCAGCTCGTTGGCTAATAAAAACAGGACGATCTTTTTGTCCTTTACCTCGCACAACAAAATCACGTGATTTAAGATTAATATGATCACGGTCTAGCGAAACTAGCTCAGAGACGCGTAATCCGCTGCTATAGAGAAGCTCTAGAATCGCCCGATCACGTAATCCAGCCGGTTTGCCGATGTCTGGTTGCTCAATCATGGCGTGGACCTCATCAGGCCGTAAAAATCCGACTTGTTTTGGTTTGACGTGAGCCAACTGAATCTTGTCACTTTCCATCGGTGCTCGGTCTTGCATTGATAGGTACTTCAAAAAGCTCCTTACTGCAATCAGGTGGTAATTTTGAGTAGCCTTACTTAGGCTTTCTCCACGATCATTTTCATGACGATTAAGCCAGACACGCCATTTTCTAATAAGTTCTTTGTCTAAGTCTTCAACTTTTATATCTGGCTTGAACTCATCCAAGCGGAGCAGGTAATAGTGGTAATTTTCAATTGTTCGAAGACTACGGTTTTGTTCGATCTCTAGATATTCTAAAAAACCTGCAAGTTCATCAATGAGTAGCATGGCTATAGTATAGCCTTATCTGATGTTTATGGCACCAATAAGCATAAGTGGATAATTATGTAGAATAAATCACAACAATGAAAAACGATTGAATTGACAGATTATATGAGGTAAAGTGAGGATATATAAAAAAGGAAGATATATGAGCTTACATAAAACACTAGTACTAGCGAAGCCGGATGCTGTCCAGCGCGGACTAGTCGGTGAGATAATTCACCGCCTCGAAGACAAAGGCCTAAAACTAATTGGTATTAAAATGATAAGTGTGAGCTCTGCTTTGCTCCAAGCACATTACGCGCATATTGTTGATAAGCCATTCTACAAAGACGTAGAGTCTTTCATGCAGAGCTCGC
>JBGAVT010000007.1:0-48711 GCA_044227985.1 Saccharimonadales bacterium (SeqCode)
GGTTTCCACGTCATGACAACCACAACCCATAAATCACTTCGCGGTCCACGAGGAGCAATGATTATGAGTAATGGAACAGTTGGAAATCCTCTCAAAAAACCAGAATACAAAATCGAGAATTTACCTACGTTGATTGATCGAGCAGTATTCCCTGGCTTCCAAGGTGGGCCACATATGCATCAGGTTTTGGCTATTGCAGTTGCGCTCGGCGAAGCGCAGAAACCTGAATTCAAAACCTATGCTCAGCAGGTTGTTGACAATGCAAAAACTCTAGCTCAGTCAATGATGGACAATGGCTTTAAACTTGTGACAAATGGCACCGACAATCATCTGATTTTGGCTGACGTTTTCACTAGCTTTGGAATTGGCGGCAAAGAAGCCGAACAGACACTTGATAAAGTCGGCTTGACTCTAAATAAGAACTCAATTGCCAATGACACCCGCAAGCCATTTGACCCAAGTGGTATTCGCCTTGGAACTCCGGCCATGACCACGCGTGGTTTTAAAGAACATGACATGGAACAGATTGCGCTCTGGATGAAGTCAGCGCTTGATAATCGTAAAGACGAAGCCAAGCTTAAATCACTTGAATCTGAAGTCCGAGAGTACTGCCTGAAGTATCCGCTGCCGAGCGATATCTAGAAAGTTTAAGTTAACTCGATTGGCTCTTGTTCCAGTTCGATATTAAATTTTTGTTTAATATTCTGATTGAGTTGATCTCGGAATTGCTTCAGTTCAGTATAGTTCCCGTTGTTATGATTGATGATAACCAATGCATTGTTTTCGTAGGTTCCAAAAAAATCATTTTTTAGACCCTTTAGTCCAGCTTGCTCAAGCAACCAGCCGGCAGAAATCTTCACGGTGTCATTCGGCATCGACCAGCTTGGTACATCTGGAAAGTCTGCTTGGAGATGAGCGAAATTTTGCTCATCTATAATCGGATTTTTGAAAAAGCTGCCAGAATTGGCAACTACTTTCGGGTCAGGTAAGCGAGTCTTTCGGACTTTAGTGACGGCACTAGTAATACTTTTGGGTGAGAAGTCGGTAATATTATTTTTATTAAAGTGTGCCTGCAGGGATTTATAAAAAGGTGGTTGTAAATAATTTGCGGCTTCATTATTGGTTGGTTTTAACTGCATAGTGATTTTTGTAATCACATATCTGCCAGGGTTCTTTTTGAACATGCTGTTGCGGTAAGAGAAATCGCAATCATTTTTGTCTAACTCATATTCGCCTCGCTCAATATCATTTGTGTCGATAACTGTTACCGAGCTAATCACGTCAGCCAGTTCTTGGCCGTAAGCTCCAATATTTTGCACCGGAGCCGCACCAGCGGTTCCGGGGATGCTCGCTAATGCTTCGATTCCACTTAAACCAAAATCGCTGGTTGCACGCACGATGCTATCCCAATTTTCATTTGCGCCAGCTTCAACTCGACCGTCTTCGGAAACTTTCAGTAGCGTGAGTCTAGGTTTTACGATAACGCCTTTGTAGTCGTTAGATGCAATTGTGTTACTACCACTACCGAGAATATAAAAAGGAGTCGAAGCGGTTTTTAATTCGGTTAATGTTTCTTTAAGTTCGATGATAGTTTTTGGCTCGATTAGCTGAGCTGAGCCGCCAACTCGCATGGTGGTGTAGTCTTTTAGCCGGATTTTTTTAGCTTGCATGTGTCTATAGTAGCGCAACAACCTATACACTTCACGTTATTATTAAGCATTGCTTATTCTAGATAACCAATTCGAAATTAATTTATTAAATAAATTTGGCTGTTCAATTTTTAAGTTATGACCAGCACTGTCTAAGATTGCTGTTGTTGTCCTTGTGTAGGTATCTAGCAGTGTCAATGCGTCATTGTAGCCCACTACAGAATCCTGTTTTCCAGTTATAATAAGCGAAGGTTTGTCGAATGGTTGCTTGAGATTATCTACGTCAAATGAAAAAGCATAATTTTTACGGATTTTTTCAAGAAATTCACTATCCGCAATTCTCATTCCTGGAATTATTTCGTTCTGAAATCGTTCGTACGTGTACTTGTCCTGAATAACTGCTGTTGATTTGAAAATCTCATTATTTTTGCTTGACAGACTGTTCATATAGTTAGTGTCTTCAGATAATATTTGGTGCTTCGGAGTGTTGATTTGGGTTGGGTTGGCTGTTATTACTGGGCATATTAATGCAACCCCATCAATTTTCTCTTGCATTTTTTTTACTAGGCCTCGAGCCAAGTATCCACCATACGATTCACCTATTACTAAAAAGTTTTCATGAGGAATTGTATTGTTGACAAATTCAGTAATTGTGTTTAAGATATCGTCAGAATTCGTTAAATCTTTAGATGACTTAGTTCCACCCGTTCCTGGGTGATCAACATAAATTCTTTTGAAACCATTAATTTCTTCAAATATTGGTTCAAGAGAAGAGGTCATTGAATGAATATCTGGATAGAAACCATGAAGAATGATAATCGGCTTACCTTCGCCTATAATTTTATGGTTCAATTCGAAGTAATCTGTATTCATAGGCTTATTGTAGCGCAAAATGGATAATTCATGGTAGGTAGGTAGGTATGAGAGCTACGGAGTTCTCCATTGATATCCCATATAGCTAGATCTTGCTACTCTTTCTGGCAAGAAAGGGATGGTTCTCCGGCTCACACCTGAGAACTTCCATTCAATCGTCTCGGAAAAGAAAGTAAACTTTCTTTGTCTCTCGTCTCAATCACTGCACCGAACCCATTTTTGCTGTCGCAAAAATACGGGTTCTCAAACCGTCAGCGCCAAATAGAAAAACCGCCATTGGGCGGGCTATCTATTTGGCGGAGAGAGAGGGATTCGAACCCTCGAGACGGTTGCCCGTCTACACACTTTCCAGGCGTGCCAGTTCAACCACTCCTGCACCTCTCCATGTAATATATTAAGTATATCGTATTTACCAAATTGATAATTGTGAAAATTCTTACTTCTTTTTCTTAGTGATAGTAGCAGACTGAGAAGTTTCAAGGTCTTTAATGTTCGGTAGCACACTGCTAAAACCTAGCGCTATCAACGAGAATCCTCCCGTAAAGGCAATACTGACCTTATTGCCATCAACTGTTGCCTGATGTATTGAGGAGGTTATTTCCTTCTTTATAGCTGGTGGTACGCTGGTTTCACTACCTGGTTTTTGGAATTCAATATTTGATCCAGTCTCTTTTACCTGCTCGATGATGGCCGACTTTGCCTGCACTGGTATGACAGTGCTGTCTTGGAGTCTGGTTACAACACTACTGGTGAGTGTACTGATTAAAGCTGCGCCGATGATAGCCGAGCCGAAGCTTGAGCCAATCTGTCGGATTGTGCTGTTCACGCCAGAAGCTTCACCGGATTGCTCGACGGATACTGCTGAAAGTGTCAAGTTACCGAGCTGGCTAAACCCGAAACCCATACCTAGACCAAAAACAAATAATCCGGGCGCTAAGATGAGCGGAGTGCTGTCGACGCTCAAGCTAGCATATAAAATGCCAGCTCCTATTATCGAAATCACAAAACCGAGTTGAATGACTCGTTTAGGCGTCATTGTCTTGATTAGTTTTAGCGCCGATGGAGCACCTATCATAATCGCGATAGACATCGGTAGAAGTCCAATTCCTGTGTGGTACGCGTCGAGCCCAAGCACGCTTTGGTAGAAAATAGGAATGGCAAAAATCAAACCTGTTTGCCCAATTGCCATCAATGCTGTTGTGACCGCCCCAGCAGTAAATTGAGTATTCTTAAATAGCCCCAATGATACGAGGGGTATCTTGCCAGTTAATTCGCGCTTTTGTTCATACCATGCAAATATGGCTAGAATTGCTAAACCAAAAGCAATAGCGAATGGAGTTACTGAATGATTGAACGTTGTGATGGTTGTACCGAGGATCACCAATGGCCGTTTAATATTCCACCACCCGTACTCACTAGATTCGATTAAACCGTAGACAATACTGATCAATCCCAATGAGCTGAGTCCAATACCCAGAAGATCAAGCCCTTTTTTTGACAAAGTTTTTGCCTCTTTGATAAAACGACTTCCAATTAATAGAAAAATAACCACGATGATGTTGATACGAAAAGCATAGCGCCAAGAATAGTTGGTAGTTAGCCAGCCGCCAAGAATTGGGCCAACAGCTGCGGCGATTGAAGCAACACTACCCCAAATCGCGAAAGCAATCGCTCTGTCTTTGCCTTTATAAGTAGTTATCAATAGAGAGGAAGTAGCAGGCATCATCAGCGCTGCACCGATGCCTTCGACGATAGCATTACCAAAAATAACCCATCCAATTGTAGGTGCAACTGAAGTGATGATAGAACCAGTCGCGAATAGTATTGCACCTATCTTGAACATTAGTTTTCGCCCGAATAAGTCGCCTAATCTTCCTCCTGTTATCGTTAAGGCTGCAAGAGTCAGTGAATAAGCAGAAATTACCCATTGGATTGCGCGAACATTTGTATTCAGGTCATCCAATATATTTCGAATAGAAACGTTCAAAACCGTCGTATCGATGATAATTATCATCAGTGCGCCACTAAGTACAATTAACGGAACCCATTTATTAACTGCTAGTTTATTATAGATTTTTTTCATTATTCACTCCTCATTTTATCTAGTTCTTCACAAATCTTATTTGTAGTGTTCTTGTAATCCGTTAATTCATCTATAGATATTCTACTGAATATATTAGCCACATAGGTTCGTCGTTTCTTCACTGTTTGGTCGTAATATTTGAGGCCGTTGGGGGTTAATGATAATAATGACACACGACGATCATTCGGACTGGGTGAACGTACGACTAACTTGCGCTGCACTAACGCTTCAACCTGTTGCGTGGCAGCGCCTGGAGTAATTTTTAGAATAGATGAAAGTACCTTAACGTTAACTGATTTTTTGGCGGCAATAATATGTAGTGTCATTCTCTGTCCTATCGGCAGTGAATCTGTCCCACTATTACTATGCCTCAGAATACTCCGATGCATCATTTCAAAATCTTCAATAATTTCTGATAAGATTTGTTCACGATCATTCATAGTAACTAAATATATTAGAAACTAAACTACATTGCAATAGTTTTTTTTAGAAATCATAACTACAGATTATTTTATATTCGAAGAGTTCATTATTTTTGTATGAATTTGGATCATGTTTGTGTATTCCTAAATCTTCAGCAGAAAAGACCTCGTCAAACACTCCACGTAAATCATTCTGGATAGCAGGAGCTTGTTGAATTTGGCCAGAAGTGAAAATAAAGCTCTTTTTCTGCTTGTTTTTAGAAAATCAAGTAGCTCATGATTAAGATAATAATATTTCAGAAAATCATAATCGAAATTTTCAGCTCGCAGCTTACATGAAATGGGTTCAATCACCTAAATAGCTACTGTCTTTAGAGAATAAAATAACTTGTGAAAAATCAAACAGTAGGGTTGTTATTTGATTGCAATTGGCATTTTCTTAGACATTATTAAAGGATTATTTCTTCTTCTTTTGCTCCTCTAATTTGTCAAAAAATTCGCTGAGGGTTGGTCGATCATGATCTTTCAAGTATTGATTTTCAACTGAGCTGGTGTAATTACTGATAGCAGCAATCGCGACAACGCAAGCTCCGACAAAAACTAGCAACAACATAGGTAATTTAGCTTCACTAAAATTCTTATCGCGACGATAAATTCTGATTATCAACCAAACGATTATTAAAGCGATAACAATCCCAACACCAATACCAGCAATCAATGTTTGTTGTATATATGCGAGTCCATTAGTTATATCGACATTGTCAGGATTATTTGTCTTATAAATTGCTCCAACAGTTTGTGATACCAGGATAATAATTGGTATCAGAGCAGCAGTTAATAAGGTTGCTACGTTCTTAAGGCTTTTGCCCCGAGATGTTTCTTCAAATTCTTGTTTCATGTTTTCTCCATTGTTAGTTCTGTTTTTAGTATAGCAAAAGATATTACGAAACTATCAGGCTATGCTAGAGTATTTTTATGCACTATATCTACCATGCAGTCCCAGAAAAAATGATTGGTAATAATCTGATTCCATTAAATAGTATGCAAGATATCGATGATTCACTTAGAAATTCCTATATGAGTAAGTATAGGGGTAGAGAAGATATTTTGGAACGTAAAATCCCTATTCTGGATTGTCTCTGGAACGATGTCGTACAGTTACTACCAATTCACCCACAGAAGATTTTTGAGCTCCAAAAAAGATTAGGTTTTCTTCAAGTAGTTCCTAACTATAGATTTTACAAAATTAATCTTAGTCTCTTAGACCGTAAACATGCTGTTGTTTTTTTCAAAAGCTCACCTGGAGAGGACAACATAGTAGTAAAGTTGCTAGGTGATGTAGACTTTGATGCAATTCAGCAAATCCCAAGGGCTACAGTTGACTACTATAAATCAGTTCGCAAAACAAATGAGTTGCCGTTTAACTATCAATTCGTGCCGCATATTCTCTATAAAGGCGAAGTGAATATTTCTAGTGCAGAAATAATTACGCTATCTTAGATAATATCTAGAAAATAAAAAAACGCCGACCGGTAGCGAAAAAAAGTCGACGTTTTATCTTGGAGGGCCAGGAGGGACTTGAACCCTCGACACCCTGCTTAAGAGGCAGGTGCTCTAACCAGCTGAGCTACTGGCCCATATGAACAGAATAAATTGTACCATAATTTGCTAAACTAGAGTCAGAATAACCAGATAAGGATATACATATAGTGAGCGTAATTCCACTTAAGCTAGACACTTTGACGAAATCATATGGGAAGTTCCGAGGTGTTGAGGATATAAGCTTAGAGCTGATGACGGGAGAGGTCTTTGGTTTTTTAGGACCAAACGGTGCTGGTAAAAGTACAGCCATACGAACGGTATTAAATTTCATAAAACCTTCGTCTGGATCAATAACAATATTCGGCAAAGATAGCGTAGTTGACAGTGTAGAAATCAAAAAGAACATTGGCTACTTAGCTGGTGACATAGCTCTTTACAAAAATATGAAAGGCTATGATATTCTAAAATTTCTAACAAACCTTGGCAAAGATACTGACTGGAATTATGTCGATGAAATAGCAAAGAAATTACATGCACCGCTTGATCGTCCGGTACATACTTTATCTAAAGGTAATGCTCAGAAGATAGGTTTAATCCAAGCCTTCATGCATAAGCCTGACTTGCTAGTGCTTGATGAGCCAACTAGCGGGCTTGATCCATTAATGAAACAGGTCTTTTACGATATGGTGTCAGACATGAAACAGCACGGCAAGACAATCTTTGTATCATCACATGACCTGACAGAAGTTCAGAAGATTTGTGATCGAGCCGCCTTCATACGTGAAGGCAAATTAATCGGTATTGAAGATATCAAGAATGACAGATCGCTAAACTTACGTCGCTATCGTGCAATCTTTGAGTCAAAACCTGACAAGTCTGCTTTCCAGACCCTGAAAGATGTCACCGAAGTTGAAGTTAGTGGTAATGAATTAACTGTAACAATAAAAGGCAGTGTTACGGATTTTATTCGTGAACTTGCAAAACATAATCCGATAGATTTGGATGAACAGGAAACTGATCTTGAAGATTTGTTTATGCACTACTATAGGGGGCAAAAAGATGCGTAACACTATATTTGGAATGGCTATTTGGGACCGTAAAGTAAGCATCATTATCACGTCTTCCGCCATGTTTTTATTTGCGCTTATGTACGCATCGATGCATCATGCGTTTGCGGGTGATATGGTTGCGTTGGCCGACTCGTTTCCACCAGAATTGACGGCTGTATTTGGCGATATTTTGGCTGCTTCAACTCCAGCTGGATTTTTGAACGTAGAGCTCTACTCTCTTTTCTTGCCGTTTACGGTCGCGATTACGGGGATCGCTTTTGCAAGTAAGGCGATTGGCGGAGAAGAAGATTCTGGCACACTGGAGCTGCTGCTTGCTAGCCCAATTAGCAGAAGCAAGATAATCATAGAAAAACTCGCTGCTATTAAATTCACATTGTTGACTATCTCTTTTATGGCTTGGCTTGGAGTTGCAGTTGGCAAGACATTATTTATATTTGATGTCAATTTATTGCATGTCGCACTAGCATCCTTGTCTGTATTCCTGCTGAGCATGCTCTATGCCGTGGTGGCACTTGCTGGGCAATCCGTCACGGGTAAACGGAGCGTTGGTGTAGGCGTCGGTACTGGACTTTTAATTCTTACTTACTTCATAGATATCATTTCAAAGTTAATCGATAATCTAGAAAATCTTAAATATTTTTCACCATTTTACTATATGGATATGCCAAGGGTTATAAATGGTAATGGTCAGCTCAAGAATTTCGCCATCCTACTAGCAGCATCTGTTGTTTTTTATATTGTTGCTCATGTAGCATTTATCAACAGAGACACAGGTGTCTGAAAATATTACCTGAATCGAATTTTGAATAAATCTTGATACAGAATAATTAACAAAAAAATTACTTTAATTTATCTTCAGGCTCCCAGCTGGACACAAGAAAACCGCTAGAAAAAGTATATTTTTCTTTGGTGGTTTTGTGAATTTCTGTTACGAGTGCCTGTGTGCATATTGCTTTTCTAGGGCTTTTTCAAAAATAAAAAATACCGTAGTATTTTTCTATTTTGGCGTATTTTGTAAATACCAGAAAAGAGGCATAAGCGTATAGGGAAATAGCACATTTAATGAAGATGCAAGTTAAATAATGTAATTAGAATTGTCCAAGTTTTACTATGGTCTAGAAAGATACTACAAACCAATAAGTTATAGAGATATTAAATATAGATATATTTGAATATATCTATATACTAGATAGTATGAGTAATTCAAATAATGTAGAAATACTTAAGAGCTTGGCTGATGAAACGCGACTTTCTGTAGTTCGCAAACTTGCTCATGAAGGCTGTGAAATGCTAGGAAGTAATTTGGTCGTCGGCTGCAGTGAAGTATTAAAACTATCTCAGCCTACACTTAGTCATCACTTGAATAGGCTTGTGAGGTCTGGAGTTCTAGAAGCTAGAAAAGTCGGCACAGAAAAGTACTATTGTTTAAATAGTGAATTACTAATATCAATTGGTATCGATCCGCAGAAAATCTAAAAGGAGCAAACATGACTAGCACAAAACAATCAAAAATATTATTTGGCCTCGATTCATTTGGTGATATTCCACGGGATGAAAACGGTAGACTAATGACTCATGCGGCAGCAATCCGGCAGGTTGTGAAGGAAGCGGTTCTTGCTGATAAGCTTGGAGTTGATGTTATCGCGCTTGGCGAGCATCACCGCGAAGATTTTTCGATTAGTAGCCCCGAGACAGTTTTGGCTGGTATCGCTACGAGAACTAAAAATATTAAATTAGCCTCCGGTGTTACCGTACTTAGTTCAGATGATCCAGTGCGTGTGTTCGAGCGTTTTGCGACAGTCGATGCGCTGTCTAACGGTAGAGCCCAAGTTATCTTAGGTCGTGGTTCGTTCACAGAGTCCTTCCCGTTGTTTGGCTATGACATGCAAAATTACGAAACCTTGTTTGAAGAAAAGGTTGAGTTATTTGCCGAAATTCTGAAAGAAGAGCCAGTTACATGGGAGGGCACCGTCCGAGCTTCACTTGATAAGGCTGACATCTTCCCAAAGACAGAATCGGGTCGTATTCACACCTCGATTGGCGTTGGTGGCTCACCGCAATCAGTTATCAGAGCTGCCAAGTACGGCTTTCCGCTGATGCTGGCAGTGATCGGTGGCTCACCAGAGCGATTCGTGCCTTATGTGGAGCTGTATAGACAGGCAACGGCGGAGGCTAAGACTAATGGCGATGAAATAGGTATCCATTCACCAGGCTTTATTGCCGATACGGATGAAGAAGCCCGTGATATCGCTTGGCCGGCGCATAAAACTAACTTTGATCGGATCGGTAGCACGCGTGGCTGGCCACCGATGAAACGACAACATTTTGACGAAGAGATCGAAAGCGGCTCACTTTATATCGGTTCTCCAGAAACTGTATCCCAAAAGATGGCAAAGACGATAAAGACTCTGGGTGTCAATCGATTCGATCTTGTTTATGGTGGCGGCCCAATGCCTGCCAGCGCACGTCTGCACATGATTGAACTCTATGGTAAGAAAGTAATTCCCCGTATTCGTGAGCTTCTTAATGAGTAGTGCAAAACCAGTGCTAGGAATACTAGGAGCTGGTAAGCTCGGCACAGTCGTAGCACAACTTGCTGTCAAGGCTGGTTATACCGTTTATATTGCTGGGTCTGGCGATCCTGAAAAGATAGCCCTTAGTATAAAAGTGATTACCCCTGGTGTAGATCCTGTCTGGGCGAGTGAAGCAGTCTCCTGGTCGGATATCGTAATATTAGCACTTCCGCTCGGCAAGTATCGTAGCCTGTCGGCTGAAAATCTAAAAGGTAAACTAGTAATAGATTCGATGAACTATTGGTGGGAAGTTGATGGCAAGATGCCAGAGCTAGATAATGTTAATTCTTCGAGCGAAATGGTGCAGTCATTTTTGAGCGAATCTCGAATTGTTAAGGCGATTAGTCATGTTGGCTATCATCACTTGTTTGATAATGCTCGAGCTAAAGGCAATGAAGATCGGAAAGCGATTGCTATTGCCGGAGATAACGATGCGGACAATAATATCGTATCAAATCTTGTTGATGATCTTGGCTTTGACCCAGTAATAATTGGTAAGCTCTCTTCGAGTAAGTTATTAGAACCCGAAGGTTCATTGTTTGGAATTAGCGTAGGTAAGTCCGAATTATTACGAATTATTAATAAACATTAGCTGTAAAATATTTAAAGCTGTGTAAAATCATAAGCGAATGGTACAACACAATCCGCCAGGTCAGAACTATTTTTGTCTCTAGCCTTGCTTGATATATTTTGATTTCTAACAGGTTATGCGGATGTTTGCGCATAAAGTTCTTCTGCAGCAGAGACGCTTTCGTCTAGCCTATCGAACATAGCATCAACTTTATCTGGGTGATCGCGCATAAATGCTTCGCTGACTCCTTCGATCGCTAGAGATTGTCCACCTGATGACCAAATCGCTGCTATATCAAATGCCCGAGTAGCCGTTAGAGTGTCTAGCGAATCACCATAGTGAGCGCTAAGCTCTAGTTTTACCTCAGCGCCATCTCCACAGTAGTGAATGAGTATAAAAACTCTCGATAACCTACATTCTTTCCCGAATCTTGCGTGATTGCAGCTATCCTTAGACCTAGGTTAGACATTTTTTCTTCAGTTGAAAGATCTTTAAACTCTGGATTACTCGACGGCGCTTCTTTAATCTCTTTATGTAAGCCTGCTAGCTTACTTGCTTGTCCTAGATCCATAGTAACTCCTAGTTATATTACTAGACAATACTTTAGTGTTTAATAAAAGACAAGCATAAGCAAATAATTTCACGACATACACTATAAACATGGTCATTTAAGAAAAATTAAAACATACAAAAACATAAATCATAAGCGACTGGTACAACGTAATCGCCCAGGTTAGAACTATTTTACTAACTAGTTATAAACAATCTTTAATTTGTCTGTAGAGTAATAGTAAAGGTTGACCCCTCTCCTGAGTGGCTTTTTACGGATAGTTTTACATCTATTTGATCAGCAATCTTCTCTGCAATCGACAAGCCTAGGCCGTAACCAGCCGCATCTTGAGATGTACGAGATTTATCTGCCCGGTAAAATCTTCTAAATATGTGAGGTAAATCAGAAGCTTTGATCCCGATACCTTGGTCAATTACTGATATCCGCGCCACCTTGCCATCCTCTTCGGCGGCAATTGTCACAAATGTGTTTGCCTCCGAATATTTCACAGCATTATCTAGTAGTATGCTTAATAATCTCACAAGCAGTTCTGGTTCTGTTTTCAGAGTTATTCGATCTGACATGTCTTTAATTGAGATTTTCTTCTCTTGGGCGATATCAACTACATTCTCCATGGCTTTTGCAATAACATCCTGCAGTTCCACCTCCATTTTAAGAGTTCTTCGGCTATTACCTTTTAGTAAATCTAGTAGTGAGCTAGATAACCGCTGAAGCTTCTTTGTCTCCTCAATATTATAGGCAATCAACTCGCGCGAAGACTTCTCTGAAATCTTTTTCTTTCTAAGAGCAACTTCATTGGTAGTCTGCAATACAGTTAAGGGTGTTCTAAGCTCATGAGAAGCATCAGATACAAACTGACTTTGCGCATCAACGCTTGCTTCAATTGGGCGTAAGGACCATCGAGCAAGTAGATAACTTATTAAGCTACCCGTAAACAGGGCTAACACGTTTAGATACAGTATTCGAAGTTGCAGTACATCCCTGGCTTCTGCTGATCGCTCCTCAAGCAAAGCGATCAGTTCGGCGCGGTCTTGCGCTGCATTTTCGTCGATATTAATTTCCTGTGAACTACGATTAACTTTAGGAGGGAACGGTCTATCAAATTGATTAGCGGATGCTTGGTAGAATATTAGACTAAACCCAATACTCATAGCCATGATAATTGCGAGGTAAGTGGCAGCAAGCTTTATCGTTGCATTAGAAAAATTCATTCCTTCCCAAAACTTTTTACTCATCCATGCCTCCAAAGCGGTAGCCAAAACCGCGCACCGTACTTATCAGACTTGGACCACTAAACGGTTTATCGATTTTCCGACGTAAATAATTTACAAAAACCTCAACATTATTTGGCAAAACATCGGCATCAAAATCCCAAACATGGCTTATGATGTTATTCTTGCTCAGAATTTTATTAGGATTACGCATCATATATTCCAGTATCGCAAACTCTTTTACTGATAGTTGAATCTTCTTACCGCCACGCGACACGAGTTTTGAGGCGGGATCGAGAGTTAAGTCTGTAACACGCAATATTTCGCTAAGACTTTCTTTGGGTCTTCGTAGTAATGAGCGAATTCTAGCTAGTAAAATCTCGAATGAAAATGGCTTAGGTAGGTAGTCATCAGCTCCAGTATCTAGACCGTCAACTATGTCGTCGTTCTGATCCTTGGCCGTTAACATAAGTATCGGCGTATGTACGCCATTGCTACGTAAGTTTTTACATACTGCCATGCCATCCATACTTGGCAACATTAGATCGAGAAGAATAACGTCATATTCTGAAGCAAGAGCAGCATTGTAACCATCCTCACCATCATGTTCGACATCAACTGCATACGACTCTTGCTCCAACCCCTCTTTAATTGCTTGAGCAATTCTATGTTCGTCTTCTATAACAAGTACTTTCATATACAAACTATTATATAGAATAAACTTAAAACAAACTTAAAGCTGATTTATGTAGCGTATTGCTGTTGCGGCCAAATCTGCTTCAGCACGTGTTTTCCTTGAGTGCTTAGACTTATAAGAATTTCTTCGAAGTCGTACTGTATTTTAACAGATCCTTTATGTTTAAGTCGCTCGACTAGCGCATGTAGCCTCCCTTGAGACATGTGCGTGTCGTACATAAGCTCCTCCAAGCTTTCCTGTCCACATTCTGCTATTTGCTGTAGTACTAGAGCGTCGTTAGTTGATAATGAATTAATTGTGCTTGTTGTCATGAGTGCTACCCTCGCTTTCGTTAATTGATGACAGCAGCAACTATATTGACCATTATTTAAAAATGGCTTAATCGTAATTTAAAATTAGCTTAAACGGATTGAATATAACGAAAATACTATAAACTATTCTTTTAAGCTTCTTTTAAGCATTGTCATTGCATACTTATCTCGAACAATCATTTAGAAAGGATATGTAATGAGCAGCACTAAAAGCAACAGCGCTTCGGTTGAAGAGCTATATTTAAAAGAGAAGAAGAAATCCAATATTTTTCTGGCGAGTACAGTACTACTAGCAGTATTACTTGTTGGATCCTTCTTTTACAACTCAAATATAAATTCTAGTTCATCGTCGACTACCGACGACCAAAGTGGCGGACAATTTCAAGGTGGTGGACGTGGTGGACGTGGTGGGCAGAATATTGCTGAATTTTTTGATGACAACGGCGAGGTCGACCAGTCTGCGGTTGACACGTTAGCAGAGAGAGCTTCTCAAGGTGGAGGACCAGCAGGTGCTAATCCTTCTCAATTCTTGGAACGGTTCACGCAGCAAATTGATAGTGCTATAGAAAATGAGGAAATCACACAAGAACAAGCCGACCAGTTAGAATCAGCCTTAAGTGAAATAGAAGTATAGGATAACTAGAATATGAAGAAATCAAATACATCAGTCATTAATCTAAAAAGTATCGTTAAGTCATATGGTACAGGAAGTGCAAAAGTTCATGCGCTCAATAAAGTTGACATATCAATTAAAAAGGGAGAATTCGTGGCGATTATGGGCCGGAGTGGATCTGGCAAATCGACCATGATGAATATAATCGGTCTGCTTGATCGCCACTTTGGAGGCACCTATGAACTTGAAGGAAAAAAGGTTAGTCAGTTATCAGAAAGCGACACAGCAGAAATCCGCAGCAAGGAAATCGGCTTTGTTTTCCAGCAATTTAATTTACTAAAAAAGACTTCTGTTTTGGAAAATGTACTACTACCGACAATATATTCACCTGCTGTAGACGATGAACTTCGAGCAATTGAAATAATTAAATTAGTCGGGCTCGGGGACAGAATTCATAACAAATCTAATCAGTTATCTGGAGGCCAAATTCAGCGGGTAGCGATTGCTCGAGCTCTTGTGATGAATCCGGCCATTATTTTAGCCGATGAACCGACAGGGAATCTCGATTCTAATACTGCACACGAAGTTATGTCACTTTTGCAAGAAATTAACGAAAAGGGCAAGACAATCGTACTAATAACCCATGAAGACGATATTGCAGCTTACGCTGATCGTACAATTACTCTTCTTGATGGCAAAATCGAGCAAAAGACAATTAATAGCGATAAAACGAAAAGGCAGAAATAGAATGAAAACTTATACAAAATTACTTATCCAAGCGTTTAGAAGCATATTCGATAATAAAGCACGTAGTTTTTTGACCATGTTAGGCATCGCTATTGCCGTATTTGTAGTAGTCGCAGTTGATTCAATTTCTAACGGACTAGCCCAGAATACTAATTCTCGTTTTAGTAACCTTGACCCGACACGAATAACTGTAACTTCACAAGAAGTACTTAGTACCGATGAAACTGAAGAAGACCAAGACGAAAATGCCAGTGGTCCTGGTGGGCTTAGGCAGGCACTTGGAGGAAGCGGCCAGGTACAAGAAGGTAGCGAATCGTTAACCGTCGAAGATTTAGCCGATATTATCGAACTAGATAATGTAACTTACGCTTCGCCGCTTGCCAGTTCTCAGGTGCAAACAACCTTACTCGATGAAACAACACAGCGAGTTTCGATTACTGGTGTTAGCACCAGCTACGCCGACATGGAAGAGCTAAAATTTGCCTCTGGTGGTTTCTTTACAGAATCAGACGAGAACGACGCGACGGCAAAAGTAGTTCTGGATTACGGCTTAGCTGAAGGTTTATTCGAATCCCCAGAGGAAGCTTCTGGAAGCACAGTTACATTAGCTGACACAGAGTACACCGTTGCAGGTGTTCTAGCTGAAACTGACGATGCAGAAGCCGAGAGCGGCCAACGCGGGCCAGGCGGTCAGCAAAGTACCGCATATATTCCATATACAAATTACTTAGTCACCAATGAAATCGAAGAGATCGCCAGCATTGTGCTAGAAAGTAACTCAACCGAAACTGTTGATTCGGTCGCTGAATCTGCACTAGCAAAGATCTACGAAAACCACGGTGTTACTGACGAAACTGCCGATGTGACGATTTCGACTGCTGCCGATGCACTTGAAACTATCAGTGGCATTACGGCAGCACAATCAAAGTCAGATAAATTTATCGGTTGGATAGTGCTACTGGTTGGCGGTATCGGGATTATGAATATCATGCTTGTTACCGTTAGTGAACGAACTCGTGAAATTGGTCTGCGCAAAGCTGTCGGCGCTAAAGCGCGCCACATCGTATCACAATTTTTGACCGAATCGATACTTTTAACAGCGCTCGGAGGTAGCGCGGGTCTGCTCATAGCAATCTCACTAAGCAGTAAAGTTACTGATATTTTCGAAATACAAGCTGGTGGTCCTGGTGGGGCAGCTAATGAAACAATCGCTATTGTAGATTTCAACACAATTTTGATAGCACTTGGTGTGTCTGTTCTAGCAGGAGTAATTTTCGGCCTTTACCCCGCAATCCAGGCCAGCCGCAAAGATCCAGTGGAGTCACTTAGGTACGAGTAGACCTATTAAGGGCACTACAAAAACTATGGAGTATGGAACAACTCACTATAGTAATATTGTATTTAATAGTTTTTTGCATATCGTAAGCGTTATGGTACACCAAGAGGGATAACGCACGATGATAGACTACGTCCTTCGCTAAAGCTACGGAGTATTCCACCATCTAGCTACTTATTGTACAAATCAGAGATTTGACAATAATCTGAACCCCTTGCGGGGTTTCATGTCTCTTCGCAACTTACCAAACAAAAAACCAGCCACAAAGGCTGGTCGTTTGTTTGGTACACCGAGAGGGATTCGAACCCCCGGCCTCCTGATCCGAAGTCAGGCGCTCTATCCAGCTGAGCTATCGGTGCGTGCTAAGGTATTGTAACAATCTGTAGTGAAAGTGTATATAGTTGCTGAATTAAATTGCAAGATAAGCTAAAATTATAATCATGACAAAACCTCTTCCTGATAAAGCTAAACTAATTCCAACTCAAGCAAAAAAAGTTTTTGAAGGCGAAATCCACGATGTTTTTCATTGGCAACAAAAGATGTATGATGGCAGCCATGCTCGATTTGAGATGTTGCGTCGTCCTGATACAGTTTATATCTTGGCGATTAACGATGAAGAAAAAGTTGCACTACTCACTCAGGAGCAACCGGACAGAGAGGAGCACTTTTCGTTACCAGCTGGCCGTGTAGACCCTGGAGAAGACGTACTGTCGGCCGCTAAAAGGGAGCTAGTAGAAGAGACAGGCTTAGTTATGCATGACTGGAGCTTGAAGTCTGTATCGCAGCCACATACAAAGTTCGAATGGTTTAGTTATTTTTTCGTTGCCCGAAATGTGACAGATACTAAGCAGCAAACTCTTGATAATGGTGAGAAAATATCATGGAAGTTTGTTGAATATTCAAAAATTGTTAACCTTATGCTTCGAGAAGAATTGTCTTGGGTGTATCCAATGACTCAGTTATTGATGAATGGCAAAGACCAACTTTCTGATATACTATCACTTTCGGATATAACAACAAATGCGTGAACTAAACGGTAAAGTACTAGCTGAATACATAAAAGAACGCCAAGGCAAGCAGGCGGGGCGACTTCTGGCGCGTGATGTTCAGCCAAAACTGGTTATTATTCAAGCTAAAGATGATAAAGTGATTGATTCTTACGTTAAAATGAAGCGCCGCTATGGTAAAGACATAGGAGTGGTTGCCGAGATTCGTAAAATAGATCAGTCTAAGCTAATCGAAACTATCGAAGAAGCTAATCATGATGATAATGTGCATGGGCTTATCGTTCAACTACCGTTGGCTGATAACTCGCAAGCCGATGAGGCAGTTCGTTTGGTTAACCCTAAAAAAGACGTTGACGGTTTGAGTGAAAAACCTGATTTTGAGCCCGCCACCGCTACTGCAATACTATGGTTATTAGCGGGTTACAACGTTGATTTGGTTGGAAAGAAAATTGCGATTATTGGACAAGGCAGGCTAGTCGGTGAACCTTTAAGTCGGATGCTCGAAAGTAGCGGTCACGAAGTAGTTAAAATTGATGAACATACTGAAAATGTTTCGGAAAAAGTTCGAGAATGTGATGTTATTGTCACGGCAACGGGTGTACCAAGGTTAGTAAAGTCAGATTGGATAAAAGAGGGTGCAGTTGTCGTCGATGCCGGTACAGCAAGTGAGGGTGCATTCGTTGTTGGTGATGTTGACGACGCAGTCCGTGAGCGAGATGATTTAAAGGGTATAACCCCACTGAAAGGTGGTGTTGGACCGCTAACAGTTTGTGCTTTATTCGAGCACACGTTAATTGCGGCTGAAAACCTGACGCGTTAAAGTGCGCTATACTGGAGATTGTTATGATTGGTAAAATAAAAAAAAGAATATATTTTCTGGTTGCAGGGTATTTTTGGCTGTGGGCCTCTGCGGTTCTAGATCGTTGGCAGCCTGAAATCATTGTTGTTACCGGTAGTAACGGCAAAACAACTCTTTTAAATCTACTAGAATCACAACTTAAAGAAGATGCTAGGTACACACACAAAGCTAATAGTGCTTTTGGAATTGCCTTTAATGTCCTGGGGCTTAAACGAACAAGCCTACAGCCAAGCGAATGGTTTATGTTATTCCTCAAAGCACCGATTGCTGCCTTTACTCACACACCAAAACAAAAAATTTACGTAGTTGAAGCTGATGCTGATAGACCTCGTGAAGCCAGTTTTATTGCCAAAAAATTGAAACCTGACATAACTCTTTGGGTTAGCAGTGATCGAACTCACAGCATGAACTATGACAATCTCGTAGCCAGAGGCACTGCAGTGTCGGTCGATGAAGCAATAGCCCAGGAATTCTCGCAGTTCGCTCGAAACACAACTGAGCTAGTATTGCTTAAAGACCAAGCTTCAATGCTTAATCAAGTTCAGGATATTAAAGCTGCAGTTAAGCCAGTGTCTATGGAATCGCTAAAATCGTATAAACTCTTAAAACATTCGACTGAATATATTACAAAGAAAGGTAACAGATATACTGTAGCGGCTATTCTTCCAGAGGCCGCTTTTATGCAAGTTGCTATGTCGCATATGCTTATGAAGTATCTCAAGCATAATTTTGATCCTACTTTTAGCGGTTATCAACAACCCCCCGGTAGAAGCTCAGTCTTTACTGGGATAAAGAATATTACTCTATTTGATAGTTCATACAATAGTAATCTAACTAGTGTCACAGAGGTGATTAAAACTTTCACTCTTTATCCCGGTAAAGTTAAATGGTTAATAATTGGTGATATGATCGAGCAAGGAGATAGCGAAGCCGAAGAACATAAAAAGCTCGCTAAAGTAATTTCAAAATTAGAATTTGACCGTATTATTTTTGTTGGTCCGCGTGTCGGTCGTTATACTAAGCCCGCTCTCCTTAAACTTAAAGCAGATGTTGTCCAAGCCGCATTTGATCAACCGAAACAGGCGCTTGATTATATTAAGCAAGAGATTGAAGGTGACGAGGTGTTGTTTTTCAAGGGAGCACGTTGGCTTGAGGGTATTATATCCAATTTACTTGAAAATTCCTCAGATCGCGATAGACTATGTCGTCGTGAAGACAAGTACCAAGAATATCGTGTTGCGCACAAGGTAGGTTAGAAGTTGGTTTTTATTAGGTAGTTAACTGCTAAAGCCATTGCTAGGCTAATAGGTTATAATGGACTTGTTATGAAAAAGATATATGCACTTCATGGTTGGAGCTATAGCACCGATAAATGGGAGCCATTATTGAATGAAATGGCTTCTCGAAATGTTGATATTGAAATTATTAAGATCCCTGGCTTGACCGCTCCGCTGAAGAAGGTTTGGAATATAGATGATTATCTCACTTGGCTTGATGAGGTTTTGCCTAAAGAAGATGTAATCCTACTTGGCCATAGCAATGGAGGTCGTTTAGCCCTCAATTTTGCCTGGATTTATCCTGACCGTGTCAAAAAGTTGATATTAATCGACAGTGCAGGTGTGCCAGATAGAGGGTTGACTAAACTAAAAAGAATTAGCTTTAAGATAGTCGCAAAAACAGGGAAAAAGATTATAAAGTCGCCATTCGCTAAGAAATTGCTTTATAAACTCGCACGTGTACATGATTACAACGATGCTTCTGAGCAGATGAAAGAAGTGATGGCTAATATGCTGGCAAGTGATCGTAGTTTAGGCCTCAGTGAAATTAAAACACCAACCCAAATTATATGGGGGGCTGACGACCGCATAACGCCACTTCGAGATGGTGTTCACATGAAGCATGAACTCGAAAATGCAAGATTCTCAGTAATCGAAGGTGCTCGCCATAGTCCGCAATTCACTCATGTTCACCAAGTCTCTGATTTAATTTTTGAGGCATTGTAGCCGGTGGCAATATTTAATTCACTTGGTAGTAATTATCGATTCAAGCAAGTAATGCAGATTCTTTTTGGACTTGGTGATCGAGTCGATAATGATCAGTTGGTCGCAAGTCTTGAGCAAGATTATGGTGGTATTGTTACACTAGCGTACAAAGCCCGTGAAGCAATGATGCTTGGCTTTCGTGAGTTAAATCTGCCAAAAGAGTCTAAGGTTATCGTCAATGGTTATACTTGTTTTGCTGTTGAAGATTCTATACTATCGGCTGAATTAATGCCGGTATATGCCGACATAGATCAAGATCTTTTTCATTTTGGACTTAAGCAATTAGAACAAGCATTTAAAAAAGATCCAGATGCTAAGGTCGTAGTTGTCCAAAATACGTATGGTATCGGTTTTGACATCAAACCTATTGAAAATTTTTGTAAGAATAATGGTCTAATCCTAATCGAAGACTTAGCCCATAGTATAGGTGGCACCTACCTTGATGGTCGCACTATGGGTACGATTGGTGATATGGCGATTTTAAGCTTTGGTAGAGACAAGGTGATCGACACTGTTTCTGGTGGCGCACTAATAGATCGTCGTGAGAGTGCTCGAGAGATTGACCTGACCAAAAAGATCTCATGGCTAACGCAAGCAGTAGATCGCTTATATCCGTTAAATACTTGGAAGATTCGGTTGCTCTATCCGATTAAAATTGGAATTATCTGGCAGGTTATAGCCAAAAAAATTGGTTTATTGCCACGTGCAGTTGATTGGCCGGCTCATGTTGCTCACCTTTTGCCATATTGGTATCAACGAAGAGTCATATACGAGCTATACCATATTGATGACATTCTGCTACACCGAAGAGAGATAGCAATGATATATCAAGATTCTCTGCACAAGAGTATGATAAGCCCCGCTTTGACAAGCAAGAAAATTAATAATGGAACAATGATACGATATCCAGTTTTGGTTAAAGATCCAGCTCAATCTTTAGCCGCACTTCGAGAACAGGCAGTTTATCTTGCAGATATATGGTACGATGCGCCAGTTGCACCAATTCGTTTTCAAGACAAATCGATGTACCAGCAATCTAGCTGCCCAAATAGCGAAGATTTAATTAGTTCGGTTATAAACCTACCGACACATAGAAATATTTCAGTACAGGTAGCACGGAAAATAGTGTCGATACTTAATCAGGCCGAAAGGGAGAAGCAAGCAAATGAGTGATTATCAAGTTAGAGAAATGAATGATGAATCTAATTGGGAAGATTTTGTCACTGCTCAGCCTGAGGCTAATTTTCTACACAGTTGGAACTGGGGTAAGTTTAATCAGCGAATTGGTAAGGACATTATTCGGTTCGGAGTGTACCGGTCTCAACATCTATGCGGTGTAGTACTAGCAATCATCGAAGAGGCAAAACGCGGAAGGTTTATTGTAGTGCCAGCTGGGCCGTTGTTGGAATGGGACGACGATGAAGCTACCAAAGCCTGTTTTGATGCTATTCGTAAGTTTGCTAAGTCAAAACGTGCCGTTTTTGTTCGAATTAGACCGCAGCTGATAGATACTGATACAAATAGAGCTCGTTTTTCGGAACTGGGTCTCCATGTTGCACCAATGTACCTTCATGCTGAGCATACCAGTCAGCTTGATTTAACATGGAATCAAGACGATATACTGGCTGCTATGAGGAAAAATACGAGATACGAAATTCGTAAATCAGAAAAACTAGGGATAAGAATTGAAACTACTACAGATGAAGCGAAACTCCGTGATTTTTATAATCTACAAATTGAGACTAGTAAGCGACATAATTTTATACCTTTTACATATGAATATCTTCATGAGCAGTTCAAAGTATTTAAGCAAGATAACCAAGTTGTTTTGTATAGTTCATATCTTGAAAACGAGTTATTAGCTCAAGCGTTTGTTATATTTTATGGAAAGGAAGCAGCTTACCACTATGGAGCGAGTACCGAAAAGGCTCGAAAATTCCCTGGTGCGTACGCACTACAGTGGAGAGCGATACTAGATGCACGAGACCGTGGAATGGAGCGCTATAATTTCTGGGGAGTAACTAAGCCTGAAGAAAAAGACCATCGTTTCTATGGGGTTAGTGTATTTAAGCGTGGTTTCGGTGGTAAGGATATAATCTATCTTCATGCCCACGATATGATTATCAACAAACCGAGATATTTAGTTAATTATATCGTAGAGGTGATACGTAAACGTCGCCGCCGCGTTTAGCTGCTATAGACATCTTGTCGATAATTGACTAGCATATAGTGATGAACAATCCAGATCAAAACCCAAAAAATCACAATTTCGACGATCGCGCACGTAGTTATCATGCAGGAGCACCTGCTGGAAAAATTAAAATAGGTTTAACAAAACCTAACAAAACAAGTGATGACTTATCGCTAGCATATACACCCGGTGTTGGTGCGATTAGTAAAGATATTGCTGAAGACCCAGCGATGAGCTGGAAATATACCAACCGTGCTAACACAGTAGCCGTTGTATCTGATGGTACGGCGATTCTAGGGCTTGGTAATCTTGGAGCTCAAGCTGCAATGCCAGTTATGGAGGGTAAATCTGCTTTATTTAAACAGTTTGCCGATATTGATGCATACCCACTGTGCTTGAAAATACCTAATATGGAGATTACTGATGATGGTTATATTGAGGCATTATCTCAAGCAACAGCAGCTATGGCCCCAAGTCTTGGTGGCATAAATCTTGAAGACATCAAAGCTCCGCAGTGTTTCGCAGTTCTAGATCGAGTTCGTGAGTTAGTCGATATTCCTGTTTTTCATGACGACCAAGATGGGACTGCGGTTATCGTAACGGCTGGTGTTCAAAACTCTCTTAAGCTCGCTGGCAAAGAACTGAAGAACAGTCGGATACTGATTAACGGTGCCGGTGCAGCAGGAATTGCCACAGCTAGACTATTTAAAGCGATGGGTCTGCCGATTTCACAACTACTTGTATGTGATAGTAGAGGCTTAGTCGCTAATGATCGTTCACTCCATCCAAGTAAAGCTGAGTTTGCCCATGATAAAACTATTCCACTTGAGGAGGCAATACACGGCGTCGATGTTTTTATAGGTGTGTCAAAGGCAGGGCTTTTGAAGCCAGATATGGTTAAATCAATGGCTGAAAATCCAATAGTTTTCGCTGCCGCCAATCCGATTCCAGAAATATTACCTGAAGTAGCGAAAGAAGCCGGTGTAGCTGTAATCGGTACCGGAAGAAGTGACTATCATAACCAAATTAATAACTCCCTAGGATTTCCTGGGATATTCCGTGGTGTTCTTGATAGTGGGGTCCAGGCAATTACTGCATCGATGCTTATTGCTGCCAGTAGTGCTTTGGCAAGCCTTAGCCACGAGGCTCCAAGTCATGAAGTCCTAAAAATACTAGAAAGCTCGTATCCTGATGAGGCAAAATCTGGTATGTTTGATGGCGAAATGTCATCAGACTATGTATTGCCTAAACAGTTTGATGTCCGTGTAGTAGCGAGAGTTGCTCGTGCGGTAGCTGAGACCGCGATTAGTGAACAAAAAACTAGAAATACTATCGATAATTTTGATGCCTACGAAGCTGCCTTAGTTGATGAAGCGCTCCGCCGTTGGCAAACAACTACAGATGACTAATTTCTAGAAAGCCCATCACTTCTTACGATCCATTTATAGGTTGTCAGACCTTCAAGACCAACAGGTCCTCGGGCGTGTAATCTTCCGGTACTGATACCAATCTCTGCCCCTAGACCATACTCGAAACCGTCGGCAAATTGAGTGGAGGTGTTAACCATAACCGATGAAGAATCGACTTGTTTAATGAAAGTATCAGCCGAGGCTTGATCTTCAGTAATTATTGCATCGGTATGGCCACTTCCATATTTATTAATATGATCAATCGCCTGAGCAAGATCATCAACTATTTTAATAGCAACGATTGGGGCTAGGTATTCCTCAAACCAATCCTTCTCGTTTGCAGTTTTTGCAGTTCTGATTATTTCTCGCGTTTCTTTGTCGCCACGAATTTCAACACCTTTTTCGGTTAACTTATCGGATAATTTTGGTAATACGTCATGAGCAATATTCTTGTTGATCACTATCTTTTCGGTAGCACCACAGATTCCATAACGCCTAGTTTTAGCATTGAGTGCTATTTCTATTGCTTTTTTATGATCTGCTGAACTATCGATATATGTATGACAATTTCCTTCAAGATGGAGTAGTGTCGGTATCTTGCTGGTTCGTTGAATGTGTTCCAGAAGCCGGCGACTACCGCGCGGTATGATCAAATCTATTGCATCGTCGCGCGTTAGCAGCTCTGCGGTTAGCGCCCTAGAATTCTCAGTCACAACTTGGACACAGCTTGGTGGTAAGTTATTCTCCAAAAGAGACTGCTCGATTACTTTGGCTAGAACTTGATTGGTATTGTTTGTCTCAGAACCACCTTTTAGGATGATGACATTGCCACTTTTTAATGCCAAACTAGCGGCATCTATTGTAACATTCGGACGAGACTCAAATATCATTAGGATAGTACCTATTGGGATGCTGATTTTTGAGGTTGTAATTCCTGAATCTTGTAGTGTTTCACCATTAACGGTCCCTAGTGGATCTGGTAACTTTAATATTTTTTTAACACCTTCTGATATCCCCACGATTCGATCATGATCTAGTAAAAGCCGGTCGATAAATGCACTCGATTTTTGATTCTTTTCTGCGTCGATAATATCTAATTTGTTGGCAGCTAGGAGCTCTTCTTTATGTAGCTTAAGATTATTTACAATTGATTGCAGGCATCCATTACGGATACTAAGCTCGCTGATACTTATCACCTTTTTAGCCGTTTCTATCCCTTTGATAATTTTTTTAATATCCATGTTTATAATTCTCTTGATCTTTTTGCAGCTGCATCAACAGCCTTTTTTATTATGTAACTGAAATGATTATCTTCCAACGATTGAAGCGCTTCTTGTGTTATGCCGCCTTTGCTCGCTACAGCTTCGATTTTGTCGGCGGGTGACTGATTGCTAGAAAGTTGTTCAGCACTTGCTCTCAGTGTTGCATTGACCATCATACGAGCTTCATCGTTTGAAAATCCGTTCTGAATAGCAATTATTTCTAGCTGATTAGCCAGTTCGAAAAAATAAGCGGGCCCACTGCCGGTAATAGCTGCAAAACTGTCAAAAAGAGATTCATTTTTTAATTCAATAGTTTTTCCCCAAAGATTAATAATCTCAGAAATAAATCTTGTTTGCTGTTCGTTCAATCCTTCTGAGAAGAAAGCCGTAGTTGAGCTAGCTGTCCGAATACCAATGTTTGGCATCGTACGTACGACCGAACGACATAGAAGTTTTTCTTTAATAACATCTATAGTTTTACCTACCATGACCGAGATGATAAGTTTGTCATTTGTGAACTCACTAATCTGTTTCGCTAGTTCAGAGAACTGTTGTGGCTTAACAGCAATTATGATGACTTCTGCTTTACCTACAAGAGAGTAATCAGTTGTCTTGGAATCAAGTATGGTGATTTTATAGCTTTTATTTAGCTGCTTTGCGATACCACCACCAATAGTTCCGTTACCTATAATTACAATATTATTCATGGTCTACTCCAATGTATGCATCATAATGAATCAGTGGTTTATCAGCATGCTTACCAACAAGTTCTCTAACAGCTTCGGAATCATATTGGCTTTGTCCGTAACCAATTATCTCCCCGTCATCGTCGACAACTGAAATTACATCTTGAACTGAGAATTCACCGATAATTTTACTAACACCAACCATGAGCAAACTAGTCGCTGTCTTATTTCTCATAACCTCAGCAGCTTTTTTGTCCACGACGATAGTACTCTGTGCGAATTGGGCATGATCAAGAATCCAACGTTTTTTAGCCGTCAAATGCTTGTTAGCTAAGAATCTTGTACCAACCGGTCGGCCAAGACTTGCGCTTAAAATAGTAGCAGGGTCGAGACCAGAGCAGATAGTAACGGGTATTCCTCGGCGAGCTACTTTCTGAGCAGCCTGGCATTTTAGCATCATGCCCCCACGGCCATGTTGTGATGTTTTATCATCTACCAGTTCCCTCCAAGAGACGTCATTGTTCTCAATCGAATCTATTACGTTTTTCTGATTATCAAGTAGTCCATTTACGCTACTTGCCAGAACTAGTCGTTCAGCGCCGAGCAGTGAAGCAACTAATCCAGCAATTTCGTCGTTGTCACTGAATGCAAATTCTCGGTCCGCAATTACATCATTTTCGTTGATAAGTGGTATAATTTTTTCTTTTAAAAGCTCGTGTAATCCAGAGCGAATTTGAAGATAGTTACTGCGCGAACGAAAATCATCTTTACCAATAAGTAATTGCGCTACAGCCAAATCTGATTGTTTGAATGCTGCTTCATAAGCTGTAAATAGTGAAGGTTGCCCAAGAATAGCATAGAATTGTCGTGATTTCTGATGGGCTGAAGTGTATCTTTGTCTGCCGAGTGCAGTTGCTCCGGATGTTACTAAACATACTCGGTACGATTGCTCTTTCAATTCTACTATTTTTTTAGCTAAATCATGCAGCCAAATTTTAGAATTAGGTTGCATGATAAGTGCTGAACTGAGCTTTATAACAATTGAACGCATGATGTTATAGTAGCCTAAAATTGCTTGTTGGGCTACATCCTAAAGGAAAGGAACTAGTTAACAGCGATAGCGCGAACTAGTAATCGTTGGTCGTAGGTGTCGATTGATTTTTTAAACTCTCCTGAGCAGGTTATTAAGCTAAGGCCAAGTTTATTGGTGTCGGTAGGCGTTAGCGCTTTCGCCATGTCTATTTTGTCGTAAGGGTATTGGGTTGCGCTCACAATAGAAAATTTCCTTACTCGCGCGTCGCCGGTCTCCACTTCAATAACATCACCTTTTTTTGCTTTTTCGAGCTTGCCAAATATGCCACGAGCTCGAGTTGATCCAGAATAATGCCCAACCACGAGCATAGCCCCAGCTAGATCCATTGGTTTTGAGCTTTGGTCGTACCATCCAGCAGCAAAGATACTTTTTGGAACATCGACTGCTCCAACCTTGGTCGTGTCAACTGGTGACACTATAGCCTTGACACCAACAGAACCAATCCGAAGATAGCGAGCTTGGTCTGCAGGAACTGAGTGATTCTTGTATTGATCATCAGTTATTGGATCTTCTGACACATCAGCAAATGAATTTTGGTTGGCCACGGCTTTGTGTTCGTCGTCTTTTTGTACTGCTGGCTGTTGATTCATAGTTATCCCAATAACGACCAATATTCCAAAAACGCATAAACTACTTGCCCCTACCAGTAACAATCGAAGATTATTCTTTTTCGTACCTTTGGTGTCCTTGTTTCCTTTAAAGCTAGGAGTATGTACTTCCGGTTGGTTAGTTGTTTCTGAAACACGAGGTTTCGGGGCTTCCGGTCTAGCATTTCTGATAGATGCCCCGACTGATTTTTCTGTATTAGAATAGTCTGTTTTTGGGGTCTTTTCTGGAGAGTTACGAGCTGGTGATGTTTTTGAAAGATCAGTGTGGTAGGGTGCACGATAATTTGGAATTGCACGAGCCTCTAGGCGAGTAATGGGAATATCCCTTTTACTCTCTAAACGATTCTTCGTGTTAACTACTCTCTTCATTGTGCACCCCGATCTTTGTCCTGTTAAATAGAGTTATTTAACTCTATTTGTAGCCAACTTATAGAAATGTTGACTAGCCACAGCAGCTACGATGGCGGCAGCACTGATCGTACTAACCAACAAGGTGGTTGCTATGTTTGATTTGGTCTGCAGCCCAGTCTTTGGTGCGGCAGGGACATTCATAGCGGTCAGCGTAATATCGTTTCCGTCACCACCGACGTAGCTAATCTTGAAGACAACACCATTAACTTCGAAGGTTGCACCTTCTGGAAGGTCTTTAAATGTACCTTCAACTGCTTTAGAACCCTTGTTGTCAACAATCGTGAATACATCATCTTTTTTTGGAAGATATTTGTCGAGAAGAATCGTGTTCAATTTTGCATCTATCAGTTTAACTTCTTGATTAACGATAAGTTGATCATATTGTTCGCAGACCTTGGTACCGGCAAGTTCGATTTCAAGACTACCGCCAGTGTAGCCATCGCTATACGTGTCCGTACGAAAATCAATAGAGTCAGCTGTCATGCAACCAGGACTATTACCCGGGGCTATAACTCCATCATATACGTCGATGCCACCCGTTAGACCATATTGTTGTCCATCACCCTTAACTACTCCATTGCCAGTCAAACGACCGCCATAGACCCCGATCTGTCCAGCGATACCATTTAATTGAAGGTTTCTTCCTCTATTTAAAGAGAAAAACCGATCAGATTTATCACCATCGATAGTGAAATTGTAGTTTGTAATATCTACATTGTTGACAGTGATAGTCCCCATATTCTCTAGTGGATTAGTCAGTTTATGTCCGTTTTTATTAAGGTTTGTGAAGTTTACCGTTTTACCTTCTTTATCGATGGAAAAAATAGTATCTTTCAGTAGCGTCACCTGGGATGTTACGTTGGTTATGTTTTTATTACATCCAACCTCAGAATTTGCAATCCAAAAGCAGAAAGACGCCGCTCGAGTACTTTCAGAATTAAATGTCATTGGCTCTGTAATATCTCCAGGAGTACTGTACCAGCGAATAATACTGGAACCATTAATAGTAGTTATCCCAGTGGCATCTCCAAGTACGTTTGTTTCCTCTACTTGCAGGATAGAATTTCCGTTAAGAACTACATTTCCGCTGAAGGTTGTATCTCCTTTAATCACGGTAAATCCATCTGACATCACAATGTCTCCTGAGCCAATGATGCCACCGCTTATATATGTATTGACTCCATTTGTCATAGCCATGCCCTGGGCTAGGCTTAATTCCCCATCCAAATTTATACTGCCATAATTTGATCCACTATTGGTTAGAGTTAGTGCTGTGGATATATCGAGGTCAGATGTGAAAGTTAGGCTACTTGACTTTGAATCGACTGTCGCGACATCAATTGCATTGCCGCCAATTGAAACATCTTTACCATATTCTCCTGTGTATGCGATTGAATTAAATTTTGCACTAGTCAGATCATTGTTGGGGGTTTGATTCCCAGTATAGTTTGCTTTATCAAAAACTAGATCGTGATTTCCGTTTGCAGTTGGCGCCGTGCCACCTTGCCAGTTTGCATCGTTACTAAAGTTTTTATTTGCATTTGATGCCCCCGTCCATGTGTATGTCGCTGCTGATGCCCCAACTGATAGCGAGAACACCATTCCTAAACTAACTAATATTGCTAACACCCACTGATTCGCCACCGCGAAACGTGCGTTTAATGCGAAATTACGCATAAACCCCTCCTCATTTTTTTGATATGTTTGTTTGAAACCTCTTGCTTCTATCAAAGTATCACAAGTCACGCATTTTTTGTCAAAAAGATTATGTTAAATTATCTATTGGTCTGTGGATAACTTATTCGTTCCAAGGGCCAGGATAGCCAGGGAAGTAACTTAGGCGAAGTTTGTGTTTTGGATGGCCCAACTCGAATAGTTGTTTGTATAGATCGACACAGAACTCTTCAGGTCCAGCTAGATAGATATGCTGTTCGCTGATGTCATCTACTGCTAAGGCAATATCTTCATAAGTAATTCTCTTTTCTTGAGCAATGAGTTTAAAGTTTATTTGTTCAAGTTCTGATTTATAAATCAACTGATTCTTTTTTGCACCGTAAACGAGAGTGGTTTGTTGTAACTGATCTTTTCTGTTGCTCTGGACGAGGTCAAGAAGCATCGAACGATATGGCGTAATACCAATTCCAGCAGCAATCAGCAGGACTGGTTCCGGATTTCTTGGAATATTGAAATTTCCAATAGCCGGTGAACTCAATACAGTATCGCTTTCTGATAATTGCTGGAGTGCCATTTTAAATTTGCTAGGATTATCTGCTGAGATTTTAACTGTATATCGAATGTCTGTTTCGTGTGGACTACTCGACATTGAAACCCAGTGGCTGCCGACGTCCTTTATACTCATTTCAATGTAATCACCGGCATCAAAACTAAAACCAGCGGGTTTTTGAAAATAAAACTCCCAAATATCACCAACTAGATGTTTTTCATAAAGGAAGAGTAGCTCCATGATTACAACAGACTATTCTGAAAGAGCAGTTCGTACTTTTTCAGCCACTTGCTTAGGGGTCATGTCAGCTTTAACAATATAATCAACAACGTTAGAGTCACCAATAATGGTAGGCATTTCATTCTCACCCATATTCGTGAGAACTATTACTTTTATCTCTTTTCCCCACTCAGTTTCGCGAAGTTTGCGGAGCATGGTGTCGCCATTCATTATCGGCATCATCAAATCAAGCAATATAATATCAGGTCTTTCTTTCTCTATAAGCACTAGACCATCTTCGCCGTTGCCAGCCGTAACGACCTTATAGTCAAGCCCTGTAAACTTCATACGATACATCTGTACAATTGCGATGTCATCTTCGATAATTGCTACTTTAGTCATGTATTTACTATAGTACAAAAATTGTTGATGTACAAAAAAGAAGTTTTATGGTAGTCTCATCTATAATAGTTGCTATGTAATTTTGTATAAATTAAACGAATTGAGTATGATATAAAAATGAAAGATTTAGCTCCAAATATATACAGACAACGACTAGTGATCGAGGGCTATCCTCAAAAAATAATTTCAGATACTGATATAAAGAACTATTTAACTCAACTCTCTGACCATATTGGTATGGTTACATTAATTGAACCTGTCACTCATTGCTCTGATAAATTTGGTTGGGCAGGCTGGATCCATTGGGAAACCTCTGGTGCTCATTTTTACGCATGGGAGCAGCCTTTGCTTTTCTTCAGTGTTGACATTTATACCTGTAAAGAATTTTCTGTTGAAGATGCAACAGAACTTACTAGAAGTTTTTTCAATACTTCGAGAATCGAATACAAAGAGTTTTAATCGGACATAAAAAAGGAGAAGTATAATGGCTTTAGACGGAGAAGTAATAGAGTCCCAACCAGAATACCTATTATCTGGTCATACGCCAACTGCTGAGTCTTACAAACTTGATGACGATCGACTCGATTCGATTGAAGATCATGTAGTCTCTAATTTACTTGATGCTGGCCAGACAGGGATAGTGGTTTTTGTTGTGCCACACGACAGTGAGCTCGGCGATTTTGGTCGTACGTACGAAGAAAGAAAATTCAACGAAGAAGGCGGTGAAGACTATGATTTTTTTGCCGGTATGGCCGACCATGAAGAAAGAACCACTCATCTATATACAATAGATCTTTCTTTGGGGAAGATTGCGCATGTAAAACGTCTGGTTAGCGCTAGAGGCGATGCTGATGATCCTAACATGAAGTTGTCTGGTATTGAGCCTGTTGATGATAGAGTGCATGCACTTGGAAAAGAGCACATGAGCATCACTGGTATACGAGGCTTTCATGAAATAGATAACCTCGCTAATTCCACCAACGTTGCAACTAACCTAGAGACCAAAAGAGCTGACGAAGCAATGCAGATAATTTATGGAGCAGCGAGCTATAAGGCTACGTTTCTTATGACACAAATCGAAGGTTCAGAAAGAGTGTTTGCTTATCTCAACCAAAAAGCAGTGAGGTCGTTAGGAGGTATAGGCGTGGAGAGTAGACCTTTGGGTGGCAGAAGTTTCCATCTACCTATCCCCGGTAAAGATGAGTTTGACACAGAGTATGAAGCTGTTTTGATACCTGCCTCAGAGCACAACCTGTATGTCTTTGAACATGGAATTGAGGGTAACGAAAGATCGATGTATGTTGGAGAAATGAATGTACCACTACTGAGATTTAACGATGAAGGAAAGATTGAACAATTGTCGGTTGATCCGAGTTAATAAATAATTTACTATAACCAGCTAGGCTTAAGCATCTTAGTGTACAATTGTGACATGACATACATACTTCTCGGATTTCTGTCGATAATCCAATTGGTTATGTCGGTTGGATTATATTATAAGAGAAATTCTAAAGTTAGTCGTTATTTTCTATTTTTTACATCGTTATTGATAATTTGGACCTTCACTAATATAATACTAGATTTTTCAGTCAGTGAGCCTGCTTTTTTCCAATCTATAAGTGATAGGGTCCTTGTATTAAATTGGTCTAATAAACTAGGGTTTTTCTTCGGGTCGCTTACTATTGTTATGCTTTATCGTATAACAAGAGTTTTCCCTTTACAATTAAACGAAACTAAGGTGTCAAGCTTAGTAACTATTTTTTCTGCATCAGTTGCTTTCCTGTCATTGTTCACATTTGTCTCGGGTTCGTATACAGTCAACGCTTTAAACCAAGAAGCGTATATGTACGGTCCACTTTCGTTTATTATTGCTATTGTTTTTTTGCTGGTAGCAATTGAATCGAGCGTGACACTGTTGTCGGTTACACGAAGTAAAAATGTTACTAAAATAGTAAAACAGCAGGCAAAAACTATACTTTTTGGCTTACTACTTACAGCAACTTTAGCAATCACCATTATTGTTATAGTCCCATCTCTCACAAAGCAGGATACCTACATTGCTCTCGGTTATTATTCACCGTATATTTTTACAATTGTTTTGTTTTATAGCATTGTTCGACAGGGCTTCTTAGATTTCAAAATCATCATAGCTCGTTCTTTAGCATATGCAATGTCTATTATGGTCGTAGGTCTGATTTTTGCTTTTATTGCATTCAGTATTGCTAATAGATTTCTTTTTATAAACACTAAGCCAACATTGTCACAAGAGTTAGTATATATATTGCTAGCCGTTTCTCTGGGGCTGATTTTTTCACCTTTAAAGACTACTTTTGATAAGCTTACGCGTAGTATTTTCTTCCGAGATTATTACGATACAGAGAGATTCTTGAATGCCCTTGGTAAGGAGCTATCAGAGCAGAAAGATTTTACAAATTTGCTCCATAATAGCTTGGTACTGTTTTCCAATACACTTAAAGCTATTAGTGCAAGCTTAATTGTACTGGACGAGACACAAAGTGAAATTCTTAAGGCAAGTAGTGTCAATGTTAAGGGCAGATCAATGCCCAACTTCATCTCGCTTGGTAAGTTCAATCGACAGCTGTTGACTATGAAGGATGAGCTGGATGTCACAACTAAAAACTACCGATTGATGAAAAAACATGACCTAGATATTGTTTTACGACTAGGCGAACAAGAAAGTATCACTGGATATCTACTGTTGACGGGTAAGCGCGGTGGTAATAGCTATACAGCGCAAGATATAAAAGTACTCGAAATCGCCTCTAAGCAACTATCAGTAGCAATTCAAAATGCTAGGTATGTTAATCAGATTGCAGAATTCAACAAAACTCTACAGGCAGAAGTTAAACGAGCCACATCTAAGTTAGAAAAATCGAATGAAAAACTACGACATCTCGATGAAGCCAAAGATGAATTTGTTAGCATGGCGAGCCATCAATTGCGAACACCATTAACGACGATTAAAGGATATCTTTCGATGCTATCAGAAGGCGATGCTGGTGAAATTACTAAGATGCAACAAAAATTCGTTGGCGAAGCATTCACTGCTACACAGAGGATGGTATATCTGATATCCGATCTATTGAATGTGAGCAGGATATCGACTGGTAAGTTTGTCCTAAACGAGACCACGGTTGATTTTGCAAAAATTATTAGCGAAGAAGTCGGGCAGTTGAACCGATCCGCAGAAACGAAAGATATAAAATTAGAATATAAGAAACCAACTAATCTGCCACAGTTAACGTTGGATAAAACAAAAGTTTCACAAGTAGTCATGAACTTTATAGATAATGCACTTTACTATACTCCAAAAAAAGGAAAGGTTGTTATTGAGCTGTCGGAGACTAATAACTATATAGAGTTAACCGTAACCGACAATGGGATAGGTGTACCGAAGTTTGAGCAGCATCAATTGTTTACTAAATTTTTCCGGGCTGAAAATGCCAGAGAGGCTCGGCCGGACGGGACTGGACTTGGATTATATATGGCAAAGAAGGTTATTATAGCCCAAGGTGGAAGTATCATTTTTGAGAGTCGAGAGGGCAAAGGCAGTACTTTTGGGTTCCGTTTCCCAAAAAGTAGAGTAGTTGCTAGTAAAAACAAATGATTTTGTAGTTTAACGATAGTTTTTAGCTAGAAGCTATTCACGAATATTTCGGAATAACCAACTAGCTCCAAGCCCAGACACTAATAAGCTGAACACTATAATTCCCGTCCAGCTGACTGGTTCATCGCTTATAGCTCTAGTTACGAAGAAGCTGATAATAACTAGCAGTATAAAGAAAACACCACCAATTATTGCCATTCGTGCAGCTTTACTTCCTAAATCTATATTCATTATCTAATCATACCTGCTTTATGCTTGGGAGTAAACTCTAATGCTTTCGGCTGATTACCTGTAATACTAAGCTAAATTTGTTTCTCGAAGACTTTAAGAGCCGTACATGCTAGAAAATATTCAAAAATAGTCTATAATGTAGCAAGTGTTTCGGGGATTGGCGCAGTTGGCTAGCGCGCGCGGTTTGGGACCGTGAGGTCGGAGGTTCGAGTCCTCTATCCCCGACCAAGCTAAATGCCCACCATTTCGGTGGGTTTTTTGCTTCCTACGTTGGGTCGAGAAATTCCACCATTAAAAAAGCCCACTACTAAAGTGAGCTGTTTTAATGGTGAACCGTTTACTTACGAACTGGAACCTTATATCTGGTGAGCTGTTGCGTTGGGTTGATGCACTAAGGGATATGAGATTTAATTCAGCGTACCCTACTGCTACGCAAGGATTCTAGTTGTGTGATGTGCATAGCTGCTGTTCAGCTTTGATTACAATTATAACACCAAGGCCCTGCCATGTGCCACGGCTCATGTAAACGAGTGACGATCACCTTCCATATAACTCTACAGGGTATAATAGGAAATAAGATGAATAAACTACAAACCATAGATTTCTTTATACCATTGCCCGAGTCGATTGATATCCAGGATGGCATCAACTTTCCATTGGTTGAGATCGATGACGGTGAGATTACCGATGCAATTCACTTCAAGGATAGTGATGGTGTCAGTAAGCGTTTCAGCAGAAGAATTATGTTTTGCCAAGTATCATCACCGGTTAGCGAGCCTGGCATAAGTGAAGCATTTGCAGTAATGAACACCTACTGTGAAAACCAAACTCCACAGGCTGATGGCACTTCCGTATCACCACCTCTTTCCGACGGCAAGATAACCGTAGTGCAAGTTGGCTGTATCACAGCTCGAAAACCACTTTCAGAAGAGATGTTATCTGATTTATTTAATGACGCCATAGCTTCAATTCGACGTTTTTTGAAGGCTTATCATATCGTTACTCAACACACAGTGGAGCTTGCAACTCGACAGAATACAGTACCATTCATCCCATACTCCGCAGAAGATATTGATGATAAAGGTCAGTCGATCAACGAGAGAGCATCGCTCCAAACAGGTATGTTGATAGTGCATCCGCCTAAAACAGGTAGCACTGTCGAGACGTCAATCTCTACTGAGCTACTTAATGATATTGCTTTTACCTCCAGTACATATCTCGATAACACACTCGATCAGTTCTACAACATACGTCGTGAAGCGTTTATTGCCTATAACAAAGGTAATTCTATAGTAGCTAGCCTCTTACTGGGAGTGGCAGCAGAAACAATGCTTGATGAGCTGCTACTTATGCTTCTGTGGGAAGAAGGGGTATTGCCAAAAGATGCCTATGACTTACTGAAAGATGAGACGAGTGACACGACCTTCAAGCGAATTGAGAGTGATTTATATAGTGAGCGTTTAGGCGGTGAATGGTCAAGCCTCAAGAAAGGTACGGTTGTTCGTAAATGGCGATATAAAATCCTCGAGCTTCGGAATAAGATTGCTCACATTGGCTACGAACCAACCCAGGAAGAGATGCAGGAAGGATTTGAAACGCTTATAGAGCTTGTCAGCTTCACGGCTGATAGGCTCTGTGAGAATTTCAAAAGATATCCGATATGCACAGACGTCATAGTCGGCTACCCAGGAATGGTAAAACGAGGGTGTAGAGAAGAATTTGAGGAGTTTGTGAAAGATCTTGTCTATCCAGACAATCCCCAACGAACCTTTGGCTACTGGAAGTTCGAAGTAGAACGTTTTCGCCAAGAGAAGCCCTTTATGGGAAGTTATAAGAAATCAAAGCCTGCATATTTTATCCACGCCAGCGGCGAAGAGATGTGGCTACTACTTGATGATGAGAATCGACTTGTTCAACGCATTCCTGATCAAACCGTATCCTCTAAAGGTCTTCGTAAGAATCTTAATGCGGCGATAAAGACAGCGACCAAGCATCGTAATGGTCAGAACACATTAATTGAAATACGTGACGATCTGAAGCCAAAATACAAAAAAGACACTCGCAAAGAATGGTACCCAGCATACACAGTAACCGACACCAGAAATATCAATCGCTGGCAAATATCCTACTTGCCTCCGCAGTAGAATTTATCAGGACAAAATTAACAAATACCGACAGGGTTCATATTGCTACTATGTATCAAGGGTCGTCTCCCAATCTTCTCCAAGCATCCACCTTATAGCTGATAGCTTTCCGTTGAGCATACCCCATTCAAAATCGTCCCAAGGTCCAAGTTGATCTAACCCATAGTCTTCCTCGACCCTGAATGCCGCTTCCTGTGCTCCTTGCCAAATATCTTGAACTATCGTTGAATGGGCATTCCCTGGCTGGTATTTTTTAACTATTTCGATCTCACCTGCATCAATGCGGTGCTCACGATTTTTATGCCTGTTATACCAAATCTGTTCTTGTAGTTTATTAAGGTAAGGAAGCACTTCGCTTAATGCTCTTGGCTCTTCATTGAAATCAAGTTCAAGACTAAGCTCTGTCATCTCGTCTGGTAAATATGCTAATAGAGCGGTTTGAAGGGATGTGAAATACCGAGAACTTGAAGAGGTAAAATAATCCGAAAAATCTACATGAGGTTGTCGGAGGTCGCCGTCAATATCGGAGAAGTCTTTCGTATTATGAGTTATGAAGCAATAATTGTCCTGCGGTACAGCCGACTTAACTATCTCGCTATACATTTCAACTAAGAGTGCATCTGCGACGCTATTCTTTTCCCGATGAAATGGTGCTCGTTTAGTTAATGCATTCTCTATGACAGTCTCTTTCATTTTCGCCGTAGGAGAAATTATCGTAGCAGATTTTAATAGTATCAGAATTGCGTCGAAGGACTGAGCTGCTAACTGATTTACGAGCGGTACTTGATGTGTGAAATTATCTATCTCGTCGAGGACTTTTCGTTTGTTTTCACCTCGTCCATGCTCACTAATTGCCTTACGAACCTCGCTGAACTTTGAGCTTACGCTCTTTGTCATTGCAGCTTGGACTCTATCTCGGTTTCTTTCAAACTCGGTAATTATGATTGCTGGGACTAAGATGTCTATCTTGCCTTGCTCCGATAGCTGTTTGAGTATGGAGACAACTTTTCCACCATCAGGCTGCTTTGCAAGATCAAGCCATACGCATGTGTCGACAAGCATGTGGACTGTGTTAGAAGGAGTACGCTTTGTGCTGTTCATTTGCTTCGACATATACTTATCATATCAAAACTGTTATCGAATGCTTGAAAACTTGCTTCAGCTGTATGCAGGGGACCTATCGCCAAAAATTAGACGCCAATACTCTATTGCGGCTCGCTGATTACTTATTCAGCTTTCTAAATCACAGATATGTTTGAAGTAGGGAGCCTGCGATCGTCACTTGTAAACTGCTACTAGAAAAGACACTATGAGTGCGAGCAAGGACATAAATAATGCTAAAGGATGATTCAGCTCATTGATTAACAGGGAAATTAGTCCTGGGCGAAAAAATGGCTTGCCTTTGACGATATTGTATCCACGCAAAGTCAGGTAGTAGTAGCCATGCTCTACTCGGACTAGGCTATACTCACTACTCTGGGCCGTATCAGAGATTTCAGTTGTATACCGCCTGTTGCCGTTGTGCCATTTCTTAGCATACAACTGGATAAAATCACCCGTCTTCGGAAATTGGTCGTTCTCTTTTGTATACCGATCTATCTCACGGGTGAATTTATATAAATCAATTATGTGGCTCATAGCTTTACGCCCTTTCAATAGACTTTGCTACAGTCTTGATTGCTGCAGTAAACCGAGTGTCATCTTGTTGCACTTTTTCCGATAGCTCATCATACGGCACTAGCGACTCACTGTCTGGTGCGTATTTAGTAGCCCACGCAGACCATGCGTTATGTACGTCCTCGTTTGTCACATTGCTACCCTTGGCTAGTGCAAGTACAGCGTAGCTGTCGAATAATTCATCGAGTCCCCTATTAGGAAGGTCGGTTTGGTTAACTTTTGCCCGTATCTGCTGGGCAAGTTCTCGAATATAATTTTTATCATCCATCACTTTATTATAACTTTGAATATCGCACCGAAGAATACGAAGATATAAATCAATCCGAACAATAGAGGTACTACTCCCTCGATGTTGGTTAGGTCGGTATAACGGTCTTTGAATTTGAGCCATCTTTTCCGAAGGCCTTTCAGCTCTAAGTCATCGGCAGTCTGACGTTTTAGGAGTTTCCACTCATCAGTAAAATTCTGATACGGCAAGTCTTTTTCCATCTCGTTGATTACCTGGAACTTCGCTCTGTTCAGCCGTTTGTACGACCGTATTGAGAAGAACCAGGTTACTGCAATTACGAAACCGGTGGCGGACATAAATATCAGCATCGCACGCTTGTCATCTGCAAGTTTGTCATACATAAAAGCGATGACACTCGCCAAAGTGGTGTTGAGCGTCAGGAAGAAGCCGTTTGCCAGCATTCGTCGGGCTGATACACGTTCGGCCATTTCGGCGGCCATTTTGTATATTTCAAGTTTATCGTTCATAGGGAGCTAGAGTGAATCAATAAAGTTAGCGATACCATCCCAAGTCCAAACGATTACCTTCTGCCCAGACATGGCCGAAAGTACCGTGCGGTCTTCTTTGTAAATCCATAGGCCAAGCAGTGGTTTACCTTCTTCGATGGCACATTGAATTTCCCATAGTTCGCCATCTGCTGCGGGTGAGTTTTTACTAATTAGCGCAATGACGCCATGAGAGCTGCGTATTCTTGCCCTCACCTTATCCTTCCAGCCGCTATCGTAAGGTTCCTTTACGGACATATCAACGTATTCAAACGGTGTATCGACGTGCAGGCTCTGGCCTTTCACTAAATCTCTAATTCGTTCATCTTCCTTTGCAAATGCTACAAAAATCCTCTTTGTATCAGCCATGATTCGCCTCCTTCGGTGATGTTGCAATTATACTACTATTCTATAGAACGGTCGATAGCGCAAGTGACCCATACTGAACATCCAGATAGAGTCCCCCATTAGTAACATCGGCAGTTTCGCTCCGTAATTCATTTTACCTACACCCCTGTAAATTATGAGTCTATTGTTGTACAATGAATTACGTCTAGGATTTACAACAGAGCAACCCACATTAGTGGCGTAGTTGAACCATATAATGGGCAGCTACGTAAAAAAGCAATAGGTTCAACCCTGTTGTGAGTCCTAGACAGTCTAGCGTGGCTGTCCTTTTTATTTGGATAGCTGATGACAATAACTAATGCCAAGCGAGGAGATTATCGAAATGGCTGACAAAGATAAGAAGAAAAACTGGTTCGTGCGTCACAAGATACTGACTGTCATAATTGCACTTATATTCATCGGTGTTGCAGCCAGCGCAGCTAGTGGTGACGGCTCTAATAACACAACCGACAACGATTCAACGGCCGATACGTCTACTAAAACGGAAGACAAAAAAGCTGAACCAACACCAGTGAAAGAAGAAAAGAAACCTGACGTACCAGCTGAATATAAGTCTGCGCTTAGCCAGTCTGATTCTTATGCCAATACAATGCATCTCTCTAAGAAAGGCCTTTATGGCCAGCTAACTTCTGAGTACGGCGGCCAGTTTACAGCAGAGGCAGCTCAGTATGCTATTGATAACGTGAAAGCAGACTGGAATGCAAATGCCCTCGCTCAGGCTAAAACATACCAGAATGATATGCATCTGTCGCCAGCGGCAGTTCGTGACCAACTAGTTTCGGAGCACGGTGGACAGTTTACCGCTGCCGAAGCCGACTATGCTATAGCTCATTTGAACGATTAAAAGAAACTGAACTATCACAATTAAGGAGTCTCACTATGGGACTCCTTTTCGCTACCCTAGCTTCACTACAATGCCGTCACTGCGTGCAATATACTCACCCTAACAATCTATCTATTTTGAATGGAAAAGCTCGCATAGACGATTCAAGCCAATTATGCTAAAAACCCTTTACATGCAGCTCGCCCCTGCTATCGTTACGGTATAGACCAATTTAACAGGGGCGAATCCATTTATGACGTATCAGCAACCAAAACTCGGACAGTATGATTATTACGAAACAGTATCGGCACTTCGTAAGTACATAAAACTCGGTAACGTAGAGGACTCCATTTACTGGGCGCATGTCATCATAACCCATCACAAGTCTGGTGCACGAATTGTTGCAAAGCAGCTATATATCATGGCGGCTGAGGATATTTTTGATGAATCAGTGGTGCTGCGAGCTTTTGTCGTGTATCAGATGGCTGGCAAAGTCGATGAAACCGACCATATTTTCTTCCTGGTAGCTCGAATGGCGAGAGCTACAAAATGGTGGGAGCAGCCTCTAGGGGTTGAGGTTGACTACCTCTGGTCGAAAGCCACCGGTGACTTGAAGAAACGACCAAAAGAGATACCATCATTTGCGATCGATGAGCATACCGCCAAAGGCGCAATCGCCAAGAGGTCGGGCAAGCTAATTGATAACCGTTTTTCAGGACACGATTACGGACGCCAGCAAACCAAATACATGTATGATCGTGACGGTTTTGTTAGCCCAGACAGTTACCCAGATGACCGATTCTTCGTATACTATGAACAGTACAAAGAGCTCTTGGGCGAAGAAGATGAACCGGTACAGCAACCGTTATTATCGGAAGATGAATCATGAGCCAAACCACACTACTCGCCCCTGGCGAAATAGCAGAACCCATCACGCACACCTTTAACTGGCTGTTGACGCATATGGATGTGAGCGCCGACACGCTTATTGACTATGGCCGGAGAATGTCGGATTTTCTAAACTTCTTACTGGCAAACGGTATCACCGAAGACACCTTTATTCTATATAAACGTCAGCTGGCCTCTGATACTACCATCAAGGTGTCGTCCAAGAATAAGAAACTGACCGTTGCTCGCATTTTTATCAGGGAGCTATATCGTCGTGGTCATATTCCCAGAGACATTACCGTCGGTGTTAAGGGCTTTCAGCAAAGTAATAAGCACAAACGTAGCGGTCTCGATGACAATGACATACAGCTACTGAGGGAGTGGGTTAGCCTGAACCAATATCGTACGCCTGCGACTATTCGCCTGACGGCTATGTTGCTACTACTGACATATCACGGACTTCGCCAGATTGAGCTGGTTCGTTTGGAGTTTGAGGACATCGACTTCGTCGGGGGTAGGATATTCATTCATGGTAAAGGCCGTGACGATAAAGAGCCGATACACCTCAACCCGGATGTAGCGCAGGCATTGAAGATGTACTGCGACACCTATCAAGTATCTAGTGGTTTTGTCTTCTTCAGTATCAGCAATAACCACTCCAGAGGTGCACCTCTGACCACCAGAGGCCTTCGAGCCTCCGTCACACATCTATTTAACAAACTAGGCATTGACCGCAATGTACACGGCCTCAGACACTTCTACGTCACTAAGCTCATCGAGGAATTTCCTGGTGATTTGTTCATGGTCAGGAACTTTACTCGACACCGTAGTCTCGAACAGCTAGCTATTTACAACGATGCGCTATTACAAGCTAAAGATTACCCTAGGCATGACATGGTATTTAGCAAGGTATTGGTAGCCTAATGTATAGCAAAATACAGCACTAGCCTACTAATCAGCTATGTTGAAACGTGTGTCAGTTAAAGCTAAATAAAGCACGGAGCTTATAATTCACAACCCCTTTTTGTGTGCGGCTATTCCCACTCGTAATAGCTTTGGTACGAACAAGTACAAAAGGTAAACTTAGATTTATCGCTAAATGGGCGTGTACAGGTCTTAACTGGCAGCACTGGTGTTTTTTCAAGAAAATCAATGCTGAAGGTTTTGTCATCGAACTTCATACATGCATCACAGCAGCTATAGGACTTCACTGTTAATCCTTTAATGTAGTCATCGAGCTTTGCTTGCTGGATTTGGCTATTGTGAGCACCCTCAAGATAGCCAGATGGGTCGTGACCACGATTCGCCTGATAAGTGGCAGCTGCGATACCGACCCATGTATGTCTATTGAGCACCTCTGTCATAACTCGTTTTCTATCGTAAGTCTTATCGATATGCCTTTGGTAAAGGCTATCGGTCATGCTGAGTGACCACAAGACATCGTAGGTATTTATTTTTGCCATATTCCACTTCTTTTTCAGCATTGATTCTACTTTTTTGTAGTCATCCATCGTAACAAATATCACGTTTTTCATAGTCATGTAGAATTCGGCATGATTAAGCTGCTCTTCGGTGAGCGTGCTTGAAGGATATAGCTCCTGTGTGGTTCTGACGTACATCGTTTTTCCGCAATCCGAACAAGTCTTTTTGCGCTTTACTGGTTTGTCAAAAATCACCCCACAGTACGGACAGGTATCGCCAAAAGGCAGGCTCTTGTTCGGGGCAGCCGTATCGTGCGAGTTAATGTCATCCATCAAGTCGGGGTCGTTGTCACTGAAAGTTACTTTCTTACGCTCTGGCACATCGTCCGTCGAACTAGTGATGCTTATTTTGACTTCCGGTTGGTCGTTGTCTTCGTTGAATAGTTTAGAAAAAAAGCCCATGCATCAAGTATAGACTGAAGTTAACTTCCGTTAAACATAATTACCAGAACTTACTAGAATTAGTAATTCTTAGTTATATCTTCATCCCACACATAGTCGTATTTTAATAAGTGACGCCGTCCAATTCAAAGTGAGGGTCGGACGAATTCCCTGTCCCTACGTAGTTATCTGCCAGAGAGGAGATTTTTTGTTGGATAAAATACTGCATATATATCATTATATCCCCGTGAAGCGTCGAGAGTTGACGAGAGTTTACAAGAAAATGTATCTTGATAATTGCAAGCCTACACGCTAAACTAGTTTTAGTACATTTAACAGTTTAACCCCCCTTTGCAATAGGATGAAGCCATAGACCTCGATGTCATAGGCGATTCCAATAATTTACATCTGGGACAAGCCGACCAAGAAAGCCGTGAGCCAAATGCGTGAGCGGCGGTAGCGTTCAGCGCTACTGGCAGACAGCAATCAGTGCTGTTTTCTTGTGGTCGGCTTTTTTTGATTTCAAGAATCTCAATGCTGGTTCCTGCCGGGAGTTAGAGATGCAACCAAATCTTGTAATCAGCGTAAAAGAGGCACGTAAGATACTTGGCAAGAAGTCAGAGAATATGACAGATGACGAAATTGAAGCCATGATTGCCACCCTACAGTCCATAGCAGAACCATTTTTGGTTAATAATGGTTCCTAAATTATAATAGGTATATGAGTAGTGATATAGAAAAACAAGCTCCAAGGGTTCCAGAAAGGCTACTTAGAGAAAAAGCTAAACAGCTAATTACCAGGCCTGACACTGCGGTTGCTTATTTTCGAGTTTCAACAAAAGAACAGACTTTTGGTGCTAGCCCAGAGGTTCAGCGCAACAAAATCCAGTCATTTGCCGATACCGAAGGCTTGAAGATTATCAAATGGTTCGGTGATGCTGGTATATCGGGCAAGACAGTTAATCGACGAAAGGAGCTCAAAGAGCTTCTCTCGTATTGCAAAAGAAACAGGGGCAAGATAGGCTATCTTGTTGTTTACAATATGCGTAGAGCATCGAGGGACACGATAAGCTATTATTCCGAAATAAAGTCTGTCTTGAAGCCATTAAACATTGGTATTCGCTCTGCTACGGAGCCTAGTATAGATGACAGCGCTGTTGGTGAGTTTCTTGAATCGGTACAGGTTGCGTCAGGGGCTTTGGATAATAACAACAAATCCACCTCCACTACGGATAATATGAAAGCCGTAGCCAGTGCTGGCTGGTGGCAATCGCAAGCACCTCTGGGCTGGAGTATCAAAAAAGAGCGTGTTAATGCTAGAAAAATGAGAAGCTACTTAGTCAGGGACGACTCCTCTCGTCTCGTGCAGGAACTACTAGAAACATACGCACGAGGCGAACTGCATCAAGTCGGACTCGTTCATCGTGCAAAGGAGCTTGGACTAAAGAATAAACATGGAAAACACCCAGAAGAAAATGGCATCAAGCACATGCTAACTGAGGCTGCCAATGCTGGATATATATGCAATAAGACAACCAACTACGAGATGTTTGCGGGCAAGCACCTAAACGATGCTCTTATTAGTGTGGAGACGTTCAATATCATACAGCGCCGACTAGGGACAACTCCCGCTGCCCAAAAGAAGCGGAAAAGCGATAAGAGCAATCCACTCTACCCTCTAGGTAAGGGTTTTATGCTATGCAACAATTGCAAGAAGCCGTTCTACTATTCAGCTCCTACCACTGGCGGCAAAAAGTCTCAGTCACCAAGGTATCACTGCACTAGGGTTGAGTGTAAAGGAATAGTACCCTCGATAAAGGCGGGTGAAGCAAACGAGCTATTTATCCGAACACTGAAAGAGATAGCCCCTTCATCAGAAATTATGAAGCTCTATAAAGAGATATTGAAACGAGTCGCCCTGAGGCAATACGAGGGCATCAACAGGCGCATTAGCGACCTCAGGGCGGATATATCAACCCTCGATAGCGAGAGGAAGAACGCACTACGAAAATGGGCATCTAGTGACGCTATGACCGTTGATGAGAAAGACGATATTGTACAGGCAGTTGACGAAGAGCGTGACAGGAAAGAAGTCTTGCTTGAGGAATTAATCGCAAGCCAGAAGCTCAAAGAAAGCGAGATTGATTATGCAATGACCTATATGGCTAATCCGAGTAAATACTGGAAAAACGCTGACCTCGAACAGAGGCAAAGGTTCCAAAAACTAGTCTTCCCAGAGGGAGTATTCTTTGATAGTAAAAAACGCATTTTTGGAACCGAAAATATAAGTCCTATTTACAGATACAAGCCCAATAAAAAAGACCCTTCAAAATCTGAAGAGTCTCTTATGGTGATCCCAAGGGGAGTCGAACCCCTGTTTTCAGGATGAAAACCTGATGTCCTAACCACTAGACGATGGGACCGTATGCATTACGGATTACAATGCGCACTTAATAGTAGCAAAAAATGTTATAAAATCCTAGACGTTTACTGTCTTTGCACGTAAGCTAGATATATGAAAAGCTCACAAATCAAAAATTTCAAACGAACCAAGATGATTGCAACTATTGGACCATCGACTAATAGTTTCGATCAAGTCAAAGAACTAATAGAGAGTGGTGTTAATGGTTTCCGTTTCAATTTCTCGCATGCACAGTATGAAGATACTGCTCGCCAAATAGAGTGGGTTCGTAAGGCAAGTGTGGATCTTGCTAAGCCGGTTTCGGTGATAGCTGACACACACGGACCACAGTTTCAAATTGGGATTCTTAATAAACCGAGAACAGTCGAGAAAGATGAAAAGCTAGTTCTTGAGTTTGAGGGTAAGGAGAGTGAGCACGTTGTGCCAACACTTCATGATTTGAGCAGCAAGGTAAAGGTTGGTGAACGGTTGATGATTAGTGATGGTCGTATCCGCTCAGTAATCACAAAAGTAGAACCGAAGAAAGTTACCATAAAGCTTGGCAACTCAGGTGTCCTAACGACTAGAAAAGGTATTAACGTGCCCGATACCGATATGAGGGGTGATATTATCACCGAGAAAGATCGTAAAGATATCCGTTTTGCAGTTCAGCATGGTGCCGATTATGTTGCTCTTAGCTTTGTGCAAACTGGTGATGATGTCTTGCGACTACGCCATTTTCTCGATGACTTAGACCCTGAGGTAAAAATAATTGCTAAGGTTGAAACTAAAAGTGCATCTGAGAATTTATCAGGCATTGTTCGAGCATCAGATGGTGTTATGGTTGCACGAGGCGATTTGGCGGTTGAGACTGAACCTGAAAGTGTTCCGATAACCCAGAGAAAGATTATTGGACTTTGCTTGAAGTACGGCAAAATCAGTATCGTAGCAACTCAGATGCTTGGCAGCATGACTAATAATCCAGAACCAACTAGAGCAGAAGTCAGCGATGTGGCAACTGCAGTCATCGTCGGTGCTGATTGTGTGATGTTGAGCGACGAAACAGCTAGTGGTGAGTATCCCATTGAATCAGTATTGTTTATGAAGCGTATTATTCTCTACACTGAAGAAAACTCGCCAGTTCGAGGTGTTTTCGATGATAATGAAAATCATTCCATACAGTCAGGAATTAGTGCTGCTGTTATGGCTCTAGCTAGGCAGGTCAACGCGGTCGCAATCGTGACGGAAACAACTAGCGGTAATACTGCTCGTAGCATTGCCACGCTTCGACCAAATGTACCGATTATCATGGTGACCTCAAGACCTATGGTGGCTCAACAGTTGGCACTTGTATACGGTGGAAAAACATTCTTACGTGAAATTGACAGCGAGTCCGGCGAGAAGATCACTGCGTGGTTACGAAAATACAAGATTCTTAACAAAAACGATATTGTTGTAATCACTAGCGGTATGTACCCAGGCCAAGTGGGCAGTACTGATACGATAAAAGTAAGGAGAATTCTGTAGTGATTTTCAATAAAAAGACGGTTCGTGATATTGATGTAACTGGGAAGCAAGTCATCGTAAGAGTCGACTGGAATGTGCCTGGTGATGATCGGGGTGAAGTTACTGACAACTTCCGCATTTTTAAGAGTAAGCCAACGATTGATAGCTTGTTGGGTGCCGGCGCAAGTAAATTGGTTTTACTGAGTCATCGTGGTCGTCCAAAAACTGGATTCACTGAAGAATTAAGCATGAAGAAAGTTGCTGAAAAGGCCACCGAAGTGTTAGGTGAAACGGTAGAGTTTGTCGGTAATAAATTTGATGAAGATCTGAAAAGTATAGTTCAAAAATCTAAATCTAAGATCGTACTGCTAGAAAACACTCGTTTTGATGAACGAGAAAAATCTGGCAATCCTGAGCTTGCTGAGTTGTTGGCTCAGAATGGAGATATCTTTGTAGTAGATGGCTTTGCGGTAGCTCACCGAAATGATGCATCGATCACTGGTATTGCTAAGTTTTTACCGAGTGTGGCTGGTTTGTTGCTTGAAGAGGAAGTAACGTCGTTGCTTGCTGCTATAGATAATCCTGAAAAACCAGTTCTTGCAATCACAGGTGGATCAAAACTGGAAACGAAGCTTCCACTACTGGAAAATTTTATTGAAAAAACCGACAGAATCGTCGTGGCCGGTGTTATGGCAAACACGCTTTTGGTTGCCCAGGGATATGATGTGGGAAAGAGTGTATATGATGAAGAAGAATTACTAAAAGCAAATGAAATGTTAGATCTCGCAAAAGACAATAATGTTGCATTTGTATTGCCTACTAGCCAGGTTGCTGTCGGCAAGAGCCTGGATGATAAAAACCGTCGGGATGTAAGTTTAAAGGATGTTGAACAAGATGATTTGATATTAGATTTCGGAGATGAAAGTATTGCTGAAGTCTTAGAGCTGATTTCACAAGCTAGAACAATAATTTGGAATGGTCCGCTTGGCTATTATGAAAATCCTGTATTCGCAAAAGGGTCACAAATGGTTGCAAAAGCAATTTCAGCTTCTGATGCTCGTTCAGTCGTTGGTGGTGGTGACACTGCTGACGTGGTTAATTCACTCGGGCTTGCCGATAAGTTTACACATGTGTCAACAGGTGGTGGAGCCAGTCTTGAGCTGCTTGCCGGGCATAAACTTCCCGCAGTTGAAGTGCTCGAGGATAAATAAACGTTTCTTATGTCGAAAATTTTAGCATCTAGTCTTGATCGAAACGATGGTGTCTCAAATGTTCTTTATACCGTGCTCAAAAACGGCTCGCTTCAAGTTGATTTTTCTGGCGATCCTAGTGAATCGGACGATGATCAGCATGCTCGCCGCTTTCACGAGCTACATAATATCAAACAAGTAGAGCATGGCTATGAGCTGCTTGAGAAGCTCGGGGCATCTTTTAAAGCTCATTCGGACAGTAAGTCTCTAATACTTCCATCACCAGCTATTTTTAAAGATAACTTTAGTTTGCTACAGCCGCTTATTAAAGTCGATTTTTTTTCTGGCGGACGATTTAGCTCTCAACAACAGATTGTAGAGTTGGCGACACATCGAGCAAGCTTATTCTCTCTTGATGCCAATGTTTATACGCACGACATACTAGACCATGCAATAGGATGGCTCTTATTTGACAAAAAGACTATTAATTCGATAAT
>JBGAVT010000008.1:0-45541 GCA_044227985.1 Saccharimonadales bacterium (SeqCode)
TACGAACCAAGCTCTGGAGGCTTAGCAACGGGACTCGCGAGCGTCAGCAAATCGCAAGAAATGCAGTGGGTTGGTTGGCCGGGTATCAGTAGCGATGAGCTAACAGCTGATGAAGAACAAGAAATAATAAAAAAATTAGCCGAACTGAATTGCTTGCCAGTTTTTCTTAACGACACACAAATTGAAAATTTCTATGAAGGTTATTGCAATTCAACACTATGGCCATTGCTTCATTATTTTACTGAACGAATAATTAATCGTCAGATTTTCTGGGAGGCGTATAACCAGATTAACCAGCTTTTTGCAGAAACATTGAAGTCGGCAGCTGATCCTGATGATACAATCTGGGTACACGATTATCAGTTGATGCTTTTGCCTGGATTGATTCGCGACCAGGAGCACTCTGGTCGTATTGGATTTTTCCTCCATACGCCATTTCCTTCCTATGAAATTTTCCGAGTTTTACCTGAACGTGAAGCTTTACTAAATGGTTTACTGGGTGCTGATTTAGTTGGATTTCATACCTACGATTATGTTCATCATTTCCTCAGTAGTTGTTTGAGGAAACTTGGCTTAGAAAATCGAGAAGGTCAGATTTCACTGCCCGATGAGCGGCGAACTGTTGTAAGTGATGTCTTTCCGATCGGAATTGATTACGAGAAATTTGCTGGCACTGCTAGCAAGATAAAACCTAAAAAAACTAGAGGAAGAAAGTTGATACTCTCAGTTGATCGAGCTGATTATTCAAAAGGCATTCCTGAACGACTTGATGCATTCGGTTATTTTCTCAAACACAACCCAGGCTATCATCAGAAAGTTAGCCTAGTCTTGTTGGCGGTTCCGTCACGGGAAACGGTGGGCGACTACATTAAACTGCGAAATATTATCGAGCGGAAAATCGGGAGGATTAACGGCACGTATTCAACCGTTGATTGGTCGCCAATTACTTACTTGCGTCAGTCAATGCCTTTTGATGAACTCGTTGAGTTATACAAACAAGCTGATATTATGCTTGTGACGCCATTACGGGATGGCATGAACTTGGTTGCCAAAGAATATGTTGCTAGTAGAAGTGACCGTTCAGGCGTGCTGATATTAAGTGAATTAGCCGGTGCGGCGTCTGAACTCCCTGAAGCCTTGCTAATAAATCCAAGCAATCGAGATATGTTAGCACGCGCAATGCTTGATGCACTCGAGATGCCTATTAATGAGCAAAATAATCGAATCCAGAAGATGCAACGTCGTATATCTAATTATACCGTCCAAGTCTGGGCTAAAGATTTTCTCGATCAACTCAGTTTAACTAAGAAATTAGTCGTTGAAGTTAAGGCTTCTCTAAATAAAGAACATAGAGAAAGTCTGAAAGAGCAGTATAAAAAATCGAATAAACGATTGTTGTTACTTGATTACGACGGAACATTGCGGAGTTTTGTAAACAGTCCTGACAGCGATAAAGCTCGACCATCAAAAAGACTAATTGATATTCTCGTTAACTTGTCAGCTGATAAGAAGAATAAACTAGTCATAGTTAGTGGACGCCCTCGTTCGGCTTTAGAGCAATGGTTTAAAAATCTCGATATCGACCTCATCGCAGAGCATGGTGGCTGGAATCGAATATCCAGCAATTGGACGCGAGCAAAGTTCGATGGCACTGATTGGCGGCCGGAAATTATCACGCTACTGGAAAAGTACCATGAACGAACACCGGGGTCGATTGTTGAGCGAAAAGATTTTGCAGTTGTATGGCATTTTCGTAATGTTCAGCATGAACTTGCTTATGTCCGTATCAACTCATTGATCGCCGAGCTTGAGCATCTTTCGGAAGGTACTAATTTAAGTATCAATCGTGGTAACAAAATTATTGAAATCAAGCCTGCAGAGATAAACAAAGGAAACGCGATATCAGCAATCTTAGAGAACTCAAAATACGATTTTATTTTTTCTATTGGAGATGATTACACTGATGAGGATATGTTTAGATCGCTACCTGCTGGTAGCTTTACTATTAAGGTTGGCAAGGAGGCAACCCAAGCACAAATGCGGATGGATTCAGTTGCTGAGGTGCATCGATTATTGAAAGATTTTTTAGCTGACTAAAGCTTGTTTTCGATAGTTGAGGTATGTAATTTGTTGATAATTTTAATTCGTCAGTTAACTGTTGAGAAATAGTTCGCTGATTAAAACGGTTCCAGCTTAATCTTGTTTGAGAAGGTACATAGTAGCCGTGAAACCAAGTAAGATTAAGGTATGCTCGAGACATAAAAGCCATCTATTTCGATCTATCATTGGGAAAAAATAAGCGCTAAAACTAAGTAGTGTCGCCGGTAGTAATGACATAATATTTACTATTGCAACATTCCTTATAATTGTTAGGTTTTGCGAAGACGCCCAGTAATTCAAGTAACCAAAAGCAAATAAAGTTGTACCGATAAAACGTGGAAAATATAAATTTTTATTAGACATAGGTGTGTCCATGAATAAATTAAGCAGTGTGCTTGGCGTAAAATATAGGACTAACCCAAGAATAAAAGCGATAATAGATACGATTACAAAATACTTTTTAATATACCTAGGTGTGTCGGTCACTGTACAATGCCGTGAAGTAGTTTGGTAGCCGCAGTCACGACTATTACGCCAGCCAGTAAAAGCATACTTTGTTTAGCGGCAATTTTGTTGTTCTTTGTTTGATGAATCGTCGGTATTATATCACTAACGGCTACATAGATAAAAAATCCAGCTACCAGTCCAAGAATTGGATCAATAGGAATATTAAGACCCTGACCAAAAAGATAAAATGTAACCGCAGCTACAACAGTTGCTAATGAGCTAGTGACGTTAACCCACAACACTTTCTTTCGAGACAATCCTTTGTGTAGCATTAGGCCAAAGTCACCGATCTCCTGAGGAATCTCATGTGCAGCAACAGCTAGAGTAGTGACCATGCCTGTTGAAGGGCTAATTAAGAAACTTGCAGCTATGGCTATGCCATCAATAAAGTTGTGGACAGTGTCGCCAATAATGACAAGCGGTAGATTGGTGTCCGCATGATTGTGATCGTGGCGCTGTCCATCTTCATCGTCATGGTGGTGATGAAACCATCGTAGGAAACGTTCAAGAAAAAAGAATACTAGTATTCCAACCATCGTAAAATTAAGTGCAACTTCAATATCCCCGTTGTGCGAAACTTCTCCAAGCAAGTCAACAAAAGCTGCTGAGAGTAGTGCGCCGGCAGCAAAAGGCGTAGCGTAGGCAGCTAATTTTTTGGCATTTTTTTTACTAGATAAGAGCAGTATACCGCCCACAAGTGAGAATAATCCGCCGATTAATGAAAATAAAATTACTAATATTATGTCTGACATTTTTACATCCTGATTCTGATAGTTTTAGTTTAGTTGAAATATTTCTGATTTACTAGGCTAAGACCAAAGATATTATTTAGGATTAAAGGGTGCGGCTGTGTCTAGCTGGCTAATCCGGGACAGGCTCTTGGATGTGTTACTACGAGCTTATTATAATCTCAGTGCTCCCTGACCATTCGGTTAAAAAAATCGACCAATATATAACACTTTAATTCAGGACTCTATGTTTAATGGTCAAATATCTGTTATGCTTGTCTACCTATGCTATTAGAGGTAAACATTCGCGACAAGACTTTTGGTGATACCACGCTTTATAAAGATTTAGAGTTCTCTATCGAGGAAGGTCAGAAGATAGGATTGATTGGTCGTAATGGAACTGGTAAGTCGACATTACTGAATATGATTGCTGGCACCGATAAAGAGTTCGATGGCGTTATCCAAACCAAGAAGAACACAAGCATAGTCGCCAGTCGCCAGGAGCATCATGATCATGAGGATAAAAAAGTCATCGACTATATCGTTAGTGACCTACCAGAGTTTTCTAAACTAAAACATATTCTCGACACTTATCCAGAGCATATGGGCGAAAACTCTACGAAGCTGCATGCCTATAGCGATGCGCTAGAACGCTTCACACAGCTTGGATACTTTGAAGTTGAAGGCGAAATAGAAACAGCGCTAGAGCAGTACCAAGTAGGAGCCGACAAGGCACACGGCCTAATTAAGGCATTGAGTGGCGGTCAAAAACGAATGGTTGAGCTTGTAAAAGTCCAACGCGCTAATGCTGATCTAGCATTAATCGATGAGCCAACTAACCACATGGACTACGTTGCCAAAAATTCTTTTATCGATTGGCTCAAGCAAACTGACGAGGCTGTGGTAGTAATCACTCATGACCGTGACGTTTTGAAGTACGTCACTCGCATTATTGAAATACGTGATGGTAAGGCAGACATCTTTAAGGGTAATTATGATGATTATTTGCGGATTAATGCAAATACTATTACTGCCGAGATTAACCAGTACACAGTAGTTCAATCTCGAATAAAAAATCTTCAGTCAGATGTGGTTCGTTTTCGTCGATTGAAAGAAAAAGCTCGTAATCCAGGTACGATACATCGTTTTAAATCACTTGAGCGCAAGGCTTCAGCTGAGCTAGACAAGCTTGAGAACACTGATAAACCAAGCTTTTGGATCGATAAAGACTCAGTTAAAAATATCAACAAGAAGGTATCGGAAAGCTATGAAGAGTTGAAAACTCGAAATATCCGCATTACCACTAAATCAAAACCTTCTCGCTCGAGCTTGTTACTCGTTGAAGCCAAAGACATCGAATTGACGTATGCAGAAGACACCCTGTTTCAGCCGATTAGCTTCCAGTTGCGTGAAGGTGATCGACTAGAGCTACGTGGTCGCAACGGGGTTGGCAAAACTACATTAGCCCGACACATAATCTTAAAGAGTATGTCTCAAAAACCGGAATCAATCATTGTGAATGGAGAGATTGATGTTGATAAATCGGCTCGTGTTGGTGTTTACGAGCAGGAGCTTGATAGTAAACACATGAAACTGACCATGGCAGAAGCAATTGAGGCTGTTCACGACGAGAAGGACATTCCGATTACTGCTCAAAAGATAAAGCAGTTGATGGGTGATTATTTATTCAATCCAATGACTGATGGCGACAAACCAATGAGCAAGTTCAGTGGTGGCCAAAAAGCTAGATTCCAGTTAATGAATATGTTGGCTGGTGATCCTAATATTTTGATTCTTGACGAACCAACAAACCACTTGGACCTGCCAAGCATCGAAGAGCTAGATGAAGCGCTCAACCAGTATCACGGCGCTATTATTTACATCTCACATGATAGCTATTTCTCAGAGAGCCTTGGAGGTAAGGTAATTCAGGTTGCAGCCTGAATTTATATTGCTTGATTGTCAATTGTTTAAATTAAAGTGAAGCATACAAGAGTTCTAGTAAACAATCATTACCTTGGTATAATAGGTTCATGATTAATGACAACCGCAGGTACGAACTTAGTGATGTAGGCGAGCGATTAGCTAAACATTCGGGTATTTTAGAATTGATGGATGATCTTGGCCAAGCAATTAACGAATCTCCACCTCGGGCTATGTTGGGCGGTGGAAATCCAGCAATTATTCCCGAACTCTCACAAGTATATGCTGATAGACTTACTGCTATTTTGAAAGACACAAGTACTTCTCAGCCAGCACTTGGGAACTATGACACACCAGCTGGTAATAAACAGTTCCTAGATGAAGTCTGTCGCTACTTCAATGATAAATATAAATGGGAAATCACAAGCGATAACCTGGCAACTTCACCTGGCTCGCAAGCTGGTTTTTTCATGCTATTTAACATGTTGGCCGGTAAAAAAGGTGATCGAAATAAACATATCTTACTTCCGCTAGTACCTGAGTATATCGGCTATACCGATCAAGGATTATCAGATGAAATGTTCGTCTCGTGTCGGCCAAAAATAAATATGATTGGTCAGCATGAGTTTAAGTATTCCGTTGACTTCGGTGCACTAAAAATCACAAAGGATACTGCGGCTATCTGTATATCTCGTCCCACAAACCCTAGCGGCAATGTTATATCAGATGCAGAGGTTAAGAAACTTCAAGAATTAGCGCGAGCCAATAATATACCTTTGATTATTGATAATGCATACGGTCTGCCTTTCCCTGGCGTAATCGAAGAGTCTGCTCATCTCCCAGATTTAGATGGTAATACTATTTTATCATTTAGTTTATCTAAGATTGGCCTACCAACCGCCCGAGTTGGTTTCTTTATAGGTCCAGAAACGTTAATGAAGTATATACAAAGTATCAATGCAAAAATTAATTTAAGCTCACCAAGTGTTGGACAATATTTGGTAGCTGATTTGTTTAAAACCAATCAACTTGATTCGATTCGAGATGACATAATTGTACCATTTTATAAAAAGCGGGCTGGCTTTGCTTGGGACTTGCTACACAGTGCACTTCCAGATGAAATTTCTTGGAGAGTACATAGCTATAACGGTTCATATTTCTTTTGGCTATGGGTCGATGGAATAAAGATAACCAGCAAACAGCTTTATGATCGATTGAAAAAACGCGGTGTTATTGTTGTGCCTGGAGAGTATTTCTTTGCTGGACAAGATGTAGATAGTTGGAGGCATGCCCATCAATGTTTGAGGATCAATTTTGCACGTCCTGAAAACGAGTTGGAGGAAGGTTTTTCAGTATTAGCTGAAGAGCTAGTAAAAGCTACTACCTAAATTATTTTTGTATAATTTCGACAGTTTGCTCTATAGCGTCACCATTCGGCAAATGAAACTCCCGATGGTCGTTAGTGTTAAGCGACACTCGGATGGTATGTCCACCAGGTTCTAAGTCTTCTATATAGTAATTATTACTATATAGTCGATTAACCTTTTTCCCATCAACATAAAGGTGAGCGTGCCCTTCTCCGTCAACGTGATCTTCACTTGCATTTTCTGGTGCAAAATTAAAATTTTTAGTATTAAAACTAACATTCCAGCCTGATTTTTTATCACGACTAACGATTAAGTTATTGAGCTCTGGGGTAATATCGTTTTCTGATAGTGTGAAATCCTCATGCTTCATCGCGACATGCTCATTACTGTCTGCATTCATTGAACTCATTTCAATTTCAGAGGAGCTGTTGTCTCTATCTGATTGTCCATAAATATAACCGATAGGAAAAGCGATTAGAAAAGCGGCTAGAAATGCAGTTGCTAGATTGGTTTTCGTAATGGTAGAATTTGTTTTTGGTTTGTTCTGTTTGTCTTGTTTTTTCATATCTGCTCCGTTGATTTACTATAAAGATAGTGTAGCTTATAAGCTCACTAATGTATTCTTTAAATTTGTGGTATCATAGTAGGAACGTAATTATAGGAAATCACGATGGCAAAACATAAGAACTGGCATGGCGCCGCAAGAAAACGAGCAATCAAAAAGAAGCTCAAAGAAGATAAGAAAAACTAACTCAGACAAAGCTTCGCTTTAAAGATCTTTTTTGTTCTATTCTAATATCATCTGTTGTATACATTCGTACATCCGTTGCCTAAAACCAATGTATTTTTAATTATCTTAATTAGTGTCTATGTTCTTATTTTTCAGTTTGCAAAAAATTACAACCTGGTCTACATTACAGATATAGATAATGCATAAGTAAGGAGATTCTATGGCAGAGCCAAAAGAAAACGAAAAAACTACTAAAGCAACTACTTCAAAAAAAGACGAAGTTGTAGATACAAGCAGTTCAGTGCAGAAAAAAACTAGTGAAAATATAGATGAGCTGAAAGCAATCTCGGCACTTAGCTATCTCGGAATACTATTTTTTATTCCAATGGTCACCAATCCGAAAAGTGAATTTGCTATGTACCACGCCAATCAGGGTCTACTATTGTTGATCGCAGTGATGGCAATCAATACAGTTGGGTCAATTATTCCGTTCATCGGATGGTTTTTGATACTCCCACTTGGAAATATTTTTGTTTTTGTACTGTTTGTCATGGGTGTCATAAATGCACTTGGTGGGGCAATGAAACCATTACCTCTTATCGGTGGTTTCGAGCTCATCAAAGTCCAAAAATAACTGTATGTAATCTACACATAATGGAAAGGGGCGAAAGTGGCGGATAAGCAGGAACCAGAAAATAGTGCGAATGTCGAAATAAGCGAAGCCGATAAGAAGAAAAAGAATAAAAAAATTCTAATTATTATTGGTATTGTTGTAGGTGTCTTGATTGTTCTAAGTATCCTCGGCTCCATAGTTGCAGGGTTAATTTTTAAGAGAGCTGGTACAAAGTTGGCTGAAAAGGTTTTCGAAGAAACTACAGGAGCTGACATCGATATTAAAAAGAATGGTGGTGAGGTAAAGATTAAAGGCAAGGATGGTAAGTCAACTTTTAGTTCTGGTGACAACAAACTTCCAGATAATTTTCCAAAATTTATTCCGCTATATCCAAAAGCAAAATTACAAACTACGAGTAGCTTTAATTCTTCAGGAGAAGGAGAAATATTTTCTGTAGGTTTTTTGTCAAAGGATAGCAATAGTAAGGTTTTTGATTTCTATAAGAATGAATTATCAGAAACTAATGGATATGAGGCTGTAAGTACTCACCAAAGTGGTGAAATATCAATGATTCAGACAAGAAATGCGTCACAAGCTCGAACCGTTGGCGTTACGATTAGCCCCAATAAAGACGAAGGTGGTAGTATTATTCAACTTACCAGTACCCCACTGAAGCAATAATAATTTGTTATTAAAAATTTAATATTAAGCAATTATTATATTTTAAAAAAAAGCTCTGAAGCTTATAGTATATATAAACCAGATTCGGTGGTAGTAATAATCAACTTGAGCTGTTTAGAATCCTATTCGGATTATGATTTAAAGGACACAAGATGGCAACACTTAAACGATCAGTAACTTGGAAAATGTTTAGTCTTTACGGACTTGGCAATATATTAGGTGCTGGAATTTATGTCTTGGTAGGTGAGGTCGCAGCAGTTGCGGGTGATGGGTTGTTGTGGTCATTCTTAATCGCAGGATTTGCCGCAACTTTTACAGCAATCACCTACAGTTCATTTGCTAAAAAATACCCAGTAAGCGCCGGAGCAGCAGTTTACACAGAGAGAGCTTTTAGCTCGAAGTTATTTAGCACTATAATAGGCCTGTCATTAGCCTTCACTGGTGTTGTCTCTGCATCGGTGATGTTGCATGGTTTCGACAGATATTTTCAGCAACTTATATCTCCAACTGCTTTTGGCGGGGTAGTACCAAGCCAAGTAGTGATATTGGTCATGCTTAGTCTGCTGTCTTTGGTCGCTTTTAGAGGCATACAAGAGTCGGCAGTGTTAGCAGTAGGATTGACAATAATCGAAGCCAGCGGCCTACTGCTTATTATAGCTTTTGCGGGAGTTAACGGAGACGTTGTGTCGTCATTACACCGTAGTGTTGGTGCTATCCAGGGCAATGATCCGACGGCAATACTCCTTGGTGGGTTTTTAGCGTTTTACGCATTCATTGGGTTCGAAGATATGGTTAATATCGCTGAAGAGGTAAAAGAGCCAAAGAAGAGTTTACGAAAAGGCATGTTAGTAGCCTTGTTCGGTGCTACAGTCTTGTACGTGGGCATAGCAGTTGCGGCTTTGTCCGTTCTATCTTCCCAAGAGCTAGCAAATAGTAGTGCACCGCTTGCTAGCGTATTCCAGGCAGCTTCTGGCAGTACTATACCAGTAATAACGATTATTGGTCTGTTCGCAGTAACAAATGGCATTCTAGCTCAAATAATAATGAGTTCGCGAGTATTATATGGCTTAGCAAGAGAAGGATGGTTACCTCCGCCCCTTGCAAGGATTTCAAGCAGGACTTACACACCTACATACGCCACGACAATAGCTGTCATCGTGATTGCAGTGTGTGCGCTAGCTCTCCCACTAGTTACATTAGCAAAAATAACTAGTTTTGCACTGCTAGTAATATTCTCTATCGTTCAGATTGCTGCTATGCGATTAATATCTAAGAAACAGCTAAAGCTCAATAGACTCATCCCCATTATTGGGCTAACTACGAATTTTGTAATAATTGTAATCCAAATACTATCCTGGTTTGGGAGGCTGTAGTAGATAAAAAATATGAAGCAAATTCCAATTCTCGTATCAAAAGTTTTCTTACTCAGTGTAGGGGGAATTCTTTTATGGCTATGGCTTATGTGGATGTTTGCGCCAGAATCAGCTCAGAGTTTTTATGCTGTCTCGCAAAACTCTCTACATGGAATCAACTCTCTCAAAAGTGATTTCGGTGGTGTTGTTCTGGCTCTCGGAATTTTTATTTCAGCTTTCGTAGTTACCGATAAAAAGAGTTGGGGGAGCGCAAGTATTGTTCTTCTCTTTACTATTGCGATAACCCGTTCGATTAGTTTAGTCATTGACGGGTTTACCGAGCCTGGTTTCAGAGCATTAGTCATTGAGCTGCTAGCCATTGTGGCGATTTATATTTTAGGAAGAAATAAAAAACAAAGATAAAAAATAATATTCTATTTCTCTGATTCGTGGAATGCATCGATTGCATCGCCTAATCGTGAAAAATGTGGAGCCGCCTCAAGTGCATCAAAAAGCCTATGGCTATTTCTAATAGTTTCTCTCATCGGTCCTTTTAATCGCGAAACAGCGAATACTATATTTTTAGACTCTATATCTTTGATCAACTCCAGCAACATCTGACCTGAAGTAGAATCGAGTGCTGTAATAGTTTCTGCGTCCCATAAGAACCATGAAACGGGCGACTTCGCTTCATCTATTAGCCTGTAAACAGCATCTCTAAAGAATATAGAATTAACAAAATTCAATGGCGCATCAAACCTGAATATAATTAATCCGGGAATTTCTTTAGTTTTCGGTGGGCGATTCATGTCACGAATTGCACCATTCTCGGCGATACCTAGAATTGCATATTTAGGTGTTGTGTTCTTACGTACAAGGTTCATAAATGCCAATAGAACGGCAAGCAGCAATCCTTGGAAGATACCTAGTATAGTTACTCCAAGCAATGTGATTACAGCCAAGACTGCCTCTGATCTCCAGGCATGGCGGATTGATCGAAGTTCACGATAATTAAATAAACTTTTTACTGCCATGATAACGATGACAGCTAGTGCAGCTAGCGGTAAGTAGCTAAGAGTCTGCGCTAAAAAGAGAAGAACAATACCAATGGCAAGTGCTCCGAATAATTGTGAAACTTGGGTGACTGCTTTGCTTGAAAAATTTACTGCTGTTCTAGCTCCACTTGCTGCCACAGGCATACCACCGAAAAGTCCAGAGCCAATGTTTGAGACACCAAGACCAAAGAATTCTTGCGTTGTTTCAATGCTTCCTTTTTGGTGTGATGCAAATGACCTTGTCGTCGCTATGGTATTTGCATAACTTACTAAAGATATCATCAGCGCAGGAACTACCAAGTTCTGTAGATTATCAAGTGAAAACGATGGTAAGCGAGGAATTGGTAATCCAGTTGGCACAGTGCCTACGATCGCTATATCGTGAGAACTGAAAGAGAAGAAGTAAGAAGCTAGAATAGAACCTACTAATATAATCAAGCTCATAGGAATTTTTTTAACATATCGTTGTAGCAGAATAGCTGCTGCGATTAATATGCAGCTAAGAAGTATTGTTGGCCAGCTAAAATTCGAAACGTTAGACGCGACATACCATCCAGTTGAGTAAACGCTACTGGCCGATGGTAGCGAAAGGCCGAATAGTTTTGGTGCTTGTGACACAATTACGGCTAGCGCAAGTCCCGCCATATAGCCAAGCAATATCGGTCTTGATATAAACTCGGCAATGAAGCCTAGGCGTGCGTATAGGGCAACAAGGCAGGCAGCCCCGATCAGAATGGCAAGGAGTGAGACCAAAGATAAATACTCGGCTGGATCAGTTGTTGCTAGTGGTAGCAAAGCTGCACCGGTTAAGGCTGCCATAGCCGCGTCCGGACCAACTATCGCTAGCCTCGATGTTGTGAAAATAGCGAATATTAACATAGAGATTAGAGCAGTGTAGAGTCCAGTAATTAGCGGTACTCCAGCCAGCTGTGAATATGCCATAGCTTGAGGCACGGCCACTGCAGCCACGGTTACGCCTGCGATTAAATCTTTTCTCAGCCATGGCTTTTGATAATTTTTAATCGTATTTATTAACGGAATAGAAATTTTTATTTTTGGAAGCATAGTCTTTATATTAAAGTGTATTGCAGTATATTGATACACCAAAACCATTAATCGACATCGTAAAAAACTTATATTTTATACTAAATTGTCTATAAGAATTTCAACCCATACCTGTAGGTATGTATATATTCTATTGACTTTATATTTAATATATGTAATCATAATAAATTATGATTGAATCTCAAATAGACCCCTTAGTATATTATGAACATCCACCAAGCTTTCTAACTATTAGTGAAATTGGCTCAAAATTCCAAGCTAGCGATGGAGCTAGAAGTTCTTTGGATCGTATGATGGATGAATTTGTTGCGAATGGGCTTACCTTTAGTGATGAACTTGAGTCTGACCCCAATGCAACTTTACTCTTCACGGCCGAATCAGCTGCTTATTTTAGAAGACTTGAACAACAAGTGCCAGAATATTTTGGAATGATAAAAAACTTTTCCAGTGGCTTGCAGAATCGCGGTGATGTTGCTGAGAACTGTAGAGCTAGTGTAGGAATCGCAGTAGCGGCCCATCAGGAAACGGGCCTATATCATACGCTTCAACAGTACGTATTTTCAGGTATACCGGATTCAACGGAAATTATTTTATTTATGAATAATCCTTATCCAGATGACAGTGAGGCCCCTGTAGTGGAGATGCACGCCCATAAAGATCTAAACAAGTTTTTGGACGACTACCCAGAAGCACCAGTTAGAGCATTCTCTACTGAATTCTCTGCACCACAATCAGTCGGCTTCATTAAAGGTATTTTGCATGATGTTATTGCATTTAGACATTATATGAGCGGTACAGCGGATCCAATATTAATCATGAATGATGCAGATTTAGTTAAGATAGAAGTAGGTTATCTTCAGACAATGCTAGACGGTTTTGACATTGATCAAACTGTTGATGCTGTCAACGGGCATTTCGATTGGGCTAATGACAACTACATCATGTACCCGGAATTACATGTATTAACACGATATTATCAACTATTAAACGAAGCACAACGTCGTAGAAAAGAAGCTACTTTACCTCTTGTCGGGGCTACTTCTGCTATACGACTCTCTGCTTATTGTGCTGTGGGTGGTACGGACGAAATTAGTAGAGGGTGTGATGTTTCACTAGGTGTGAAGCTGCAAATAGCTAGAGAAGGCCACGGAACAATATTCTCACCACAATCAGCGAATAATATACTACAAACAAGTGCTAGGAGAAATTATCTTGCACATGAAGCCGGCCTGGCTCCTAATGAAAAATGGAAACTTGGTTTTGGGCAAAATGATGATGCTAGAAATACAAAAGATAGAGCTAACAAACTTAATGGCTTGGCCACAGACTTAGACATTGTGCACTTGGGTATCATGTTGACTAGAACAGCTTCGGTTTACGGCACCTATGAGGAGTCTGGGCTTAGCAAGAGTCTTCATCTTCGAGCGTTACAAATGCTAGGTGTCGGCGCCACGATAGAATATGGAGCTTTCGGTGATGAACCAGCGAAGATTGATGTATCTAACGTTGATATAGCATTGGATGCTCTAAGGAGATACAAAACACAAAGAAACCTCCAAAAGTCATCAAGTGGCCTGACTGATGATTGAGAATATCGACACGCTAGTGATTTCCCCTCACCCCGATGATGACGTGATTGGCGTTGGAGGAACTATTGTTAATATGGTTAGAGAAGGCAGGGAAATAGGGATAGTATATCTAACTTCCGGAGAACAAGGAAACCGCGAGATAGAGCCTAACGATCTTGGTCCTATTAGAGAGGAAGAAGCTAAGTCTGCTGCTGAAGTGCTAGGTGTTTCTGAGGGTAATCTAGTTTTTGCTCGTTATCCGAACAACCATGATTTTGATAACATCCACCCAATCGCAAAATATCTAGCTGCAATATTTCTTGTTACCAGGCCTGAGTCTATCTTTGTCCCGCACTTGAACGATCCGCATCCCGATCATAAAATCGCTAATTTATCGGCAATAGCGGGTATTGAAGATCTTAGCAGAGGAGATAGTTATTTTCGAGATTCAGTCTCGGTCTTCGGTTATGAGGTATGGCAAGATATTAAAAATATTGGGGTATTAGAAATAATTGACAGTTCCTTGTCGGAGAAAATTGAAGCTATACGTAGGCACAAATCTCAATTAATAAAAACACCCTACGATCAGTTGATTTTAGATCAAGCGCTGGCAAGAGGAAGTATGATTGGGTCTCTTGCCGCTGAAGCTTTCAGCAAAATTTATTAATTAAAATACTATAAATTTTTTTATGAAAACATTTCTTTTATTTGGTTAAAGATGATTAATTTTGGTTTACGTTTACCGACCATTCATTGATATAATATTAGGAACAAAAACAAAAGAATATCAGTCAACGAAGTAAAATACTTGTATCATATTAAGGCGGGCATGCTCCTAGACAAACCAATCTCAATTATAGACATAGAAACAACTGGCATGAGCTCTGCGAGAAATTCTATTACTGAGATTGGCATTATCAAAATTGATAATGGAGTAGTTATAGATGAGTATCATACGCTTGTTAATCCCGGCAGAGATATACCACAGCAAATTACCAGAATTACTGGGATAGATAACCTCATGGTTAAGAGTGCCCCATATTTTGCTGACATTTCTGAGAGGATCAACGACATATTTGAAGATGCCTATTTTATGGCTCACAATGTTATATTTGATTTTTCTTTTGTTAAAAGACAAATGAAAATGCAAGGCTATGACTTCAAACCAAGGCTACTATGTTCAGTAAAGTTGTCGCGCGCTATTGAATCAGATGTAAAAGGACATAGTTTAGAAAAAATCATTAGTCGAAATAACATTAAAGTTAATGCGAGGCATAGAGCTCTCGATGACGCAAAGGTGGTAAAAGAATATTTAGACATATTGACTAGAAGGTATGGCAATGAGGTAGTAGTTGAAAAACTCAATTTGCAACTTGAGTATAAATCTCTACCCTCAAACTTGGACACTTCTTTCCTAGAGGGTGTCGGTAATACCCCGGGAGTATATATTTTTAAGGATAGTGATGGTTTACCAATCTATGTAGGTAAGAGCATAAACTTAAGAAACCGAGTTTTGTCACATTTCTCACAATCAACTGAACTCAATAAAGAAATGAAGATTTCAATGAACACTCATTCTTTGGAAATTATGAATACCGATAGTGAAATAGAAGCTCTACTTTTAGAAAGCAAATTAATCAAAGAATTATTGCCAATATATAATAGAAAATTGCGACGAAAACGAAAGCAAACGATACTACAAAAAAAAGTGGACGCAGATGGGTACTATACTATTAAGCTTTTTGATGGAAAAGTAGAAGAAATCGAAAGTACTAATGAGATATATGGCGTATACGACAACAGAATTAGTGCTAAAAAAGCACTAGAAAGGCATAGAGATACATTTAACCTCTGCTCCAAACTCCTCGGTTTAGAGAAAACACAAGGCGCGTGTTTTCGGTACCAACTTGGCAAATGTAGCGGCGCTTGCATCGGCAAGATAGAACCTGCATTAAGTAATGTAACTATGGAGTTGGCATTTGAAAAATCTCGTTTAGAATCTTGGAAGTACCCTGGACCTATATACATTAAAATCAGCGATAATAAAGCATTAGTAATAAATGAGTGGAAAATTATTAAAACTATCTACGCAGAAGATGACAACGTAACGACATCCACAGAGAACTCATTGGAGTTTGACATAGATAACTACAAAATCATTAGTTCTTTTATTAGACGAAATCCAAATCTAGTAAGTAATTGCAGCTTTAGTGGTATCTTCTAGTTGGAACAAATTTAATCTGACGAAGACTAAATATAAAAAAAATATAAGGTCTACATACTGGTAAATGAGGTCCTAGACCTACGATCGTTCAGATGACGATAGCAAATGGGGATATTAACAAAAAACCGACCAAATGGTCGGTTGTGAGTTTGCTGAGCATTATCTATAACACATTGAAAGCACACATAACGAAATCGTGTCTATTTAGATACAATACTTGGCTGAGCGTTGTGGTCTGAAACCTAAGTAAAATGGAGGTATCCGCTTGTTGGCAATTCTAAACTTCCAGCTACCGGCTCAATCATGAAGCCGGCCACCACAGGCCTAAAAATATTTAGATGCAATCTACCATTTCGTGATTCAAGTGCGTTACCACCTTGCGAGTACTCAATTAGATGTATTTGTAACTCCAAAGATTTGTATGTTGATCTACCGTCACTATAAGTTGATTCCTCCAGTCTGCATTGTTTTAAATTAGTTCGATCAACTTCAAAGGTTATACCGTTAAGAAGGCCTATTAGGCTACAATAAATCTCGGCACAATGTTTCTCAATATCATTAACTTTTTCCTGATCAAAGCCATGATATATAAGTGCTGACGAGAGCTCATTCATAAGCTGTTTTGGCGTAATGTATAGATGATCGCTTTTAAAGCCTTGCGACCCCTCACCAAGACCATCCATAATTGAGTTTACAAATTCTGAAGCAATCTCAAATGAGTCTCCCTTGTTTTTTTGCCTATGAGCAAAGAAGTGTCCAATTTCCCTAATAAGTGGAGAGACACCCTTCTCGCTCCTCAATACAGCAAATACATTCTTCAGATGGATGTCATCAATTTCTTCGTCGAAAATCTCATCCAAAGCTGTTGTGATGTGTTTTATGTCTCTACCGAGCATACATACTCCTACTTATACCCGTTATTATATCAATCTTAGAGCTGTCATAATTTAGCTTATGATCACGAAGCACAGTCTTTAGATATGTGTCCAGCTCCTCCAGGGCGGATGGTCTGTTTGAATATTCTTCAGGAAAGAAAAAGATAGGTCATGGAACCGGGTCTATTTCTGTTAAATTTCTTTGGCTGGGGTGGAAGGATTCGAACCTACGCATACCGGCACCAAAAGCCGGTGCCTTACCGCTTGGCTACACCCCATTAACTAGAAATATATTTTTAAAGTAGAGCAGTACTGTTCTACCGCAACTGATATTGTAGCAAAAAATGGTTGAATCAAAAATAGTAGGCAGTGTTATAATGTTTAGATACTGTAGAGGGGGTAGAAATGGCAAAGCAGACAGCGACTTTTGGCGGCGGATGTTTTTGGTGTTTGGACGCAATATTTCGGTACACAAAAGGTATTAGCTCGGTCATGAGTGGTTATGCTGGTGGAGCGGATGATAATCCAAATTATGACAAGATTCATTACAATAATAGTGGTCATGTTGAGGCTGTACAGGTTCAGTTTGATGATGATGTTATCCCTTTTAAGGCCTTACTCGACATATTTTGGACCATGCATAACCCAACCACACCCAATCAAGATGGTGCGAATTTTGGTGAAGAATATCGTTCTGTGATCTTCTATCATAGTGATGAGCAGAAGCTGCAAGCAGAAAAAAGTATGTCAACAGTAGCAAGTGAGCTATATGATAAGCCAATAATTACCGCAATCGAACCATTTAAGAATTTTTTCCAAGCCGAAGAAGAGCACCAGTCGTACTATCAAAAGAATCCAGGTGCACCATACTGTACCATTGTGATTGATCCAAAAATTGAAAAAGTTAAAGCTCGCTACGCAAAGTATCTAAAGGATTAATGCGTGTATCAAGCTATTGTTTATAAAAGATTAAAAATGTTTTTACAACCAATTTATCGTTGGCGTCCAAAATCTCAAACAATGGCGGTAATAGTGTCGACTGGCTTTGCTCTATCAATAATGCTTGGATATTTCGGCATCAATAGTTTGCTAAAATCTTTTGATGCGAAAGAAAATACAGCATTATTCAATATCGATGGCGATAAGAAGAAGAAATTACCAGAGTTTTCATCAACAGGTATTTGGCTCAATAGTGATCCAATTACAATTAAGCAGTCAAAAAACAAGATTGTGCTTGTTGCATTCTGGAGTAGTAGCTGCAATGTCTGCAGAACTCAACTGCAGCAATATCAGGGTATATACGATAAATACAAAGACTATGATGTAGAATTTGTGACAATCCATAGCCCTGAGTTCGTCTTTGAGGCCCGACCAGATTACATTCAGGAGGTACTAGATAGTATGGGCGTAAGTGCTCCAACGCAACTTGATAACGATTATAAAGACCTAGATGCTTATGGGATAGAATCAGTAAATTCATTTGTAGCCGATAGCGGCGGGACGGTCCGATTCTTTAATGACCGTACGCTGGGAACTACACAGACGGAAAAGGTAATACGAGCATTGATCAAAGAAAAAGATAAGAATATAAAACTTCCAGCACTTAATAATGGACAGACAGGTGTATTGGCTAGTGATGAGCCATTACTATCGGTAGATTATTATTTGAATGCTGATTCAGGTAAAGACACTTTCAGAGAGAGCAAACTCGAAGCTGGCACTAGTGACTTTATCTTTAGTAGTGGGACCCTGGCAGTCGACAAGTGGGCACTTAATGGGAGGTGGAAAGTTACTAACGATTATATCGAATCTGAATCTGATGATGCTCGTTTCTTTATTAAGCTGGTTGGTGGAAGAGAGATTGCGTTGGTTGCTGGGTCAGATAGTGGCTCTGTTATTGAGAGTGAAAAACAATCAAAAATTCCTGAGAATATTGTTTTCTCAAAAGAGATAGAGATTGGCCGTGATGGTATATACGAACTTCTCAGTAGCCCTGAACCAATTGCGCAGCCAGAGTTTAGCTTAAAAGTCCCTAAGGGAACACGCATCTACAAGATAGAATCGCGTCTTTAGTAAGAAAATATGCTAGGTCAATCACGAGATTTGTGCAAGACTATCTTCGATACAGGCAGAGGATGCATCGACTTTAAGCAAATAAGAAATAAATGATTCGCTGTAGTTGATATTTTTCAAAACCCGATAGGCTTCCGCGAAAATTATTGCGGAGGGAAAGGACTCTGCGGCAATTGGTTGTCCGGGTCTTGTTGCTGCCGCATTGGGGGCTGAACGGGAACTTGAGCTTGCATAGGTTCTATCGGTGGCATCTGTGGTGTGGTAGGTGCAACCGGTACTGGCGGAAGTTCAACAGTTGGAGATGTTGGAAAAACTGGTTGTTGCGGGGCAGTTTCAGGAATTGGAGCTTGCATCAGACTTTCTTCAGGGGCTTGAATTGGTGGGGGAGTGTGCGGGATAGCAGATTCCTGCATTGGTGTAGGAATCTGTACAGCTGGAACGAAGGCATCTTCCAGTGGAGCCGCTGCTTCTTGTACAGGGCTATGAACAGGTGCTGAGGCAGCTGGTACTTGATCAAGGTATGAAGGCGCCTGTGGCACTGGAGCCGGAACGACGCTTGCATCGATAGGGGCTTGATATGGAGTATTTGAGAATGAGTGGCTTACGGTAGGTGTCGGAGTTGGCATAACAGCGGGTGATGCTATGGCATTATTAGGCTGGGAAAAATCTGGTACTGGTGCTTGTGGTGTACCAACTGAATTGGCCTGATCCATCGGAGGAGCAGCGGTTGGAAAAATAGGTGGAGAACTTGGTGGTATCATTGGATTATTCGGGTTTGGTTGTTGATTGATAGCTGGCATGTTTTGCTGGGGAAAAGCTGGTTGCCCAGGAGTGCCAGTTGGACTAACAACACTGCCAGGAAGCGGTGCATTCATGAAGTTGGTATCTGGGTTGTTGTGACTACTCTTGCTAGGCTTGCCACCACCACGCTTTTTCATTATTACAATACCAGCACCAAGTAGGCTAATCAAAACAACTACCCCGACACCGATACCTATATACAAGCCAGTTTTTGACTCTTTTTTACATGGCACTATCTTACCATCCTCAAAACAGTTTTCAGCTCTAACAGGCTCTTCTGTAGGTGCCGCCTCTTTGACCACTGTTGTTTCATCTTGTGCACTGGTGGATACCGTGATAAAACCGAGAATAATTATCAGTGATGCCAGGATGCTAAATATTGTTAGTGTAGTATTTTTTAAAAATGTTTCCGTTTTCATGGAAGAGTCCTTCTTTGCTTACGCTTATTATCTAGTTTTGACTATAGCAAAAAAAACTATCTATCACCACCAAAGTTACAAAATATAGCAGTTCAGGAATGATTTCGTTACACTAGTAATACAAATTGGAGGAGATTGAAGTGAAAAATGCTTTATTAAGTGTGAATGATAAAACCGGAATTGAAGATTTTGCTCGTCAATTAGTTGAGCTAGATTTTAAAATTTGGGCTAGTGGTGGTACTGCAGAGAAGATATCTAGCGCAGGGATTGAAGTTGAGGATATTTCTGGGCTTGTTGGCGGAGGTGCAATACTGGGTCACAAAGTTGTTACGCTAAGTCGCGAAATTCATGCTGGTTTATTGGCTGATGAAAATGACGATACAGAACTTAAAGAGCTTGGAATACCACGAATTGATTTAGTAGCAGTCGACATGTATGCGCTTGAAGCTGAGATTGCCCACGATGGAAGTAGTGAAAAATCGGTCATTGAAAAGACTGACATGGGTGGTCCTGGTATGCTTCGCTCAGCTGCTAAAGGTCGACGGATTGTACTTTCAAGGGCCGAGCAACGTCAGCAAGTGATTGACTGGCTACGTGCTGATATGCCAGAAGAAGAAAAGTTTAAACGAGCACTAGCAGCCGACGCTGAGGCTACCGTAGCAAATTATGTGTTACAGTCAGCCAAATATATATCTCAAGGTAATTACACTGGTGTTGTCGCGAAAAAAATAGCAGATACTGCATACGGTGAGAACCGATGGCAGCAGAATTCAGCTATTTACTCATCTCAAGTGAACGACTCATTATCACTCGATAGATTTGGACAAATCGCTGGTTCAGCGCTTAGTTATAACAATTATTGTGATGTTGATCGATTACTACAAACAATGACTCACCTTGCCGCAGGGTTCGATGCAAATTTTTCCGAAGTTCCTAATATTGCTGTTGGTGGAAAGCACGGTAACGCATGCGGTGTTGGTGCGGCTGAATCTCCAAAAGACGCAATAACTAAAATGTTAGAAGGTGATTTGCGAGCAATTTTCGGTGGTTCTATCTTTGTTAACTTTGAAATCGATGAAAAGATCGCAGAGCTGCTTATTCATCATAAATCTGAATCACGTCGATTACTTGATGTAATTGTTGCTCCAAGTATCACGGATGAAGCAATTGATATTCTGGCTCGCAAGAAGGGTAAATGCAGATTACTCGTAAATCCTGCGCTTAATTCACTTGATAAGAACTGTCTTGATACAGCCCAACGAACTCGTTATGTGCGCGGCGGAAGGCTCCAACAACAGAATTATGATAATCTTCTCGATCTCTCAAAACTTGATTCAGACCCAGAGAAAACAATAGCTCAAGACATAGTTTTCGGCTGGGCGATTGGAAGTACAAGCAATAGCAACACGATTACTATCGTCAAAGACGGGCAGTTGCTCGGCAATGGGGTTGGACAGCAAGACCGCGTTGGTGCGGCTGAACTTGCAGTCAAGCGTGCCAAAGACTCTGGTCATGATATCAAAAATGCTCTTGCATATAGCGACAGTTTCTTTCCATTTGCTGATGGTCCTATGGTTCTTGTCAATGCAGGTATTTCAACGATATTTTCAACCAGCGGTTCACTCGGAGACAAAAAGGTAAGAGAAGCTATTAATTCTGCGGGTACCCAAATTTATTGGCTACCCGACTCAGAAATCCGCGGATTTTACGCCCATTAGATTTGACGGTTTAAACAAATTAAGATGTTCAATGATTATACGTTGAGGTCGAATTTTTCTCTGATTCTACCCACAGCAAAAGAAGCAAGCTTGTTCGCAACTTTGTGGCCTAGCCGATTGGTGATATCTTTTGATTCTTCTAACTTCTCCTTGAATTCCTGGACTTCCTCTTCTGTTGGATAGTCTTTCTCTTCATCAAAATGAAATATTTTAGCGTATTTTTTTGCATCGGGCATAATTTCACTGTGTCCGTCGTTTGTCATAGCAATTGTGACTCCAGCGTTTATCAGTTCTTCTAATGTTTCGTTGGATACGGGTAGCAGCGAATCCTTCGCACCGACAATCATTCGTATGTCATAACCTTTTTTAGCTAGTTTAATATATTCTCCGAGATATGTAAGCCTATCTTCATCAGTTTCAGATTCCGTGACATTACCGATATAAGTGACTCCATCCTCGGACATTCCACCTAGAAAATCTAATGACTGCTTGACAATAGTAGTTGGAGAGCTGAGGTTGCCGCCAAGGTGCCGCACAAGCGCGCCAGCCCGGCGTACTTTGGTTAGTAGCTCAGGGCTCCTGATTCTCGCAGTTTCTTCATCAGTAACATCTTCACCGTATGCCCTCTTTAGTTCACGCAAGTTACCAAAAGCTTCTCTTGCCAATGGAGGCGCAACATCGACCACAACATGTCTAAATAATGTTCCTGCCAAAAATGGTAAATCTCTTTTTGAGAGGTCACTGATAACTGGATTAATTGGTTCTAGTACAGTATCATCGGGCGATATAAGGCCTCTATCGGCTAGTTCTTTGGCAAGAAGTGGAGATATAGCGGTACCTCTAGAGTGACCGCTTAGTGTCTGCTTCTTATTGCCTGTAGTTTCTTCATCGGGCATTTTGTGAAGCACGAAGCCGCTACCGTTTTTTCCGTAGGCTTCTCCTTTAATCGTATTTTCCTTACAATAGTCATAAAGAGCGATATTTGCGTCATGATGATGTCGACTTACGTTTCTTCTGCCCCCGACACGGTGCTTGAAATCCATACCCAGCACTCTCTCGTTGCGATCGAGGCTTGCCTGAATAAGGTCAGGATACATTACAAAGTCGGTTAAAAGCCCAGTGTTAAGTGTGTTGGTGCTATCTACATCGCCTTGAGGGCTGATGCAATAAAACTTTGTATCAATGCCATTCACACCTAAAGTCAAAGTTTCAACTATGGCATCCGGAAAAAGAGTTTCTGGGTTTTTGCTTAATCTGAACTGCTCTCGTACGTCTTGCATGAAGCTTACTGGCATGGCTTCTTCAGAGGGATGTATTGTTTGAGTCATGTCTTGTGTATATCATACTTTTATATTATATGCAACTAGCTGTATGCTTATGGTTATGAAAAAAAATACAAAAATATTCTTGGCATTAATTATTCTTATAACGATTATGGTTCTCGGTTTTCTGAGCCTGGGCTATGCATACACGTCGAATAACATCATAAAACTTGAAAAACTTGAGTCCGATAAACAGAAAATTAAAGGTCTCAGTGGGCGCGAATCACTTTGCGATAACTGTGGAATGCTCTTCAGATATGAAAAGCCGCAAGAAATCGGTATTTGGATGAAAAATATGAACTTTAGTATCGATATTATTTGGCTGGATACAGAGAAAAAAATAACTCACATCGAACAATCAGTTTCTCCAAAAACTTATCCGAAAAGTTTTTCAGATGGATCTGGACGTTCGAAATACGTGATTGAGTTGCCGTCGGGTTACGTTAAGGAAAAAGAACTTCAACAAAATGATAAATTCTACTTTTGGTAGAGACCGCAATTAACGCGTACAATAGATAGAATGAAGAGTTTATGGAGAATTGTTACTAGCACAAGAGAGCTGTGGAAATATTACGCTGTTATCGGTCTGTTCAGTGTTCTATTAGCCTTGACGAGCATGGCACAACCGTTACTGACTGGTCGTGCAGTGGATGTTATAAAAGCAGGCGCAAGCGGGCAGATAAAAACTGTTGTGTGGCTAGCAGTACTATTATTTTTGCTTGATCTCAGCGGGACAATGTTTAGCAATATCAGTGGCTATATTGGTGACGTCATGGCAGAGCGTCTGCGCAGAATTCTTGGTACGCGTTACTATTCGCACCTCATGAAGTTGCCGCAAACGTACTATGACCGAGAACTAACAGGCACAATAATCGCTCGGTTGAATCGCTCGGTTCCAGAAATAGCTAATTTCATAGACATGTTTAGCAACAATTTTTTGCAATTTATTGTCAGTACAATTTTCTCGCTTGTTATCATTGCGACCATTTCCTGGCCAGTAGCAATACTCCTCGCAGCGCTGTATCCGCTTTATTTTTTCTTGACCACCAAAACTTCAAAGGTCTGGATGGGATATCAGAAAAAAATTAATAAAAAATTTGATATTGCGCTCGGACGATTTAACGAAGTAGTAAATCAATCAAAAGTTGTTAAAAGTTTTGATCAGCAAGATAGCGAAGTAAAATTTTATAACAAAACGATCACTGACGTTATTGCGCTGGTTAAACCACAATCAAAGTTCTGGCACAAACGTGATGTACTTCGTAGAATTGCGTTGAATGTTATTTTCTTTGCTGTGTATCTGTTGATTTTTGTACAAGCTGCACAAAATTCAATCACAACCGGCCAAGCAGTTACATTAATATTGCTGGCTTATAATATTCGTATTCCAATCTTCACAATTAGTTTCTTGGTTGATCGTACTCAGCGAGCGATTGCCGATAGTAAAGATTATTTTGAAGTGCTTACCGTGCCATTCGAGGGAGAAAATGATCGTGCGGAAAAACTTGAAGTTAAGAATGCAGTTGTAAAATTCTCTGGAGTTGACTTTAGTTACAACCAGGAAGAACAAGTTCTACGTGATGTTTCATTTGTAGCCGAAGCTGGTAAACGAACAGCACTAGTCGGTGAAAGCGGAGAAGGAAAAACGACAGTCAGCAGTCTTTTGCTTGGATTATATCGTCCGCGTAATGGTTCAGTTTTAATTGATGGAAAAGATATTAATGCAGTTTCCCAATCGAGTTTGCGACAAAATATCGGAGTAGTATTTCAAGATGCTGCGCTTTTCTCTGGAACGATTCTTGACAATATAATTTATGGCAAGCCGAGCGCTAGTCAGGCTGAGGCCGAAGCAGTTGCTAAGGCTGCAAATGCTCATTCTTTTATCAGTAAGTTGGAAAATGGATATAAGACTGAAATTGGTGAGCGCGGTGTCAAACTCAGCGGTGGGCAAAAGCAGCGTATCGCCATCGCCCGAGCGCTTTTAAAAGATGCTCCGATTTTAATATTAGATGAAGCCACGAGCAGCCTTGATAGTAAATCGGAGATAGAAGTACAGAAGGCGCTTGAAACTTTGATGAAAGATAGAACAACAATAATTATTGCTCATAGGTTGAGCACAATTTCTAGTGTTGATACAATCGTTACACTGAAAAATGGTACTGTCGATGAAATCGGTTCACCGCAGGAGCTCGCTAAAACCAAAGGTATTTATGCTGAGCTGCTCAGACTTCAGAATAATTCTGACCAAAAAGCTCTCGAACAATTTGATCTTAGCAGTAACTAATAATCCTATCGGCCTCTATCTTCTTCAAGTTTTCTTTCTATTAAACTGTGGTATGAAGTCTGTTCGTCTCTGTCGGCCTGAGCTCTAAGGGCGGCGATTATCGCGAATTCTGCAAAAATAGTGCTTTCAGGTGCTTTGTAGTATTCTGCAGATGCAATTCTATTTAACGCAGGTGAATCAGGAGCTAAATTGTCAACATTTTTTTGAATCAAGCCTAGAAGCTCATTAAATTTTCTGATGAATTCATCGGGTTTGAAAGCAGATTCATCGCTTCTGTGGGTTAATTCGAATACCTTGTCCTCGAGCGCATCCCAACCAACAATTACTTCCATAGGAACATGCGGTTGTTTCTGGTCTCTGTTAGCATCTTCGATTAGAAAGCCGATATGGGTTGGTTTATCCGTTTCTGTTTGGGCAATAGTTCCTGGTGCTTGATGAAGCTCGAGTATTAGTCCCATGCGGTCTAATGTGCGAGCAGTGGTTGTGCCTGCATCTTCTGCGCTTGGACCTACCAACACTAGCTGTTGCTCGCTTGGCACAGCACTGTCTTCTTTTCCTAGAATGGTAACTTCAAAAGGGTTTTGTCTCAGTACCATGGTTAAGCCAATCCTTCGAGGCTTTCCATTTTCTTCTGGCCCTAGCAACAGGACGGGTACTGGCCCATCTCCATCAATACCTTCACGGTTACGGAGTTTTTCTCCGATCTCCGTAACTACTGAAGCCTCCGGGTCTGTTATCTTTTCTCCGTAAAAAATTGCGAGTGCTAAGCCGGCATCGAGAAGCAAAGGCTCGCCATTTTCTATATTAACCTTAAACCTATCAGCAGCCTCAGCTGCAGCGATTTCAAGTGACATGAGAGTACTTCCTATTAATGCTGCACCGTTATTTCTGACTGCAGCTGCATCATTATCGGCTCTAAATTCAGCGTCTCTACTTAATTCATGGAAATTAATAACTCTAGCTAGTAGCGCATCGTCATCTGGCATCTTGTAGCTCCTCTATATTATTGACAATTTTGATAATACCCGTTTGCTGTTCGTTATAGCAAGCATAAGTAATTTACGGTTTCAAAAAATTTGTACCACAGGTTTGCGCTCCACCGCGGTCTCGCTTATACTTTCTAGTAATTAAGTGAAGTAGGTAGGTAATGGCGGATCAGCAACAACAGCAACCAAACATGGACTCCTATGGTCGGCCTGTCGTGTATACTCCACCCCCAGAAAAGAAACCATTCAAGGCTATTATAATTATTGTATCAATAATTGTGCTGGTGATTGTATTGATTATCGGAGGTCTGTTAACTTTTGGGTCATTAGACAATCAAGAAGAACAACAGCTACAAAAACAAGAAGCCACTAAAACAGATAAAGATGCTAACAATAAGAAGATCGAAACTGCTGAAGGAAATGGAAAAGAGAGTATTAATGATGGGTTATTGAGCATGCCTGAGATTAATGTAACCATGAAGATTCCAAAAGAGCTCAATGATATACGATACAATTATGTTTTCAAAGAAGGTGAGTTATTGGAGTTTAGCACCAGAAGCTTAATTAAAAACGAGCTCGATATGAGTGGCTCAACCGCGTTATGTGAAACGACCGCCAACCCACTTGGCACTGCTCAAGTTTTGCGCCCTGATGATGCAGGCTATGATTTTGCTCGCAAGGATGAATACACGCAGCTTAGTGATGGTCGGCGCTTGCGTTTCATTCGAAGTCCAAACAGTGATTGCCTCGACAAATATGGCGAAGGTACTGACTTGCTACTGACGAGCGTGCAAGATGCTCTGAAGACTAGCGAGAGTCAACGAATTAATTAATAGGAGTAGAGAGTATGAAGAATCCGATGACAGTCACAATTGTAGGAGTAGTTGCTTTATTATTAGTGGTTGGTTTTTTTGCCACAAGACCGAGCGACAAAAAAGAAACCAAGCCAAAGGACGACGCAACTGAGCAACAAGAAACTGCAAATACTACGGGCGAGCCAGTTGGAAGCGTCACACAAACGGCCACACCAAGTTCGGGTGAAGAAGTGGCGACGATTAAAACAAGTCTTGGCGATATCAAGGTCCGTTTATTCCCAAAACTTGCACCTGAATCAGTTAAGAATTTCACCGAACTTTCTAAACAAGGTAAGTATAATGATGTTATTTTCCACCGCGTAATACCTGATTTCATGATTCAGACTGGAGACTTTCAAAATAAAGACGGTACTGGTGGTTATAGTTATAAGGGGCCTGATACTAGCTTTGAAGACGAGTTCCACCCTGATCTTAAGAATATTAAGGGTGCCGTCAGCATGGCTAATAGCGGCCCAAATACTAACGGTTCACAATTTTTTATTATTACCGCTGATGCAGGCTATCCTAGCTTAGATAATAAACACTCGGTTTTTGGTCAAGTGTATGAAGGCCAAGATATAGCTGATAAAATCTCAATGGTTGAAACTGAGTCTGAGGGTGAAGGATCAACTCCGATTGACCCACCTAAAATTGAAAGTATAACTATCGAGACAATTCAGTAATGTCTTTTGCTGAGCATTTCAAGGCTGTAGTTATTGAGCTTTTCACTGAGAGACAGCTGCAACTAGGAATAACATTCGTAGTTGCAGCGCTATTATATTTAGCAATTATTGCCTATTAAATGATGCATGTAGCGTGTAAACTGAACTAACAACACTAGAAAAGAAAGGAAAATTATGAAAAAAATAACTGTATTCACAACCACAACTTGCGCATATTGCCCGATGGTCAAAGAATGGCTCAAGAAAAAAGATTTAGCATACGAAGAGGTTGTGCTCGACGTTGATACCTCTCGCCAACAAGAAGTTATTGAAAAAAGCGGTGCGCTATCTGTGCCTGTCACAATTGTTGAACAAGATGATGGTATGGAGCGAGTTATCATTGGGTTTAATCCTGGTCAGCTCGCAGCTGCAACTAGTTAGAATTAAATATGTGGCTGATCTATGCACTGCTTGGTGCGTTCACTAAATCATTCGGATCAGTTTACCGAAAACCGCTAGGAGAATCAATTGATGTTGTCGAGGGCGTTTGGCTGTCCCATGGTTTTAGTGTTTTAGTCTTTATTGTAATCCTCTTGTTCACCGATCAATTATCAGATCTCGTAGGGATTGCATACGAGTATTTTTGGATTGCACTTGTGGCAAGTATGATCGGGATCACTGCACAATATGCGTTTTTGATTGCCGCCAAGCTTGATGATGTAAGCAGGGTTGTTGCTTTGTTCAGTTTTATTCCCGTCATAAACATGTTCGGTTCAGCTTTTTTCCTAGACGAGATCCCTAGTCTTTTCGGGTTATTGGGTGTTTTCTTGGTTGTGGCTGGGACTTATACAGTTTATCTGGAAACGACTACGAACCGTCGATGGTTTGATCCATTCATGATATTGGTCAAATCAAAATCATTTCCGTTCGTTGTGATTGTAGTTGTTTGCTGGGGAATTATCCCGATTATTGATAAAAGTTCAGTTGTTGATATTAATTTAGTAGTCTGGGGCACCTATGTCGTTAGTATGATGTGGCTAATTATGAGCTTGGTTGTACTCGCTAAAACAGTCAAAACTCAACGGTTGCCAAAGTTTACAAAGAAACCGCTAGGCTCTGCCATGAAAGTTGGTCTAGGTGAGGGCTTGGGTTATATGTTTGGTTTGATGGCGCTGTCGCAAGCTTACGTGGCATATGCACAGTCGCTACGCCGTTTCGATATTTTATTTTCGGCTGGGCTAAGTCGAATTATTCTAAAAGAGAAAGTTTCTATGAATCACATCTATGGAGTTATCATAATGATTGCGGGCACAATCGCTATCGCATTAGCATAAAAGTAGTAGATTTTATGTTTAAGTGTTTACTTAAACATGTTGAGTTGTTATAATATTTTACTATGAGTAAACCGCAATTATATACAGCTGATTGGTGTCCTTATTGTGTCGGCGTAAGAGCTTGGCTTGATAAAAATAATATTGGCTACGAAATTCTAGATGTCGATCAGCCAGGTATCCGAGAAAAAATGAATCAGGAGACTAACGATAATCAAACTATTCCAACACTAGTTATAGCCAATGAATATTATGTTAATCCAAGCGTGAAAACATTAAATGAGATATTCTCGAACAAGAAAAAAGAGGAAAATATATGAGCGATGAAAATATAAAAGTACACGATATTATTGCGATTGGTGCGGGTCCAGCCGCTCTAACTGCCGCAATCTATGCTGCTCGCGAAAATCTAGACATAGTCTTGATTGAGAAGGGTGTTATTGGCGGTTTGGCTGCTGTGACTGATCATATCGATAACTTCCCCGGTTTTGCTGACGGTGTTGCCGGACTAAAACTTGCTAGTGAGATGAGAGCTCAAGCCGAACGTTTTGGTGCAACGATAGAACTCGATGAAATCAGCAAGATATCTAAAACTGATGGAGTGTTCGAGCTTACCGGATATTCTGAAACATACCGAGCAAAAGCAGTTTTAATAGCAACAGGTAGTGATTATAATAAGCTTAAGATTACGGGCGAAGAAGAATATTATGGCCGAGGAGTGCACTATTGCGCGACTTGTGATGGTGCATTTTACCAGCAGAAAAAACTGATAGTTGTTGGTAGTGGTAATTCAGCGGCGCAAGAAGCGTTATTCTTAACTCGATTTGCTAGTGAAATTGATATATTGATCCGAGGCGACCACTGGAAAGCTAGCGATGTACTAATCGAGGAAGTTGAGAAACATCCAAAAATTTCTGTGCATTTTAACATCGAAAATAAGCAAATTGTTGCTACCGACGGGAAGGTAAGCTCGATGTTAGCGCGCGACAAGGCAACTGACAAAGAAGTCAGTTTTGCGGCCGATGGTGTCTTTGTTTTTGTTGGCTTAAAGCCAAATACTGCATTTTTACAGGATAGCGATGTAGAACTCGACGAGCTTGGTTTTGTTAAGGCTAACGACCAACTTGAAACAAATGTAGAAGGAATATATGTTGCCGGTGACGTACGAAGTGGCGCGACTATGCAAATTGCTGCTGCAACTGGAGAGGGAGCAATTGCTGCTCTTAAAATACGCGAGCATCTCGAGGGGCTTGATAAGTAGTCGTAGTTTATTGTATAGTTAAGTGATAAACGAGACTATACTGTGAATCCTAACGAACTAACGTCCTACCAAGCTATGGCATTATTAAGTCGTTCTCAGAGACGACTACAGACCTTCATGTCACAAGCTTTGAAAGAGTATGAATTGACTATTGCCGAGTGGAACGCACTTGGTCTTTTGCATGATTTTGCTAGTAAGGGTGGGCTTAAGCCGACTCAGTTAGCAAATCTATTAGACGTCAAACCGTCTTTGGTCTCAGCGCACATCAAGTCCCTTAGCCAGCGTGGTTTTGTCACACAGAAAGACCATGAATCAGATGGAAGGGCGCAAACATTGGCTCCTACTCGAGGTGGTGAGAAGTTAATAGATAAAGTCGAAAAGCAACTAAAAATTGAACTAGATAAGTGGTTTGGGACAACAGATCAAAGACACTTATTCGGGTACATCAAGACACTTCAAAGTTTCGCTAGTCGTGACGTTTAGTCTCTCCAACTTTCGAAAGACTGCTCGACAAAATCTATAATCTATGCTAATATTGGAAATAAGTTGACATTAGTTCTAGTAAAATTTTTAGACCAATGACAAGCTTGACCGCTCTTTTACAACCACTTTGACCAGTGGTTGTTTTATTTTGTGTTAAAATACTACAAGTAAACTAAGGAGTAATGATGCCAGATTTTAATGTGATTTTAGATGCCGGAGATGTTGACGGAGGTATAATTAATACAGTGATTGAAATTCCTCGTGGTTCTATGATGAAAATAGAGTGGAATCGTAAGCTAGCCACCTTTGAACTAGATCGTGTCGAGCCAGGAATTTTTACTAAGCCGACTAACTATGGTTTTATCCCGCAGACCCTAGATGAAGACGGTGATGAGCTCGATACACTTGTGATAACCGAAGAAGGAATCCCAACCGGTGTGTTTCTCAAGGCTCGTGTAATAGGCGTTTTGAACTTCGATGATGACACTGAGATGGACTACAAAATTATTTGTGTACCAGAAGACGACCGTCACTTTGGCAAAATTACCTCACTTGATGAGTTAAGCGACAGTCTGAAGAATCAAATTGAGTTTCATTTCAACCACTACAAAGATTTAAAGAAACCAGGCACGACAAAAGTACTCGGTTGGGGCGACATCGACGCGGCCAAGGCCATCATTCGCGAGTCTCAAGAACGCTATAAGCAAGAAGCCTAAATTGGCAGACACTGCGCAAAAAGATGGCAATGAAGAAATAGTTTTTCAAGGGAAAATTGTCGAGGTTGTCAGACAACCAATGAGGATAGGTAAGAAGTCAGTTGTTTTCGAATCGGCGCGTCGCTCACCTGGAACTCGGTTGATTATCGTCGATCTTAAAAATAAAAAACTTATTATCACAAAAGAATATCGGACTGAGATCGACCAGTATGACTATCGACTGCCAGGCGGGAAAGTGTTTGATTCACTCTCAGAGTACAATCAGTTCCTCAAGTCTGGTTCGGATATACTTAAACCAGCAGTCGAGCGAGCTACAATTGAAGCTCGCGAAGAAACTGGCGTAATTGCGAAAAAAGTCGAACACATTCATACCTCAGTTAATGGCGCGACTGTGATCTGGGATTTATTCTATTTCGTAATTGATGAATGGGTCCAAGATGAGCAGAAGCTCGAAGCCGGAGAAGATATTTCGGTCGAATGGCTAAGTTTTGAGGCTGCAAATGAGATCGCTTTATCCGGAAAGATGCAAGAAGATCGTTCGGTAGCTGTGCTACTTCGTTGGTTGAATCAACAAGATAACATTTAGGATTTTAAGAGGAGCCTGTACAGTTCTTTGCGAAGCATTAGCAGCTTAGTCTTTATATGAGGCGTATTATTTCTATGGTCGATGAGGATCTCGCCTCGGAGTTGTTCGTTGATTGATTCTAGCTCTTTCGTATCACCATAGATACGGTTATAGCCATTTTCAATAGATACCATGTTAATAAGGTAGCTTGTATTTTCTGGATATTGTTTCCTCATAAGCCTTGTGATTTCTGATACATTATCATGGCTTAGTCGTAGATCTTCCCAAACTTCTATCTGCGAGATGCAGATGGAATTGATAGATTTTGTGTCGTTTATTGCCGCTAAAGCAATATCATTTGTAACTATTTTCTGCTGGTGTTTGTAGTATTTTTCGATGTAGTCTTGGGCACTTATATCTTTGTCGGTTAATTTTTCAATTTGGGAGTAGGCTGCTTTATCACGATGATTTGTAATTGTCGCATTGAAGTTTAGGGTGTTTGATATTATCCCAAGGGCTAATAGCTCGTACGATAACTGATCTAGTTTATCGCTGACTCCGAGACGTTTTATTTCTTCCCAAACTTGGCTGGCGCAAGAACCTATAAATTCGATTCGAGCACGGCTGCCTATCGCGTGCTCCCAGTACTCTTGGTAGCCAACATGGTGATCAATTAAAAAGTTGATACGATAAATCTCGGCAAAACCCGGTAACGATTTCGGATCAGACACGTCGACCAATCCAACTTGGTAATCTTTGAAATTAACCGGTAGGCTGTCAGCAAAACGAGGTAAACGAGTTTTGATATCATCAGTCACGGTAGCAGCTAGCTCACCCTCGACAATCGGCCAAGTGCTAATGCCAAGCAAGTTATATGCGTACGTAAGTGCGTAAATACAAGCTACACCATCTATATCAACTGCCTGTCGGCCTGTAGTTATAATAAGCATTAGCTGTAATTTCTTCGTATTAGTTCAAAGAGGGCCTTGGCGGTATCATCTATAAATGGTTCAAAGTTTAGTAGTAAAACATCGCTTTCTGGTAAAATATCCGAAACACTTTCTTTTAATCGTTTATATCGTTCTTCACTACGCAGGTCTGGCGTTAAATCGAGAATACGTTTTTGACGAACTTCGAGAGGAGCATATACGCAGATGATTAGCGAGTTAGTAGTATTTACTGGGCTCCCTAGCTCGTGTATGGATTCTAGAATACCATTATTAGCGCTAAGAACAGCTATTTTGTTGTTATTCGCCTTTTCAAAAGCATAGTACTCATCCTCAGCATCTGTGGTCGAACGCTTCCATATAATTAAATTATTCTCTGAGCACACTTTTTGTTTATTTGTAAATTCATTTTCCTGTTCATCATCGTTAAGTCTGATTGGTCGACTGGTAAGACGTTTTGGGAAACTGAATTTTGTTTTGTTTAGACTGCTTTTCAGCTGATTAAACATGTAGGTTTTTCCACTGGCGTGTGGTCCAACTAATACGATATTTTTGATCTTTTTCTCTAAATTATTTTTTACTATAACACCATTAAAATTCGCATCATTGTACTGCCACTTATTCATTAGCCTACTTTACCATAAAATCATCGACTAACCATGAGCCGTTCAATTTATAAATTTTTGATTGCAATGATTTGATACGCTGTTACAATAATTACTACATAAATGAGGGAAGACTAATGGGGAAAACACGAGTAGCGATTAATGGTTTTGGGCGAATTGGACGAGCGGCATTTAAGATTGCTTTTGATAGAGACGATATTGAGATAGTAGCACTAAACGATTTAACTGATAATAAAACTCTGGCACATCTACTGAAATATGATTCAGTTTATGGTAAGTATGGACATGAAGTAACTTCTGATGAAACAGGAATTACTATTAACGGTCAGAGAATAGAAATTCTTGCTGAACCAAATCCGAGCAAGTTGCCATGGGCCGACAAGCAAATCGATATCGTTATTGAGTCAACCGGAAGATTTAATGATCCAGCTGTAGCGAAGCAACACATTGAGGCTGGCGCAAAACGAGTTGTCTTGAGCGCTCCCGCTAAAGGCGAAGGCGCAACGACTGTAGTTCTCGGCGTTAATAACGATGCGCTCAACACAGACAATGAAATTATCAGTAATGCTAGTTGTACAACAAATTGTATTACTCCTCCTGCAACAGTTATCGAAAGTAATTTTGGTATTGAGAAAGTCATGATGACGACAATCCACAGCTATACTGCTAGCCAGAATCTTTTGGACGGTCCACATGGCGATCTGCGTGAAGCTCGAGCAGCTGGTTTGAATATGATCCCTACTTCTACAGGAGCTACTAAAGCAGCAGGTCTAGCACTTCCGGCACTGCTGGGAATTTTTAATGGTATGTCGGTTCGTGTTCCAACGCCAGTCGGTTCGATGAGTGACTTTACTTTTCTTTTGAAGAAAGATGTTACGGTTCAAGAAATAAATGATGCCTTCAAGGCAGCTGCCGAACAGCCAATATATCAAGGAATTTTAGAAGTGACTGAAGACCCAATAGTAAGTAGTGATGTTATCGGCAACAGTCATAGCTCGATTGTTGATTTAAGTCTTACACAAGTAGTAGGTGGTAATATGGCTAAAGTTGTCGTTTGGTATGACAATGAATGGGGCTACAGCAATCGATTGGTTGAGCTCGTCGCACAAGTTGGCTCTCGACTTTCTTAAATAGCTAGTGCTATAATCAAAAATACAGTTTTAAAAAACAAACAAAAATAAAAACAAAAAGGAAATACATGTTAGAACAAGTTGAACCGGTCTATCAAAAGCCAGCTATTTCTGAAGTTGCAAAGAGCTTTTTGCGAACATTCAGGATTCGCCGTGATATCATAGAATTATGAAAGTTTATTTTGGTGCAGATCACGCAGGGTTCGAATTAAAAAATGTTTTGCGTGATTATGCTATTGAATTAGGTTATGAGGTTGAAGACCTTGGTGCTCATGAGTTTGATAATGATGATAATTATCCTGATTTCATCTTGCCGGTTGCTCGCGCTGTTTCTGAAAATTCCGATTCTCTCGGTGTAATTCTCGGCGGCTCTGGTCAAGGAGAGGCTATGGCTGCAAATCGAATCCCAGGTATTCGTGCTACCACTTTCTATGGTCCACAATTACCAGTCCAGGCTGTCGATTCTAGCGGTCGACTGAGCGAAGATGATCTCGAGATGGTTCGATTGAGTCGTTCTCATAATGCTGCTAACGTTTTATCGATCGCTGGGCGTTTCGTTGCTCCTGACACTGCTAAAAAAGCTTTAAAGCTTTGGCTTGGAGCGGAAACAGGGGTCAAACCAAGATATCAAGCACGAATTGATCAAGTTGAACAGGAGACTATGTGATGGCAATTATTTGTCCGACCCTTTTAGCCTATAACACAGAAGAATATAAACAAGCAGTTGAGCGTGTTGCGTTTGCACCGCGGGTTCAGGTTGATCTTATGGACGGTGTATTTGCACCTACTAAAAGCATAGGTATTGGTGATGTTTACTGGAATGATAACCAGATTGCTGATATCCATTTAATGTATAAACAGCCTTCGGGGCATCTCGACGCGCTGATCGCGCTTAAGCCAAAAACTATTATTTTACATGCCGAGAGTGATGGTGATATTGAATCATTGCTTTTAAAAGTTATGTCATCGGGGATTTCCGCTGGTCTTTGTATTTTACCGGAAACGTCTGTCGAATCAGTTAAAGGTATTATCAAACAAATTGAACACCTACTAATTTTCGGAGGAAAACTAGGCTATAACGGTGGCAAGGCTGATCTTTCTCAACTCGAGAAGGCTGGCCTAGCAAAAGCTATTAATCCTGATATAGAAATTGGTTGGGATGGCGGTGCTAATATTGAAAATGCACGCGAAATGCAAGCTAAAGGTGTCGATGTAATTAATGTTGGTGGTGGTATCCATGCGCAGCCCAATCCAGAGCTGGCCTACACGAATATTCTTGCGATTCTTCAATAGATTTAGAATTATTTTTATAGATTTTAGTATCAACTAGTTGTAGCTATATAATTAGAATTAACATAAGCATAATACAGGAGAAATGATGACTATTAATCAAGAAGGTTTCGGTATCATTGAAGGCATTCTAGTGGTTGTTGTTGTAGCATTGCTTGGATTTATTGGTTTTCAAGTTTATCAATCCAATCAGAAGAATCGTGCTGATGCAGATACTAAGCTAGAGATAAGTAAAGAATTGAAAAAAACTACAAATAAGAAAGAAGTTAAAAGATATGATTTGGGCGAGTATAGCTTTATTCTTCCAGAGGAATGGACAAGTCTACAAAAGAAAAGCGATAATCCCGAGATTAAATCTCTAGCATCTTATAGTTTTCAAATACCAAGTAATTTATCAGATCTAGATGATTCATCAAAAATAACCCTGGAAGGCGGAGAAATATCTTTATTTAAACTAGAGGATTCGAGCTTCGATATGGGTTCACAGATAGTCTATGTTCATGATCCGAGTAGCAGGAATTGGGTAGAAGAGACTAAGAAACCCTTATCTGTTTACGATAATCTTCTGTTAAATGTTTACGGTGATGGTGGCTATGATGGCAACGATTACAGCAACGATAACAGAGTTTACCGAGTGATGGGTGATGACGTTGTCGTTGTTCACTACTCGGAAAATGCGCCTGGTGGAAGATCGTCAGATAAAAGCTACACAGTCGACTTTGGATCAAAGATTGTGAAGAGCAATGAGTTCTTGGAACAGATAGTCGAACTGCTCGATTCAGTAAAATAAACTGGTTATGGTAGAATGGTTTTAAATGAGTATGATAAAAATAACAGATATCGATGCGCTAGAAGATAAGGCTAACGAGGTTCGCCAAGACATCATTCACATGCTACTGCATGCTGGCTCAGGTCATTCAGCTGGTAGTCTTGGTATGGCCGATGTATTTACTGCTTTATATTTCAATGTACTGAATCATGACCCTAAAAACCCCGACTGGATAGATCGTGACCGTGTAGTTTTGAGTAACGGACATATTGCACCAGTTCTATATACTGTAATGGCTAATTCAGGTTACTTCAATAAAAAAGAACTGCTTAGTCTCCGCCAATTCGGAAGTCGATTACAGGGTCATCCTGAAAGAATCTTACTGCCTGGACTTGAAACTACTAGTGGCCCGCTCGGTGAAGGTCTTAGCCAGGCGTGCGGCATGTCGTATGGCCTGTTAATGCAGCATCGTAACCGTCAATTTGTTTACTGCTTGATGGGTGATGGCGAGATCAATGAGGGCAACGTCTGGGAGGCGGCAATGTTTGCTGGCAAGAATAAATTATCTAATCTAACGGCAATTATCGACCGAAATAACATCCAAATTGATGGCGCGACTGAAGATGTTATGCCGCTAGAAGATCTCGAAATGAAATGGAAAGCTTTTGGTTGGCATGTCATTACTATCGACGGGAACAATATAAGCGCTGTAATTGACGCGATGCAAATGGCGAAAGCCGTAGTTGATAAACCTGTTATGATTCTTGCTTACACGATCCCAGGAAAAGGGGTAGATTTTATGGAGTATGATTTCACTTGGCATGGTAAGCCACCCGATAAAAAACAAGCTAAAGAGGCCCTGCATCAATTACGCACGTTAAATGGAAAAATTAGTAGCGAGCATCAATAAGGAAACAATATGGACCCCAATAAACCAACCTACCAGTTCGATAATAATTCTCAGCCATCTGCGGGAGGTTCGCCACCACCAAGAAAGAAGATGTCTAAAGGTCTTATAATTGGACTAATAACTGCGGTTTTCATCCTTTTAGTGGTAATTGCTGGAGCTGTTTTTTTCGTCGTATCCAATAAAAAAACGAATTCAGATACAGATATCTCAGTTCTTAATAACGATGATATTAAGAAAGATAATATAAAGAAAGACACTTTTCCCGAAGATTTTGATCCATTAAAAGCAAAAGAAATTATTGCCGCTAATATTGAATTGAAGGCCGACAGTAACTGGTCCTACGATATTCGTGATCAGGGTGGCGTGAATCGGATTGTCAATAAAAGCTCACAATGTAAAATAACATCTAAGTCGAGTGGTGTTTTCAGTCAAGAAGCTACCGCTCAAGACAATAGTGCTGAACTCCTTAAAACTCGGGTTGAAGAGATTAAAAAACAGGTCAGTAGATATAGGTTATCTGAGGTCGACCGACTGCAGCTAGCGACGAGCAGTAACGCAGGTGGTGCCACTGTTTCTGATGCAGTTGATTTTGTTGGTCGAGAAACTCGGTATGACGATGTTGATGATGTTCGTCGGGTTACCCAAGTATATGCACGTCAAATAGGGAAATTCGCTGTTTTTGTCGAGATGACTTGTCCAACGGAGCCAGCCTGGGACACTCATTCACAAGAGAATGTAAGCCAAGCCAAGCAAAGTATCGTACAAATTAAGGTAGAAGAATAATGTCGGATAATTATTTAATCAGCGACCTTAAAAATGTAAAGATTGATGGCTTGCGAGCTGGTTTTGGTAAAGGCTTAGTATTGGCAGCTAAAAAGCATGATAAGATTCTTGCCCTATGTGCTGACTTAACCGAATCAACCAAAATGGATTTATTCGCAAATGAGTTCCCTGAACGATTTATTCAAGTTGGTATCGCAGAGCAAAATTTAGCCGCACTAGCGAGTGGACTGGCTTCGATGGGTTACATCCCATTTACTAGTAGTTATGCAGCATTTCACCCAGGTCGGAGCTGGGAGCAAATAAAAACGACTATCTGTATGAATGAACAAAATGTAAAAATAATAGGTTCACATGCTGGTGTTTCTGTTGGACCTGATGGTGCTACGCATCAGATGTTTGAGGATATTGCGATTATGCGCACAATGCCTGGTATGACAATAATTTGTCCAGGTGATGCCATCGAAGCTGAAAAAGCTACTATGGCGATGGCCGAAGATGATCGACCGAACTACCTTCGTTTAGCTCGTGCATCGACACCAGTTTTTACTACCGAAAAAACTCCATTTAAAATTGGACGTGCCTACCGTTACCGTAATGGTACAGATATCAGCCTACTTGGAACCGGAACAATGACATATCACGTATTACTGGCAGCAGAAAAACTTGCAAAAGAGGGTATTGAAGCGGATGTTATCCACGTCCCTACGATTAAACCACTCGATGCTGCCACAATAGTTGGTAGTGCTGAGAGGACAGGTGCGGTTGTAACGGCTGAAGAAGGGCAGATTAAAGGTGGTCTTGGCGGAGCAGTGGCCGAACTTTTATCCGAAGAGAGACCAACGCTTATGGGTAGAATCGGAATCAACGACCACTATGGACAATCTGGTGATCCTGAGGATTTGATGAAGGCCTTTAAGCTTTCCGCTGATGATATATATAAAAAAGCCATCGCTATACTCAAGAATAAGTAGTAGAGCTTACCAATCTATGTCTTTTCGTTTATAATAGAATTAACGTAAGAGGGAAATATATATGGCACGTACAATAACAGAAATAGAGCAAATTTTAGGGGAAGAAGCGGAGTCTTTACTAGGTTTTTCTAATCCAAAAATCAGCAAAGATCGATTGACTGTACCTTCAAAATCAACGGTAATGAATGTGTTCTCACAGTCTGATCGTTCTGAGCGAGTGGTTGCTAATCTCGAGCGCCTCGGCAACACAGGTCGATTAGCTGAGACTGGTTACTATTCTATTCTACCGGTTGACCAAGGTATCGAACATTCAGCAGGTGCAAGCTTTGCTAAGAACCCAGACTATTTTGATCCAGAAAAGATTGTTCAGCTAGCAATAGAAGCAGGTTGTAACGGTGTGGCTAGTACACTCGGCGGACTAGGTCTTGTCAGTGGAAGTTACGCTCAAAAGATTCCTTTTATTGTGAAGATTAACCACAATGATCTCTTTAGATATCCAAATGATTACGATCAAAGAATTTTTGCTGAAGTTCAGCAAGCGGCGGATATGGGTGCTGCTGGTGTCGGTGCAACGATTTATTTCGGTAGTCCGGAAAGTAAGCGGCAAATTACTGAAATCAGTGCCGCTTTTGCAGAAGCTCACCGACTTGGTTTATTCACCATTCTTTGGTGCTACGTTCGTAGCGATGCCTTTAAGCAGGATGGTGTTGATTATCATACCTCTGCCGACTTAACGGGCCAGGCAAACCATCTCGGTGTTACTATTGGCGCCGATATCATCAAGCAAAAACTGCCAGAAGTTAACGGTGGGTTTAAGGCTGTCAACGAGAAAGGCTCTTGGAGTAAATTCGATGAGCGAATGTACACTGAACTATCTAGCGACCATCCGATTGATCTCTGTCGTTATCAGGTTGCAAATTGCTATATGGGTAAAATTGGTTTGATCAATTCTGGAGGAGCGAGTGGTGATAACGACTTACATGATGCTGTAGCAACTGCTGTCATCAACAAGCGAGCTGGAGGTGCTGGTCTTATCAGTGGAAGAAAAGCTTTCCAGAAGCCTCTTGATCAAGGCGTGGAAATTTTGCAAGCAATTCAGGACGTTTATCTATGTGAAGAGATCACAATCGCTTAACCATTTAAACGCCGACATCTTAAACACCTCTCAGTCTGAGAGGTGTTTAAATTTAGCGAGAAATTATTATTTCTTATTTGTAAGAGTCTGCAACAGAGAGTTAAATGATTCTTCAAATGAGTTTACTCCAGCGCTTTCAAGCTCTTCTGAAACTTTCTCTAAATCAATACCAACTCGCTCCAATTTTCTAAGTTGTTCTTGTGCTTCAGCGATTCTGTCGTCCGTGATCGTTGTTGCTAACGCTCCGTGATCATTGAATAGGGCAATGGAGCCTTCAGTAATGGTGTTAACACTGTTTGCTGCTATTAACTCATCGATGTAGACAGTGTCTGAGTAGTTGGGATTTTTGGTACTGGTACTGGCCCAAAGCGGCCGTTGTGCTGATATCTCACTATCTTTGAACTGTTTAAGGAACATTCCATAAGCTACGCGAGCTTGAGCGATAGCTGCCAAACCCATTAATTCATGTTGAGGATCAATTGCTTTAAGTTGACTGTCGATAGCGGTATCTACACGACTCACGAAGAAACTACCAACGCTCTTTGGTGCGACTGGTCCAGTAAATCTCTCCGCTCCTTTCATATAGGCGTCAAGTACTTCCTGATAACGCAGGAGACTAAAGATTAGTGTTACGTTTACATTTATTCCTTGAGCAATCGTCTCTTCAATAGCTGGGATGCCTGCTTTTGTGGCAGGGATTTTAATCATGACGTTGTTCATATCTACTCTTTGCCATAGATCTTTTGCCATAGCGACTGTAGCCTGCGTATCACCGGAGATTCTAGGGTCTACTTCGATAGAAACAAAACCATCATTTCCGCCTGAGCTTTGGTATAGAGGCTGGAAGAGTTTACAGGCAGAGCGAATATCAGTAATTGCCATTTCCCAATAACTATCTTCGACGGATAGGCCCTTATCTTGTAGCTGCTTGAACTGCTCATCATAAATATTTGTGTTGCCCATAGCCTTTTCAAAAATAGTAGGGTTACTGGTGATACCTCTAATGCCGTCGTCGATGTAGCGTTGTATCGTCCCATCTTCTAGGGTCTCTCGGCTAAGGTTATCAAGCCACGGGCTCTGGCCGAATTCATCAAATAAACTGTGCAATCTACTCATTATATCTCCTTGTTATGCTTCTTAGTATAACAGAGCCATATATGCTATCATAAGCACAATGAAATTCGATGTTGTCACAATTGGTGGTGCTAGCCAGGATGTTTATTTGCAGGGCGAAGCTATGCGTGCCACCCACGATGTCCGTACGAAAGATGAAGTTACCAAATTCCCACTCGGTGAAAAAATTGAGCTAGATGAAATCTATTTTGAAACCGGCGGGGGTGCTACTAATGGAGCAGCTACGTTCGCTCGGCAAGGTTTGAAAACAGCATTCATGGGTATGATCGGTGATGATCCAGCTGGCGAAAATGTTGTAAAAGCACTTAATAAAGAAAAAATTGATACTGAGTTTGTAGTACTACATAAGAAGTACCACACTATGTACTCGACTTTTTTACTTGACCCTAGTGGCGAGCGAACAATCCTGATTTATCGAGGGGCTACGTTTGACATGAAGGCACGAGACCTCGATATCAAAAACATCGATGCAAAGTGGCTTTATATAACGTCATTGGCTGGTGACTTTGAATTGTTAGAAGCACTACTTGACCATGCTGTGACTCACAATATCAAAGTTGCTATCGACCCTGGTGCAAAAGAACTCGAGCAGGCTGAGCGTATGAAGAAATTACTACCAAAACTTGAATTAATTAAAGGTAACAAAGAGGAGCTAAGCCAGTTAGTGACTCATAGTAAAGATCCAAAAGTAGTTCTCCGAGAACTTGCTGCGATTGTGCCATACGTAATGGTGACTGATGGACCAAAAGGATCATATGCAACTGATGGCTCGGAGGTTATCCAAGCAGGAATGTATGAAGATGTACCGGTCATAGATAGAACTGGTGCTGGTGATGCATTTGGCAGTGGCTTCGTCGCAAAAGTTATTCAAGGAGCAAGTCTTGAAGAAGCAGTAATCTTTGGAAGTGCCAACTCTACCAGTGTTGTCCAGCTGATTGGCAGCAAACCTGGAATTCTTCGTAAAAATGCAAAACTCCATTCTATGGATCTAAAAATCTCTTCGTTCTAGATTTTCTAAACCGCACATGCTTGCATAAACTTTACTAATCAAATATTGTCTCATTATGAAGATAAATGAAAGTATTGAGATAGGAATTGGACATGATTTTGATGGAGTACTGGTTCATAAAACCAAAGCTAAAATAGCAAACGCTAGGAAATATCCTTTGAAGAGGAGAGAAGAAGCAGATCCTTTAATGGACGCAGTACAATCTGACTCTAGAATAGAAGACTTAGGTATAATTACTAAGCGATACAGGTGGATGCGTAGAAGAAATACTCAAAGAGTTCTCGCCGAAACTGGGTTAGTCGATAATTTTAAACCTGGTAGTATCACTTTTGCGGGCGGCGATGGAAACAAAGCACTATATCTTGCCCGTTGGGCAAACACACATGAATTGCCAGTAGGAATAATTGATGATAGACCAGGAGAGGTTGGTGTGAAAGCTGCTGAGCTCGCAGTTAAATGCAAAAAGACGCCAGAATTTGGAAGCTTAATTATCATTGCGGCTGAAGCGAGTGAATTAAATCATCAATCAGTGCGTGATTTTGAGGTTGGAATTGAGGAATTAGAGAGGAAACATCCGGATGATTTAGATGTGCTTAGAGATAATACAGCAGGTGAAATTGCCGTGAGAATGGAAGAGGGAACGATATACGTTATCCCAGCGCTCGGTCCGCCAGCCGAGGAAGTGCTCGACCATGTTATTAGCTTAGGCCATGCAGGTTAAGAAAAGACTTATTTCATTCGAAGGACTGATAATACTACGCGGCAAGTGTAATGTTGCCTGTGAGAGCATTTAACATAGGTACTAAATCGTCTATGCTTTCCTTGTGAATCTTTGTGATTAAGTTCACAGCAATCTTAGGAATTTTCTCCATATAGTCGGAACCGGTAATGACCGATAAGGTTGTTGCCGCTTTAAAAATATCTTCAACTAATCCAGGGTTTTGTTTGTTTAGTGGCGAGCAAGCAATTACAATCCCTAGAAAATTAAGAGCCGTTTTTGCTTGTGCTAATGGGTCGGCATTAGACGGAATACCCATAACATCCATCGCGACTCGACCTGTATTTACAATCTTGTCTCTTCGGCTCGTGATTTCAAGAATTTCGGGGGGTATCTCGCCATTATCGATGAGTTGTTGAATGATCATATTGCTAACCATTTTATCGGAAAGCTGATCGATCCAGCCACCCGCCCAGTCTTTACCTTCAGCTCCTCTTGCACGCTGGCTCATAGCTCCTAGGATTCCATCAACCTTGTCGCCTATCAGTACGCCCGCTACCATTGCTGCAAATGCCCAGTCTCTGTCCTCTAGGAAATGCTTATCTCCGTCAAGTTGATTTCTAATTTTTTCGGCTTGCGGAATACGTATCAGGCTAACCATATCAGCAGCAATTCTTGCTGCATCAACTCGGCCATTGGTCGGCAAGTGATAGCGTTCCTTGATTTTCTCAAGAGGGTCATAGTAAGGCTTTATGTGCTTATAGGTTCTGCTCGCAGCATCCCATACAGCGAGACCAGCGGCTGCTTTTCGTCCATACTCGGCTACTTTGAATAAGGACTTAGCGCGTTGTTGATGAACGGTCTCATCAGATGTCTCCAGTGCTTTGGCTAGCATAGTGCTCATAACGAAGGCCGCGTCAGCATTTACTTTTATTTTTCCGGCTTTAGTAGAAGAGTATCTATTAAATAAAATATCCGTTGCTGAATTTACAAAAATCAAACCCTCAGCTTTTAGGCGGAGTCCATCAACCTTTTCATTCGGGTTTTTAGCTAAGACGTGTTTGGCTATTAGTAATCGTAGGGAAACGTCACCGGCAACATCTGAAAGCACACCACTATTATCACCTTCTATGCCCGCCGAGCGAGCTAGGAATCCATCTAGACCATCAGATGCTAGGATTACGCCTACACCGGCTGCAGCCAGTAAAGCTTTTTTTGTATTTTTCTCCTCGAGAGCTTTATCGTATACTCGGAGAAGAACCTCACCGAGCAATGGTCGAGATAGAGATATTGCATTTACGCCAATACGAGCTCCTTTGCTGTGTTCATGCATGAAGTCGTCAAATGTTCCTTTATCTACATCGGCAAGATTAAGCAAACCATAAAATAGCGGGTCATAAGGACTGCGGGGCCCCTTTGAAAATTCTGCATTGTCGCTCGGTCTCTCTGTGGCCTCTAAGAGCTCATCCATCGAAAGGATTGATTCACTGGGGATCTCAACGATAGTTGCATAAGATTTTGGCATAAGATTATAATCATCAACAATTGGAACGGTTTTTGCAAGGTTAAGCTTTATGGTATACTATAAAGCGTAAAGAAAGTTGAAAACAAAAAAATGTCAAAATTAGCAAAATTACTTGATGCGACCGAACCGCTTTTTAGTGCCTCGATTCGTAGCCTAGAGAAATTAACGGGCGAACACTCAACAGATGTAACGTTACTCTCAGAAATGCAATATAAAGCAATTTCACGCATGAACGAAATGAAGCTCAACACTAAAGACACCACTCCAGAAGAGCTTTTCCATGGTCTTCAGGCTCGTATTGCTGAAGATAACCTCCGACTCGCTAAATTAA
>JBGAVT010000009.1:0-45384 GCA_044227985.1 Saccharimonadales bacterium (SeqCode)
CACGCTGCTCATCCGATTACTTCTTTGGCCACTTTTGAAAAAACAGCTTCACCAGCAACGGGCTATGAAATCTCTCCAACCCGACATCGCCAAGATTAAGAAACGAGTCAAGGGCGACAAGCAAAAAGAAGCTGAACTGATGATGGAGCTATACAAAGAACGAGGTGTTAATCCTCTCGGTAGCATCGGCGTCATGATTATCCAGATTCCAATTCTCATCGCACTCTACGCCGTTTTACGAGCAATTATTGGTGGTGAAAGCTTCGATGATCTAACCTATGGCTTTGTAAAATCGATTCCTTATGTTGCTGATATTGTTAAAAATCCAAGCCAATTCCACCCAGCTTTTCTCGGCATTATTGATCTTAGTGAAACAATTAGACACAGCCAGGGCGGGGTTTATTGGCTGGGTGTACCTATCGTAGTTTTAGCAGCCGTTGGACAGTTTTTGCAGTCAAAGACTTTAATGGCCTCACAGGGCAGCAGCAAAAGCCTGCGCGATGTGTTGCGTGACGCAAAAGACGGCAAGAAAACCGACAGTGCCGAGCAAGCAGCAGCTATGTCTGGTGGAATGATTTATCTTTTTCCTCTAATTACGCTTTTTATCGGTTCGACACTACCGATTGCGCTCAGTCTTTATTGGGCGGCCAGTAGCATCATCGCCACTATCCAGCAACGCATGATTCTACAGCAAGACGTTTCAGAAATGGCTAATTCCGATGTTACTGTGCGGACTATCAGTACTGGTGGTGCGACCAAAGCCAAAACCACTCCACGTAAAAAAAAGTCAGCCACAACTAAAACTAGAAAGGGCAACAAGTCATGAGCGAAGAACAACAATCTTTTGCCAAAGAGCTCTTAGAGAACCTGATCAGCTTTTTTGGACTTAATGTCGAAGTCGAAGTTACAAATGATGGTGATTACACAGTTTTACACGTACCATCAAGTGAACTGAATGGCTTTCTTATCGGGCAGGGTGGCGATACCTTGCGATCACTTCAGCTGCTTGTATCAATGGCCTTTAGCGCCAAGTTCCCTGATGCAGGACGAGTTACCGTCGACGTAGCAGATTATAAAAAACAGCGTCAAGAACGCCTAGCGGCTCAAGCAAAGCAATGGGCCGAAGCAGTTGCAGCAAGTGGTGTGCCGATGGAGTTGGCACCAATGAATGCTGCCGATCGACGAATTATTCACCAGCAAGCTAGTGAGACTGAAGGAGTGGTCAGTGAAAGCTCAGGTGAAGCCCGCAATCGCCACGTTATTATCCGAAAAGACGCGTAATCTAACATACGCTCTTTATGTTTTTTTGATTATTGGACTAGTTCTGCACGCTCCGTTGGTTACTTTTTTTGAAGCCAACGTTAGCGCCGGTCCCGTTCTTCGTGCATGGAAGGAAATAGTAGCCACAGTTGTGCTCCTGGCACTACTGCCAAGATTCTTTAAACAAAAGCTATACAAAGATCGTCTAGTAAGATTCGTTGCCCTATATGGTCTGTTCTCTCTGCTAATAACAGCACTTGTTTCCGATGCTTTGTCTCTGCCGGCTATTGCTGGGTTCAGGGTAAATATTTTTCCTTTTGCCTTGCTGATAATTGGAAGGCTACTACCGCTAAAAGAAAAGAAACTTCAAGATTTGCTGATTATTTCGGGGCTGATTGTGGCCGGTGCGATGTTTGTGCAATATCTTTTGCCTAGTCTGTTCAACTTCTCGGTGCTTGCGGATAATGCTGAACATATTACCACTCTGAAGGGCAGCAATGTACGGAGGCTTTATGGGACGATATATGGGCCACTTCAGAGTTCAAGTTTTTTAATTCTTAGTCTGGCGGCTTCGGTCTTCAGTACCCGACGCCCGTTATCAAAGGTTTTCCTAGCAAGTGTGTTTATTCTCGGTGTTCTTTCTACTCAGTCAAGAGCTGCGATGATAGCCGTAGCAGTAGTTTTAATCGTTAAACTCTACATTTCTCATAAGATTTTTTTCACAACAGGCAGGATCGCTATCGTCGCAGGAGCAAGCTTCGTCGCATTATCAGTTTTTGTGTTCGCAAGTCTAAGCTACGCGCCTCTGTCTTCACTGGTGTTTCACGCAAAACCTGAAGATGCTCTTAAAAAGAGCAGCACTATAGACCACGTGAGATATCCGATACTTGGCGTGAAATCAATGATAGAAAAACCACTCGGGCAAGGCCTCGGTGCTGTCGGGCCAGCCTCTTATTTTAGTGGAACGGTTGTACCTATTGAGAATAACTTCATTCAAATAGGTGTCGAAGTTGGGTTTTTAGGCCTGCTGCTTTTTATTGCTTGCTGGTGCCTGCTTGCAAAAGAGCTCTATTTAGTTAAAAGTAATTGGCTTTTGGCTGCAATGGCAGGGCTCAGTCTCATGGCAATGCTCCTCCACACACTCACAGACACCGCTACAATATGGGTATTCCTATTGGCTTGTGGGGCTGCACTTGGAGTCTACCCAAACAACATCGAGAACGCTGAGCGAAAAGTAACATCAAACTAACGCTTGGTAGAATTTGCGATGCAACTTTGTGATATTTTCCCAATTATAACGGTCGTTGACTAGTTTTTGTCCTTGTTCTGACAGCTCAATCCGCCTATTTTTGTCTGAGGCCAGTTCTTTTATTGTCAAGGCAATGTCACTCACATCTAAGCTGCTTAACTCGATAACTTCTTCATTTAGCGGCGAGACCAGAGGACCGGTTGAGACAACGGGGAGTGCGACCGACATTGCGGCCAGGAGCGTACTGTTTTTTGGAGAAGCACCATCGTTAAATGGAAATATCGCAATATCCGAAGAAGCCAATTGGCGCTGGGATTTCTCAAGTGACGCTTCTGTCAGCCACGATCCACCTACATCGTTCAGCCTAGACTGAAGCCGCGTGTGCTGTTGGTTATTTTTATCCATAGGGCTGATTAGCGTTAAACGAATCATAAAACTTCCATTTTTTAGCTCAGCCACAGCATCAATTACGGGCTCAATTGATTTGTTCGCAGATAAAAATCCAAAAAAAACCAGTTCAATCTGTTGTGTTTTGGTAAGCGACCTTATATTTGCTGACATCTTTTTAAGTTTTGAAAAGGGGTGAGCAATAGGAATAATTGATGATGCAATATTATTAGTTGCCAAAAGCTCTGCCATCAAATCAGTCGAGACAATTACGTTCTTATATAAGCGACAGAGAAGCCTAGTTCGTAATCGACTAAGCCACGAATATCTTTGTTCGTATTCATGAACAGTAATTACGCAGGAGGCTTTAGTGAGTAGACGTATAGCAATCGGTAGTAATAACTGGAAGCCAACAGAAGGTGTAATGCTTGTTGGGTGTTGAAAATGAACAATATCAGCTTTACTTGCTTTTACGAATCTGACTATCCTTGAAAGCGATAATACCGACCACGACTCTAGCACTAATTCGCTGTCGGACGAAGAAGAGCACACCTCAACCTCAATGCTTGATTCTTTTAAAGAATAAGCAAGGTTACTAGCGTAGTCTCCAACACCACAGACAACAGGAGGATACGACGGTGAGATAAGAAGAATTTTCATTGTCTTTCACCGTATCTTTTATGTAGAAAATCGGACACACCAGAAACGATAGCTTTCGCCGAAGTGTTTTCGCCCCTTATAGTGAGTAACCCAAGCCTCATTAGCAGAATGATTGAGCTGTAGCTATATGCAATGACCAACCAAGGTATACGAATATTCTTTTTAGCGTACAAAAGTCTGTTCCTGGCGTCATAATAAAACATTCTTTCATTAGACGTAGAGGCAGAAACGGAGTGAACAACCAGATCTAGCGGGAGGTGTGCTAGTTTGTAGCTCGCGCTAATAGCTCGAGTCGACCAGTCGACATCTTCATAGTAAAAAAAGTAATCTTCATCGAGTAGTCCAATATCTGAAAGTGTGGAAACCCTAATCATAATAGCGCACCCGGTCAGATACTCCTCGTCTTCAACTGCTGGTGTATTTGGTAGCGTTTCTATGCGGTGGTTAATTCTTCTATGGGACGCCTTTCCAATAAGCCTATTTACTTTTCCGCCACCAAACCAAATTATATTCTGGTCTGATTCTTTAACTATTGTCGATTCAGCCGCCGCGTATTCTTTGTTTTGTTCAAGCAAGTCCACAATCTTTTCAATAGCTAATTTACTTAACGTAGCATCGTTATTTAAGAGCAAACAGTAGTCGTAGCCTTTTTCGACAGCATATCGAAGACCGATATTTTGGCCAGCTGCAAAGCCGACGTTCTTCGGCGATTTAACATAGATTATTTGCTCATTTGGTTTGTATCGGTTGTTTGGGTCATTATCAATAACTAGAATATCGGCCTTTTGACCACTGCAAGACAATACAGCCTCTCGAGTATTCTTCGGGTCTCCATAATGCAAAATCGAGACAAGAACCGAGCCTGATGAGGGTTTTTTCTTCATAGTTTCAGTTTATCATCAAAGTGGCGGGACTGTTATTTGAGGATGGACGTTAGAGGATATGCTATTTAACGACTAATTGAAATCAGGATAAATCTTCCGAATAAATTTCTGTAATTTTTTTAGTGAACGTATGTTTGGCGGCACGTCTTTGATAATTAATGACTCCAAAAGAGCAAAGCCATCAGGTGCTGCTCTTTTCATTATTTTTCGCCGTTCTTTTAGTTTCCTTGGTGTTAAGGCTAGAACAGCCAACCACCCTTTTAGTAGAGTCAAAACGTTACCTTTACGGATTAGGTAGAAAGAAAAAGCACCATACGAGACAACAAAACGAGGCAAAACTCTCCAGAACAAAGGAGAAGGGATATTTTTTAACAGTAACATTGGCTGGTTTTTGACTGCTTGGTAGGCTCCAAAATTTTTAATTTTATTTGAGCTGCTGCCTGTAGCATGCAGAACAGACGCTTTCGGTGCAAAAACAGCCCTCCAACCACGGGTAATTGCCCGAAGCCCGAAGTCAACATCTTCATAATATGCGAAGAAATCTTCATCAAATAGCCCAATATCCCGAAACATTTCTGCTCGAAACATACTGGCTCCGCCAGAGGCGGTCATGATCGAGCATTCTTTGTCGTACTGACCCTGCATCTTTTCATCGCGGCCACGCGGATAAGCCATTCCCCAGATAGTGTAAAAGTCGCCGGTGCTGTCGTAATTCTGATCACGGCTATGGATCATGGTAGAGGTTGCCGAGCCAATAGTCTCATCTGAGAAAGCATCACGGAGATGCTTAACCCATCCTGGCTTAGCTACTGCATCGTTGTTTAGTAGACCGATATATTCGTAGTCTTTTTCGAGCGCGTAGCGGATTCCCGTATTTACGCCACCGGAAAACCCTAGATTACTGTCGTTATAAAGTGGTGTAATTTTTTTGCCATACGACTTTATAATCGCTTTTGAATCGTCTTCAGAATTATTGTCGACCACGATGATGTCGAAGTCACCCTTCTGAGTCAGCAACGAGTCTAGGCAGGACTCGATCATCTCGGCGCCATTCCAGTTCAAAACGATGATTACGGTATCGGCAATAGTTCGCATAGGCATATCAGGTAGTATATAATTATTGAACAATGATAGACAGTGCACAAGCAACATTCAAATCAGTTTTCTCAACAAAGAATAAAGCACTCATAAAAGAGCTGGTCATTACGGACTTCAAGCTGAGGTACCAAAATTCTGTGCTTGGCTATCTATGGTCGCTGCTCAAGCCCCTGATGTTGTTTGCAATCCTCTATGTCGTGTTTGTTAACGTGTTTAAGATAGGTGATGCAATTCCTCACTACTCTGTTTATCTTTTGCTTGGTATTGTTATGTGGAATTTCTTTGGAGAAATGACCAACCTTAGCTTGGGCTCTATAGTTGCTAGGGGTGACTTGATCCGTAAGATTAGTATTCCGCGGTGGATCATCGTGTTGTCCACTAGTCTCGCGGCTTTAATTAACCTGACATTAAATCTTCTTATAGTGGCAATTTTTATGATTGTTGGAGGCGTTGATATTAACCAAACAGTAATATTCCTGCCATTTATTTTTATTTTTTATTATTTATTCTCTCTGGGTATTTCACTCTTCTTAGCGGCTGCATTCGTTAAATTTAGAGACTTGTCACATATTTGGGAGGTTGTAATGCAGGGCGCATTCTATGCAACGCCTATACTTTACCCCTTAAGTCAGTTCGATAATCCGTTTTACCAGAAATTGCTATTGGTAAACCCGGTGGCGTATGTAATGCAAGAAGCTCGTTATGCCCTGGTTACGCCGAAGACAATGACAGTTTCTAGCGTTTATGGTTCTTCTTTCGCTGTATTGATTCCAATAGCTGTGGCAGCAATTACATTTATTATTGGTGTGAGTTATTTCAGGTCGCAACAAAAGTATTTTGCGGAGAATATTTAGTATGCCAAAAAACAAACCTAAAACCGATGATGTTGCAATTAAAGTCAGCAACTTGAGCAAAACATTCATCTTGCCACACGAAAAACAAGACTCGCTCAAAGGTGCATTAATGAATATTTTCTCTTCGAAAACTTTTGAAACACAAGATGTACTTGAAGGTCTAGACCTTGAGATAAACAAAGGTGAATTCTTTGGAATCGTCGGTAAAAATGGTAGCGGCAAAAGTACTCTACTAAAACTTATGGCTGGCATCTACACGCCAACCGAAGGCAATATTGAGGTCAGAGGTAGTTTGATTCCGTTTATTGAGCTTGGTGTGGGCTTTAACCCAGAGCTAAGCGGTCGTGAAAACGTTTTCCTCAACGGCGCACTGCTTGGGTTTACGCGAAAGCAGATGTCGGCAATGTACGAAGAGATTGTTGATTTTGCAGAGCTCGAGAGATTTATGGACCAAAAACTAAAAAATTATAGTAGTGGTATGCAGGTTCGCTTGGCTTTCTCGATTGCTATTCGTGCAGACTCTGACATCTTACTACTTGACGAGGTCTTGGCCGTTGGAGACGAAGCTTTTCAGAAAAAATGCTATAATTTTTTCAATGAGCTAAAAAAGAAAAAAAAGACAGTCGTCCTGGTCACTCACGACATGGGGTCGGTCCGCAGATTCTGCAGTAAGGCGCTATTAATTGAGAATGGAGAGATAAAAGTAATTGGCTCTCCTGCAGACGTATCGAGTCAATACACACTCGACAATTTAAACGTCGAACAGCCGGCATCAGATGAAAAAGACTCAGCCGATAAAGAGAAAAAGAGAGAAGACAAGAAAGTAGTGCTTTCGCATCCGATAACATCTTTAAAAATTGTACCAAAATCTCCGCTTCTATTAGATAGAGATCAGACCCTTTCTTTCGATATTATTTATGATCAAGTGGACGAGACGCCAATCTATGTCGGCATAGGTATCCTATATAAAGATGTATCCATTTTAGAGCATGGCTCAATTGGTATTGAGCCTGAGCGCTTAAATAAAACAAAACGTAAGTTAACTTACAATCTGCCCCTAAAACAGTTTAATCAAGGGGAGTTTAAATTAAATGCTGCAATTTTGAAAATCAACGACAATAAAGAAACCGAATTTTTTGCCTTCACCACATCGGAGGGATCTCCAAATTTTGTCATAAAAGAAAAAGGTGAGCACTATGGGCTTCTTATGCAGAAGGGCAACTGGGAAGGTAGGTAATGGCCATCAACGTCACAGAGTCTTTTCTGCCACCTAGAGAAGAATTTGATAAATATGTAGATAAAATATGGGAAAGTCACCACTTAACCAATGGCGGGTCACTACTCGTTGAGTTCGAGCAAAAGACAAAAGACTACCTAAGGGTTGATAACTTTCTGCTCGTTACGAACGGCACGCTAGCTTTGCAGTTGGCGATAGACGGGCTTGGCATCGCAAGTGGTGAAATTATAACCACACCGTTTTCGTACGTAGCAACTACATCGGCAATACTTTGGCAGCGGTGCAAGCCCGTCTATGTAGACATAGATGAGGATTCTCTATGTATAGATGCTGATAAGATAGAGGCAGCGATCACCGAGGATACAAGGGCAATACTGGCAGTTCATGTTTTTGGAAATGCTTGTGAAGTAGAAAAGATCGAAAAAATAGCCAAAAAACACAAATTGAAGGTCATATATGATGCAGCGCACGCATTTGGAGTAACGTACAAAGGTAAATCAATTCTTGAATATGGTGACGTCTCAATTATTAGTTTTCATGCCACGAAGCTCTTCCACACTATCGAAGGCGGAGGGGTGATAGCAAAAGATGGTGATTTGATTAATAACATTGATCTCAAGAGACGATTTGGCCACAACGCCGACACCTATATCAACCTCGGTATCAATGCCAAGGCGAATGAATTCCAGGCAGCAATGGGTTTGAGTAATTTAAAATATATCGATGAGATCATTGAGTCGAGAAAAACCGTGTCTATTGAGTATTCTAGGCAATTGGCTGGTAGGTATAAAACGCCAAGCATCAATCCTTCGTGCGAATACAACTACGCCTATTTTCCAATAATATTTGAAAGTGAGGAAGAACTACTTGTGGCTATCGATAGGCTAAAAGAACATGATATTTTTCCTCGTCGCTATTTCTACCCGTCCCTGAATACTCTTCCATATTTAAATCAGGATCAAGCTTGTCCGACATCCGAAGACATAGCGAAGCGTGTCCTTTGTTTGCCGTTATATATGGGTCTTAAAACGAAAGAAGTAGACATGATATGCAAGCTCCTAAAATAAAAAAGGTCGGCATAATGCAGCCGTACTTCTTTCCTTACCTAGGTTATTTTAGCCTTATTAAACATACAGATACTTTCATTTTGCTTGATACGGTGCAATACATGCGTCATGGTTGGATTGAACGGAATAGGATACTGAAACAGGGAGACGGGTGGCTCTACGTGAAGGTGCCGTTAATAAAAGACTCCAGAGAATCACTGATTAAAGATATAAAACTAGACAAGAACCAGCCTTGGGCGACAAAAGTTAAAGCACAAATGCAGGTCTATAGAAAGACAGCACCATATTACTCGTCAGTTGCTCCGCTAATCGAAGAGGTGCTTGCGAGGGAATATGAGGGCATAACCGAGCTAAATAAAGCATCTATGGGTATAGTGTGTGACTATCTTGGTATAGAGAACGATATACGTGTCTTTTCAGAGATGGATGTAAATATCGTAGATCCAAATGCTCCAGATGAATGGGCATTAAATATATGCATAGCGATGGATATAAAAGAATATTGGAACCCACCGGGTGGAAGATCTTTTTTTGATAAATCTAAGTATGATAAAGCTGGAGTGAAAATAAGATTTCATGAGATCGAACCATATATATATAATCAAGGTAATAGAGAATTTGAGCCAGGACTCTCAGCGATAGATACTTTGATGTTTAATTCCATAAACGACATTAATGGCATGTTGGATAAATATGAACTCACCTAAACCAATAGGCGGCTACTTCGGTATTGAGCAAGACTTAAAGCCGTCAAATCCTGTTCACTCTGGAGCAGTTATGTTGAACAGTGCAAGAAATTCGCTCGAGTATATTTTAAAGACCCGCTATGTGTCCAAGCTTTACCTGCCAAAATATATTTGCGATGTAATGCTGGAGCCTATGAAAAAACTAAATATCAATTATGAGCTTTACGGACTATCCAAGGAGCTGCATCTTGCAAGCAGAATAGAGTTAAAGGAGAACGAACTCATCCTCTGCGTAAATTATTTTGGCATCATGGATGATTACTGTGATCGTCTAGTAGAAGAATACGGGGACAGGCTTATAGTCGATGCTAGTCAGGCATTTTACTATCGCAGTCCTGGAACGCATACGATTTATAGTCCACGCAAATTTCTAGGTGTGCCAGATGGAGGAATGCTCTATTCTGACGAGGTTTTAGACGGCGAACTAGATGTCGACATCTCTTACGAGCGCGCAAGCCACCTGCTTAAAAGAATTGATATCGGTGCTGAAAAGGGCTATTCAGACTTCGTTCGCAACGATAGAAGCCTTATTAACCAACCGATAAAACAGATGTCGAATCTGACTAAAATACTGCTTAGGTCCGTAAATCACGACGCCGTAGTGGAAAAAAGACTTAGTAATTTTAATATACTTGCCAAAGCACTGGAAGAGAAAAATGAGATGCGAGTCGATGGCGGATTTACATGCCCGATGGTCTATCCATTTTTAACAAATAACAAAAATATACGGTCTAAGCTAATTAAAGAGAAAGTGTTCGTTGCAACTTATTGGCCAAATATTTTTGAGTGGTCTAAGCCAAGCGAAGTTGAATATAAGCTGGCGGAAAGTATACTTCCTCTACCGATAGACCAAAGGTACGGACAGGTTGAAATGGAAAGAATAGCAGAGTTAATCAATGGAAGTTAAAATCAGGCCTTTGCAAGATAAAGACGCCTATACATCTGTTGTATGGAGAAACATTCCTGAAATATGGAAGATGACAGGCTCTTCACCCGATAGAGAAATTACTATCGAGGATGAGTTGAATTGGATAAAAAAAGTTATCAATGAAGAAACAAGTAGGAGGTGCGCTATCGTTGCCGATGGGGTTTATGTAGGCAACATCTATCTGACTGATATTGGAAACAAAACCGCCGAACTCCACATATTTATCGGTGACAAAAGATACTGGGGGAAAGGTGTCGCAAAAGAAGCTACAAGACAGATTATAGACTATGCAAAAGATACCCTAAGACTAGATTCAGTATACCTGGAAGTTAGAAGAGAGAACTCCGCGGCTCGTAAAGTGTATGAAAAGATCGGCTTTGAGGAGAAAAATAATAATAAAGAGTTTATTATCATGTTGCTAAAATTAAGGCACGATGGAGGTCGCGAGAGATGAAGAACTCGATTAAAGTAAGTATTCTCAGCATCACATACAATCAGTCTGACTATATTCGCGAGGCACTAGATTCGTTTATTATGCAAAAGACAAATTTTAAATTTGAAGTGATAATACACGACGATGCTTCGACTGACGGAACGAAGGAAATACTACAGGAGTATCAAAAAAAATATCCTGAAATAATTAAGCCAGTTTATGAAAAAGAAAATCAATATTCAAAAGAAAACTTTGAATTTATTACTGATATGTATAAGAGCGCTAACGGCGATTATATAGCTTTTTGTGAGGGTGATGATTTTTGGACCGATGAGAACAAACTACAAATACAAGTGGATAAAATGGAAAAAAATCCTAAGGCATCAATCTGCTTTCATCAAGTAAATATCTCATTTGAGGCTAATGAAGAAAGCGACGAGATTTGGCCATCAAAAGATGGTGAATTTACAGTCCGCAGATTGTTAAAAGAAAACTTCATTCAAACAAATTCAGTTTTATATCGAAGGCAAGACTACTCAACGATGAAAAGCGATATTATGCCTGGAGACTGGTATGCGCATCTTTATCATGCACGGTTTGGTGAGATTATATTCATCGGTAAATCTATGAGCACTTACCGAAGGCATGAGGGTGGTGTTTGGTGGGATTCACATAAAAACCTTTATAAAATTTGGATAAAGTATGGATTGAAGTTTTTAAAATTTGATGAAGAAATTATTCGATTATATGGAGACAGCCCGGAATACAGGGCAGCCATTGAATCTAAGACGTACAATGATATACGGAGTTTGGCGCAGGTAGACATTGATCATAATACGCAACTTATCGTAGGTGCTATAGAGAATTACCCTGAACTTATGCACTTATATACTAAGATGGACCTATTAGAGGATAATAAGCTTAAGCAAGAGGCAGGAATACCCAAACTTGAACTAGAGTCATTGAAGTTTGAAAATAACAACAACAAAACAACCATCAATGATCTTTCTGATCAGTTGAAAATTCTTCAGACGAGGCTTGAGCTTATCGAAGAATCGCGAACATGGAGACTTAGAGCTAGGTTTGTACGCTTACTTAGAAAAGAGAAATGAAAGAAATGTAGGCTGTTCTTGTGTTTCAGCATGAAAATTAAAAGATACTTCTGCCTCTTTTTTCATTCTTGGCAATCTGTAAAGTATGTCATCTTCAGATGAGCGGGGATATACGTTTTTATTTTCTTTTGTATGAAATCAACGAGTAAAAACTATCTGCTCACACTTAGCATGACTGAACACGATTGTCTCTGATGTTTTGCGCCTGCATTGAACGGTCTTAGTCAGAAAACACTTCAAGCCTCGTTTGTTCTAGCCAGTTCTGCTTGGTTGTTGAAGCTAATTCGCGACTTAATGCTTGCCTGTTAAGGGAAAGGAGATCGTAGTCATCAGGTCTTGCTACCAAGCAGTATCAGGCTGGTTAATTAATGGGTAGCGATCGGTCTTGATTCTCTTTTTTAGTTTGAGAGCTTTTGATTCTACTATGTGCCAAGATATCCAGCCCAGTATAATGCTGATAAATATGCTTGCACCAAACATTTTTAACGGGTTGTTGGTCTCAGTAACTACGCAAAGCGCCTGCTGTACCGGCCAAGAATATATGTATACACCATAAGACATATCACCGATTTTGCTGAAGCTAGAAAAAACCGGTGATCTTCCTAGTGAAAACAACGAATACGATAAAAATACAGCAGCAATTAAGGGGATGAAGCTATCGAATGAAAGTGAAAGAATTAATAGTGCTACTAGTGATATGGCCCCCCATTTATAACTAAGAGATATTTCGGATTTGTACTTATACAGAACTACACCGGAGAAAAACATCAACGACCACAACAATAGAACATCTATTCTCAGATAAAAAAGACTTAAACTAAAAAAACCTGGATTCACAAATATCGCAATTAACTCCATCACAAACAATATAATCCAAAGGTGCAGGGCGCTAACCTTCTTGTATACATTAAATACACCTATTAAAGCGATCAAGATATATAAAGTGAACTCATAGGGTAGTGTCCATATAGAGCCGTTGACGGTGGGTGCAAATGGGTTGCTTGTGAACACACCAGGAAGTTCAGTAGATATGTTGTATAAAAAAATATTACTTAGGTACGATATAGTTCCTTGCTGGAAAATATAGTCCGCAAACCTAAAGCTACTAAAAAATATACCGAGGATAATTATGCAGATGATTATGTTGACCGCTAAACCTGGAAATATTCTCAAAGCTCTTTTAGCAAAAAATACGTTGAACCTAGGGTACTGATCCCAGGATGCAGAAATTAAGTAGCCGCTTAGTATGAAAAAAATCCAGACTGCCACCGCACCTAGACTAATGTCTGTATTAGGGATAAGTGGCTCTTTGTTTCCGGTTACCGCGAAAGAATGACTGAATACAACACATCCTGCAGCTATAAATCTTATGAAATCTAAAGAGTTTTTTCTAGGCAAGCCCATATGACAACATTTCCCCACTTATCGATAAATATTTATATTAACTTTAGCAGATTAAAGGTGCTGCTGCTGTGCAAGATTCTCGTTGAGCAATTAATAACTCAACAGTCTTTGCTAGTTTTCATCGATTTCAAGGCATGCTAGAGGACCCTATCCTTACATCGACATTAAGGCATGTTTCGTCTTGTTTGTTTGTCATAACCTCTAATGTCCCATCTTTAAGTGTTGTTACTGCTTTAACCAGAGTGGCTCCTATCTCGCTCAATTCTATGACAAGAGCTTTGTGGATAATTCCTGGATTATTGTTAATATAGTTGTTGCAATACTATTGCTCGGTGTTTTTGGTGAACTAAATTTTGTGATATATACGTGCGGTATATACATATACTCATTTCTGGCTCAACAACCACTCTATGCACTCGTAGAACTATTAACCTATTTAACTTTTTAGCGAGACTACTAGTTAGTGTTATCGGTGTATTATTATTCTGCCGCACCATAGAATTAAAAGCTCTTAGGTTAAAAAAGAAAATCAGAATTGACCGCTACCTCTTGGTTAATTAGCCAGATAGCCAATGGTGATGAATTCGCTTAGAATCATGTCGCTAGCCGAGACAAAAAAATAAAAGTTTTCTATGCTCGCTGTACTTTGTCCGATTATTTTTACTCAAGCGAAGCAAGTATGTCTTTAATAGAAGCCACACTAATAGATTTAGACCAATCATTTTCTATTGAGGTCGTCTTAAGGTCCTTCATGCGACTATCGTAAGATTTTCCTGCAGCCAGCTTAATTGCACCAGCCATTGATTCAACGCCAATGTCAGAAATAAAAATGTTTTTTGAGTAATTACTAAGGTCTTGCTTGAGTCCATATTTGGTCGTGACGACTGCTGTCCCTATTGAGCTAAATTCGAGTGTTGGGTAGTTAGGGTGTGGAGCCATCATTGGCGAGACTGCCAGATCAACCGTTTTACTGAAATCAATATATTCTTGCAGGCCTATCTTTCCAAGATTCTCAATCTTTATACCAGAAGTAAGCTGTATAGCCGGTATATGGTCTTGCCCTGCCATAATGAATTCCCAGTCGTCTGGGACTATAAAGCCAGCCTTGACGGCGTAATCTATGCTTTCAAGTGCGGTAAGAAAGAGATTGCGGTGAACATTTGGACGACCGTATAGAAAAAGTTTCTTTTTCTCGCTCTTTTTCTTCTCTATAGCTGGTCCAGAGTCGATCCTGGAAACAGCTGGCTCAAAGTAAGTCGCGGATGGTTTTTTAAAAGCTTCGTAGCCACGATCTCGCATGAAGTCGTACATTAGCTTTGTGTTGCATAGCGGAATGTAGTTTTTGAGCTTGTAGGTTGCCTCAGCAAGCACATACTGATCACTATTGTTATAGAAGATTGGTTCGTAGTCCTGGACAAGATAGATAAACTTTGAGGGAAGGGGTAGCCGGCTGAGCAGATGAGCGTCCCACCATGCAGAAGCAATATAAACGTCATCTGGATGCATGCTTACATAGCCGTAGATATTATATCGTCGATCAGCGACACTAACGACGTGTATTTTCTCTCCCGGTATATCAAGCCCCTCGTGCTTGAAAAACGTCGAAAGATCTTCTGGCCTGCCTGTTTTTAGGGTTTGTACGATTTTTATGTCAAGCTTCTTAACCTCCGCCACTCGGGCGGCAACAACGAGAGCAGTTGCAGTGCCACCATAAAAAGATTTACCATCGAGGGTTGGTAGAAATAGAACAACACACCCTTTTGAGCCGATAGCAGGAAGGGACGGATTGATTGGAGTTACCTCAGGCAGTGAACCATAGTAAATTTTTTCGAGAGGGGTAGCGCCACTACGTCTAATGCTAAAATCAGTACCATCAATCATCCGGCTTGTTTTTCCTTGAATTCTGTCAGATAAAGTCAGTGATTTCTCAAGAACCTTTGAGCCAATGCTGGCACTTTTTCTAATAGCCCGTAGTGCGCTGTTCTTAATCATTTTTTTAAACCCCATGTATTTTAATTGTTTTTGTAACCTCTGGTAAAAATGGATCGCCGACTTCTGGGTCAAATCCTTTTATGTAGCTTTTGTAAGACATATAAAAATCATTGTAGGCGATTGGTATGAACCTACGAGATTGACTTTCTTTGTGAAGAATATATCCGCCACTCTCATACCAGGTTTGGTGGCCTTTTTGATTGAGCCGCAGGCACAGGTCGACGTCGCCACCACAAATAATAAAATCCTCATCAAGACCACTAACTTCATCAAACTTTGCTCGAGTTACAACATGGACGGCTCCAGTAACAGCCGACAGTGGCCGGCTTTCGTCGACATCATACGGGAATTCTTTTGTACCGGCTTGGGTTCTGGCGGTGTTATATCGACTCCTTACATAGAGATGGTCGGCCTGGCCTTCCGGCACAAGAAAAACGCCTGCATGCTGAATAGTTTGTTCGTCACCAAATAACAATAGACATCCCACAATTCCTATTTTCTTCTCTTGAGCCTTTGAGTGCATTCGTTCAATTAAACCCTGAGACTTCTCGCGTAGTTCAGTATCGTTATTTAAGAACATGAGCGTGTTGGCGGTCGTCTTGTTCGCCCCCCAGTTCATCATTTTCTGGTAATTAAAAGGCTTATCGTAAAGCCCTAAAGAAATATTAGGGTGCCGGTTGGCATATTCTTTGACAACATCAAGCTCCTCGTCGGAAGAGTTGTTGCTTATAAGAAAAATTTCTTTTACAGCGGGTCCATATTTAAAAAAAGAATCTAGGCAAGCGATAGTCATCGTAGATTTATCCTTGAAAGGAATGATCACGGACATGTCTAGAGGATTGTCTATGGTGCTTGGTGTGTTCAAAACAAGTATTAGTTTAACAGACTTTAGGGTATTCTAAAACCAACACCTCCGTAGGTGTGTCCATAGTGGTAGACGGGCTATTACACTACGCGGCGGAAGCGGTAAAGAGATAGTTTCCGCTATGGGAGAGTCTATAAATTGGTGCTTGATTAGAGTGTTCAAAGCCAATAACTGTGTCATGGGCATATATGTCCATGACGTGATTTTGCGACACACACTTCGGCTGGGTCTTTCGTTAAGAGATAATTGTTGTGAGGTCTGAATGGAGCAGTCTATGTATCGGAGTTCCAGTCCTGCTAGGGTTTGTGTAGCTTGAGCTTGATCGGACAAAGCCAAACCAGTCACTTGCGCAGTCCCCAAAAATTTAGGTTGCCACAGGCTTCGTAAGGCGCTTCGCCATATCCGGCATTCAGGGCTGCCTAGTTTGGCTGGTAAGGGGTATAGTCATAAAGGCTGGTAGGTTTACGATACTGCCTGACTACACATTCAAATGACGAACAAAAATAAAGAGAGCCTTGAGGCGACAGGCTATTTGGTGACTAACGACCAAAAATTATTAGTGGGAATGCCAATTGCTTGAACTGGCATTCCATTCACAGTAGAAGCCTATAATTAACTAATCACCTCAATCATGTGCAGCAACTACGGCTATTATGTCACCGAATTATCAGTTGCAACCTTAGGTGCTTTTCTAAAGCACGAGTGAGCGAAAAACTCATCATCTCAGATGCCTGAGCGACCCTCTTTTGCTCCGTAGCTAATATAGTGCAGGTAGTAAGACTTTAAATTGTTGCCAAAAATAGCCCTTAAGTCTGGATAACGATCCTTGTAAATTTTTACATTGAAGGAGTCATTTCCAATCCGACCTTCACTCATGCCGCTATTAACAAAGTGCTGTAATGTGCTCGTATCATCTAAGTTGAAAGCCATTCTTATATCGGTGTATCTGGACCGGTATGAACCAAAATCGTAAACTGCAGAATAGTTAGTCGGTGCAAGCGACGATGTTCCACCATAATAGTCACCGATCGCTGTGCGGCCCTCAGATTTTCCATTTTTTACGTAGTGCAAAAAATATGACTTAAGGTCGCCGCCAAAAACGCTTCGTAAATCGGGATAGCGATTTCGGTATGATGAGACTATAAAGTCGTTTTTAGCGACCCGACTCTCTGCCATACCATAGTTTACGAAGTGGGTAATTGCACCAGCATCGTCGTTGCCGAATACCCGGCTTATGTCATAGTTCTTAGCTTTATAAGTGTCAAAGTCGTAGACGGAGCTATAGTTGACGCCATTAATAGTAGTAATCGGTACTAATGTAAAATCGCCAGTAGCAACCCGACCTTCGAATCTTCCGCTCGAAACGTAATGTGATATATAGCTAAATAGGTCAGTACCGAAAGCCATCCTAAGGTCAGGGTGTCGATTTCTGTAGGACCTAATATCAAAGTTTTCGCTACCCTGGCGTTGTTCGGCAATTCCATTTTGAGTAAAGTGTTGGAACGCAGCACTTGCATTATTGCCTAATGCGTTACGTACATCTGGGTAGCGGTTAAGGTAAAAATCTGCATTAAAGACCGGGTCCATGTCCACTCCTCTGTAGACTGTTCCCTGAGTGCTACCGAACCAGTCCGTGAACATGGCCCAAAAGTTACGATTACCATATGCTCCACAGCCGTCACCAGTTCCGTATCCTGCATTCAAGGCCGATTGATTGGGCTGATACGGCGTATAGCGGTAAAGTGCGGAAGTAGCACGGTTCTGAATGTTAACAACAGAGCCACCGCAGGCAGCATTAGGGTTGTACTGAACGTACGTCTGACCAACAGGGTAGTTGCTCCACCCACCATTTAATACACCTCTAAATAGGCTGGCAGATCTTCGGATTTGATTGTTGAGTCCAAAATACTGGGAGTCACATGCTGCCGTGTCGGGGCAGCCATACCCGGTGGCAGTCTTATATTGTCTACTGTTAGGCCAGGTGTCAGAAATTAAGCCCTGTTCTTTTTCGAGAAGAACTATTAATACTTGTGGGTTTATGCTGTAGTCTTGGGATGCTTGCCAAATAAGCTGTGCAGCCGATTGGCCATTAAAACTTTCTTGGGCCATGCAGACAAACTTGCCGTTTTTGATCGAGTAGCTGACCTGCGGATATTGAGCGGCAAGGTACGTATTGGTGTTATTGCACTTATTCTTGCTGTCGAGGAAGGCTTGAATTTGCTGAACGCTCATCGCATTTTTGTTTGACATCGTTGCATCAGACATGATGTTTCCAGCCTTGAAATTTGCATTATTTGCGGCATGCGCCTTGGGTGTGTTTAAACTGCTAGTAAAAATAGCACCTATTGCTACGGCTGAAATGAACAGTCCAGCGGCTAGTGTCTGTTTTGATGCTTGAAGTATTTTCATCTTATATCCGTACACTTCCAGTTAGCTGCCCAGTTTTACCGCCACCGCTTATATCTATGATGATACTCCAGTTTCCACTTTCTAGTTCTGCCGTGGAAACATTAAAGCCCTCGCAGGTAGATGAAGATGGATCCTGTGTTATGCCGCTAGTCTTTGTGACAGTTTTCGCCCCATTCTTTAGTGTAAGATTGCAAGTTCCGGACCCGACGGCCTGATTGATTGTTGTTCGTATAATAAGGTTGTCTCCGGCAACAGAGCTGTAGCTAATGGCACCAGTTAAAGTCTGTGAATTATTAGGACTTTCTCCTTCGTAGGATGGAGAGGCCTTTTTTTCTTTTTCTACTGGCTTGGATTCGTTTGGCACACTGGTAGATTCGATTCCAGTCTTCTTCTCATTCTGCTTCGATTGCTTTTCGGTGCTTTTAGTGGGTGTTGTTCGGTTGGTTGCGCTGTTTTTTTGCGACTGCACACCGGCGTAGGCTAATCCGCTAAGTAGAGCGATAATTAGGATGGCGATAAATATTTTTTTTGGTTTCATAGTATTATTGTACCGTTTTTATTTTTCAATTTATAATAATAATTTAGCACAGAAATATGCTTATGTCAATAAAAAAACCATATATTGAACAAACTAGCTAACAAGAATAGAAGCATGCTAAAATTGTTACAATTATCATGCAAAAAATAAAATCAGCGATTGCTTTTTTCGGGAGTCATACAGAGTATTTATTTCTTATAATTGCTGTTCCGGCCATAATAACTTTCGTTGTCTACACACCACCAGCATGGGGGCTCGATGAACAGGTTCATATTGCACGAGCCTACCAGATATCACTCGGAGAGCTTTATCCGAACCCGCTCGGCGGCGGACCGGGTCATTACGGGGGAATGTTGCCTAGAGGACTTGTAGATAACCTCAACCACGGTCACAGCGAGTCAAACAGTGTTGACCGTGGGCAGCCTTTTTATATGAGAAAAGACATCGTTGACATTGCGAGAAACCAGCGTATCGAAGGCAAGGGGATAAAGGATAGCCATTTTACAGAATATGATTTTGGACCGACAGGACTCTATTCACCAATTATCTACGCCCCTGCATCTACCGGGTTTTTTATAGCAAGACATATTAACCTAACTGTTGATGGCTCTGTTGAGTTAGCAAGAATCATGCAGTCCATCTCATATTGTATCGTTTGTTTTGCTGCACTGTTCGCTTTAAGGAGACAAAAAATTCGGTGGCTTGTTTTCATAACAGCTCTTTTGCCGACTTCTATTTTTCAAGCTTCTATTATAACGGCCGACACATTTACTATTGCGGCTGTTATTTTGTTTTTTAGTTTACTATGTCGGTTTCTGTCTAAGTCATATCGCTTCAATCGAAGATATACTTACGCACTTGCAGGAGCATCTCTCCTCCTGGCTCTTACTAAGCCTAGTTATGCTTTGCTGCTAGGAATGTTATTTTTTATACCAGCCAATAAATATTGGTACAAAGGAAAAGCACATTATGTTAAATATGGGATCATGCTCCTGTCAGTTATGACCTTTATTCTTACTTCGCTCATAGAGTTTCTGTTGGTAAATATTCCATTACTTATAATTTCGCCAGAATCGAAGTTAGAGGCTGAAGTGTCTTGGGGTAAAAATCCGATACCCACGATAGATAATGCAAACAAGAGAATTGCAAATCGTTTAATCATTTGACGTCTACCTTGGTTATTCCTGAAGATATGTTGCCAACACTCACACTCACACTCCACGTTCCTGCTCCGAGCTCGTCTTTGTTGATGTCAAAACCTTGGCAGGTGTAGTAGTTCGTCACTAAACCGAGCTGTGCACTTTTGGTTATAGTTTTTCCGCCATTCGTAGCTTTAAGCATGCACTCACCAGAGGTAATCTTATTAACGACAGTTCGTACAATTACTGCGTCGCCAACGTCTTGAGCGGTGCTAATGGAGATACTGCCGCTCTGGCTGTTAGTGCTTGGCTGTTTTGTTGGGTCTTCACCTCGTTCGTCCGCCTCTGTTAGGGGTTTATCCTCTACTCCTTTTGGAGTACTTTTGGTGTTTTTCTCTACTTTATCCTTTTTTGAGACTCCATTATTCTTTGTAAAATTTTCTGTTCGGTCTGTAGCCGAATCTTTTTGTGATTGCACTCCAGCGTAGGCTAGTCCGCTGAGCAGAGCGACGATTAATATGATTATAAGTGTTTTTTTTGTTTTCATTTTTTGTACCGTTTTTTATTTATGATTTATGTAAATAATTTAGCACAGAATCATGCTTATGTCAAACCACGAAAATCTACGGGTAGAAGCAAAAAAATACAAAACGCGTTTTTAGTAAACCATTTTTTGTTTTATATCTTCTGCAGATTCTGCAACACGGCTAACTTTTTTCAGAAGTTTAGCTTATAGATAAAATAATCCATCTGAGGGTAGTTGACTGTTCTTAACAATGAGGCACAGTTTGCAGCTCCCTCTTCAAACTCGGCCGAAGTTATGAGAAACCCTACGTTATTATATTTAAGGAATCGATCACAGGGTTCAATCGTTAAATTAAACTGATCAGCAATCGGAGATGATGGTATTGGTTTTATGTTCTTCTCAGCATTCCTATCGAAAGTGAAGTTAACGTGGGCATAGCGGTTGTAGCTGCTCTCTCTATCTTTTTGGCTTAACCCTTTCCATATCTCTAGTTGGGGGTATAGATAAGTGCCCGTCAAAGAAGGTCTTCCATTCATGGCTGCAAAATTCTCTAAATATTTATCTTCACTGACCCATTTCTTATTGCTATCCGGGCTAGTCTGTCGAATAGCTAAAGATATAGGGGTCTGAGTCAAGACGTCAGTACCTTTATATAAAGGATTGATTTGATAAACTGAGAATAGCGAAAATATCAAATAAACAGATAAAGCAAATAAGTAGTGCTTCCTGAGCAGTAGAAATATAACTAACGGTATGGGTATCGCCAGCAGTATCGCCAACTCAAGTCCAATAAAATTAGGAAACTCTAGTGCGGTGCGAAAATTAAGCACCAGGTAGAATATGAATGAAAGTAGGCCATATATTACACTGAGAGGTAAATTTAACCGAATCTTAGTGTCGCTGTATAATTTAATGAAAATACATGTAAAGATTACATTCATTAAACCAATGCCTATAAGAAGTCGAGGAAGTGGCACCTTGTTCAATAAGCTAACTTGGCCAAGAATACTTAGCTCGGGAATAAAAAGCCATGCAAAAAAAATACCTGCCGTAGCGAACAACGATAGGACGATATAATCAACCTCTTTTTTGCGTTTATATGTCCTGTAGCATAAGTAAGATAGTGGGAGTATCAGGAATGGAAATAGTACAATAAAGTTGGATGACTCGCTTTGATTTGTTGCACCGATGGATGGTCGCCGATACGCATCAGCTCTGAGGTCGTTCTGGAAAAGTGGAGCTAGATTGCTAGTGAAAAAATGAGTCTTATTGTAGTTGCCACTTTCAACAATCCGCTTTCCGGGGTAGGCAGTATTTTGGAGTGTTTCAATCACATTTTTTGATTGATAAATAAATAACCCAACAACAGATGCACTCAATAGAAGACTGCTTGCCGCATACATCATTGTTGTCATTACGACTTTCTTGTCGAGACCTTGATTCTGGCTTTGCTTCAACAAGTAGCCCACTAAAAAAAATATCGAAACGATAGCTGTAGGTATTTGAAAAGGTGGATAGAGTATCAGCATGAAAGCAACGGCGATATACGAAAGTAGCAACGACCACAATGTTCTTATCGTCCATTTCTTTGACTTAAGCAGGCTCACAAAAGCAACGATTCCAAATAAAGGCCAGTACACGGAGCCAATTGTACCGTTAGAATACCACCATTGAAAAAACGGACTAAATAGAAAACTTAAAGACAACAGCGATGCGATCATTCTTCTTCTTGGTAGAAATTTTAATATAAAAAAATATACACTCAATACCAGCAGATAGGATGGCATCCACCAGTGTAAAGCAAAAGCGTTATTTAGCGGTAACAGTAAGTAGCCTAGGTTATGGGGTTTAAAAATTATAGACCAGTCGAGGTAGGGTTCATCAGCAAGGAGTCTTGCATCCTCTCCATTTCCTACATTGTGATTAATGCTCTCAAGATTATTATTTTTTTGACCGATAGCTTTTTGTGTATTAACCATCCACTCATCAGATCTTATTGGTCTCGGCTTATTAGCCACCAAATCTTTGTCTGTTTGGTTTCCATAAAAAAAGTCGTGATAGGTACCAATCGAGCTTCCATTAATCTGAAGAGACGTAAGGAGGACAAGCAAGATTGTTAAAAGTGCCGGAAAAAGCCAGACGCTTTTCATAAATTTGTCTACATTAGTCTTTATGGTTGGCAGTATATATTTAATGGAGTTATGCATAGTGGGATTATTTCGACGTATTCAGGAATATAAGTCCAGCAACAATAAGAGAGATCCCAACTATCTTCGCTATAGTGAAGGATTCATGAAATATTAAAAACGATGCAATAAATATTAAAATATACACGAGCGCAGTAGTTAGCGGTATGATATAACCTAAGTCGAATTTTGAAATTAAATAAAAATATAAAATAAAACTTAACCCGTACAGAAAAACACCTAGGATACTTAATAAATTAAAATTTAACTGAATTTTATCGTTAACATAGGCCACTGGGAAGCCCCCGCTTGTACTAAGTTTTATAACTATTAACCCTGCTGAAGTGGTGAGCACATATAAGGCTAGCGGGAGAAAAGATTTAACCATAGTAGAATTATACCTGAGCCTACCTTAAGATGAAATTGTATAACTTATCTAATATTAGATTTCGTTCGAAGTGTTTGAGGTGATACAGTCGTCCTTTTCTACCCATAGTGTCTCGTTCGTGCTGCGAAAGATTGTAGATGAGCCTAGTGTTATCGGCAAGTGCCTGTGCATCGCTAGTAGGGCCTACGAGGCCACACTGTATCGTGTTATTCACCATTGTCTGCACTTCGCCGTCCATAGCTAGCAGAAGAGGCTTGCCTGATGCGATATACGACATGACTTTTGCTGGGATAGTAGCCTCTAATAAGTCGCTTTTTACTAAACATCCCACTAGAGCATCTGCAGTCCCCGTATATTTTGGAATGTCCTCCATGGGGCGGAATCCTTCAAAGTAAAATGACTCTGAAAGGTCGGCTTTTGCGACTTTTTCCTCTAGCCATTTTCTAGACATGCCATCGCCTACAATAATCCACCTAATATCTTTCAGGCCTTCTTTTTTTAGGATTTTAGCCGCATCGATAATCGTTTCAAATGATTGAGCTGGGCTAATATTACCAGCGAAGACAATATTAAAACCACCGCTAAACCTCTCCTCGAGCTTTTTATCACGGACATCTTGCTCGTACAGCTTTTCGCAGGCTTGGGGCAGGACGATGACCTGGTTATCTGGCTTGGCGGTAACCTTTTGAAGTTGAAGCTTCATTCTGTCGGACAGGACAATGAGCTTATCGACACTTCTGTAGTGCCAATGCGAAATTGTAGTCACTAGTTTTCGTAAAAACTTATTCATAATATCTATTACGGAGAAAAGATTTTCTGGCCACAGGTCGAGAACATACATTGTCGTTTCGACTCTTTTAATTTTCCCAATCATAATCCCAGCAAAAGACATCATTACCGGTGATAGTTGATAAAGAAATATCTTATCGTATTTTTTAGTTAACAGAAAAGGGATAAAGAATAGGCTAAAAACAGGAAAGGATATGTAGTTGAGTAAAATACGTATATTCGTATTGCTGCCTCGTGGTATCTCCGGAGCACGGTAGATTGTAATGCCTTTATGCTCTTCTTTGATTTTGCTCCAGAAAGAATAACCCTCAGAGAACTGGCCCGAAGGGTAGTTTGGTTTGCCACAGAGCACATCTACTTCGCAGCCCTGTTCTACGAAATAGTCGGCAATATCGTTAACCCGAAACGATTCTGGCCAGAAATGTTGACCAACAATGAGTATTCTTTTACTCACACCAATTATTTTCTCCAAGTAGTGATGTTCACGATATCAGTATAGCTTTGAATTATTTTGCAAACTTTAATGGATACGTTTGTGTCGTTGTAATCGATTGGCAGAACTACTTCTTCCTGATTGTCTCGCATAGAGGTAGCTAATTCGATTGACTGCTCGATGGAGCCTTCTGTAATGCCACCAATAACGATAGTGCCCTTATCGAGCGCTTCGGGCCGCTCGGTACTGGTGCGAATAAGCACACCAGCAAAATTAAGCATCGCACTTTCTTCGCTGAGGGTGCCGCTGTCGCTTAGTACGCAGTACGCATTTTTTTGTAGTTTATTATAATCCATAAAGCCAAAAGGTTTGAGATTTTGTACCAGCGGATGAAATTTGAAGTTACGTTGATCTATAAACTTTTTACTACGAGGGTGAGTACTATAAATCACGGGCATCTTGTATCGCTCCGCAATAACGTTAATCGAGTTCATCAAGCTCATAAAATTAGACTCGTTATCGATATTCTCTTCTCGATGAGCCGATACAAGAATATATTTGTTTTTCTCAAGTTTGAGTTCATTCAGGACGTCACTTTTTTCGATTGAAGCAGCGTGGTCACGTAGTACTTCGCTCATCGGGCTGCCTGTGACAAATATGGTTTTTCCATCGACACCTTCTTCGAGTAAGTATCGTCGAGAGTTTTCAGTGTAAGGTAGGTTGATATCAGAGATATGGTCAACAATTTTTCTGTTAATCATCTCACTCACGTTCCAGTCCCAGCAGCGGTTTCCGGCTTCCATGTGGAAGATTGGTATTTTGAGTCGTTTAGCACTTATCGCAGATAGGGCGCTATTAGTATCACCGAGCATAAGTACGGCATCAGGCTGTTCTTTTTGCATAGCTTCGTAGCTTTTAGCTATGATATTACCCATTGTTTCACCAAGGTCCTTGCCGACACCATCTAGATAATAGTCTGGTTGCCGTAAGCCTAGGTCCTTAAAGAACACTTCGTTGAGTGTGTAGTCCCAGTTTTGGCCAGTATGAACGAGCGTGTGATCGAAGTACTCGTCTGCTTTTTTGATAACAGCGCTCAGTCTGATTATTTCTGGTCGAGTACCGAGTATAGTCATTAATTTTAGTTTTTTCATTTATTCTCCATTCTTAACTTGTTCATAATACGTGTCTGGTCTTTGCTTATCTAGTATCTCATTTGCCCAAAAGAGAGTTATAAGGTCTGAATCTCCTGTGTTCGTAATTGCGTGAACGTAGCCAGTAGGTACGTCTACGACCGTGGGTTTGCTGCCCGAAACATTGTAGCGAATTATTTCAGCGCTATCGACCTTATTTCGAAAAGACACTTCCGCTTCACCGCTTATAACAAAAAACTTTTCAATTTTAGTGTGATGCCAATGGTTGCCTCGTGAGACCCCGGGCCCAGTGGTAGAGGTGAATATTTGTCCAAATGATGCTGATTTAATAAATTCAGTTAATGAACCACGATCGTCGGAATGCATGGTGAGTTCATATGCAAAATCATCTTTCCGAAGGTAGGAAAGGTAGGTCGCGTACAAGTACTTATTAAAGTTATCCTCCAGACTAGGAACTACGAGAGTGCTCCGAATGTCACGCAGAGCTATAATACGGTCTTTGAGTTCTCCGAGGGTGGTCTTGAATGTTGTAGGAACTTCACAAAACCGTGATAGTGGGGCGTCACGATTATCTAGCTTATCAATAAACTCACTGACAATATCATCTATGTAGGTGAGGGTGATAGAGTGGCTTGAGTCAGAAACTTCAATGGGTAAGTTGTTCGCTATATTATTACAGAATGTTGCTACTACAGAATTGTAGTTTGGCTTACACCACTTGCCAAAGACGCCAGGCAGCCGGTAGATATAAACGGGCGATTCTGATTCTTCTGACCACTCTAGGAGCATCTTTTCGGCGGTAACTTTACTCCTGCCGTAAGGATTATTCATTTCAGCTTGCGTTGATGAGCTGAGTAAGATAGGTATTTTTTTATGGTTACTTCGCAGAGCCTCGACTACCCTTTCAGTAAGACCGCTGTTCACTAGCTGGAACTCTTCTTCGTCTTTCGGACGATTTACTCCCGCGAGATGGTATATAAAGTCCGCTTTGTTGATAAATTCATCCAGCTGCTCAAGTGAGTTCTCGCGCCCATACTCTAAGACGCGCATGTTTTCACGCAGCTTTAGGCTGACACAAAGGTTTTTTCCAATAAACCCAGAAGCACCAGTCACTAAGACTGTAGTCACGTTACTTTTTCTCCTGAGACTCAAGCTTTTCTTGCACTAGCTCCAACGTCAATAGCTTCTTCATTACACCTTCTGTATCGAGCTGTTCTGTATTGTGCGAAGTGTACTCCTCGACCATAGATATCTTTTTATCTCCACTGTCAAAGTACTTATCGTAGTTAAGGTCCCTGGTATCAGCCGGAATACGGTAGTAAGCACCAAGATCAACTGATTTTACTTTTTCTTCCCGGGTCATCAGTGTCTCGTGAGACTTTTCGCCGTGACGAGTTCCAATGACCTTAATGTCTACCGTTGAGTGGAGGAGGTTTTTGAGACCATTCGCGAGACCTTCTACTGTGCTTGCTGGGGATTTTTGAACGAATAAGTCGCCCTGCTTCGCATTTTCAAAAGCGAAAAGTACTAAGTCAACGGCTTCGTCGAGATTCATTAAAAACCGAGTCATTTTGGGATCGGTGATTGTGATCGGTTGGCCGGACTCTATTTGTCCGATAAAAAGTGGAATAACAGATCCACGCGAAGCCATTACGTTGCCGTAGCGCGTACAGGAAATTGTTGTGTCTTTAGGGTCAACATTACGGGACTTAGCGACAATAACCTTTTCCATCATCGCCTTGGATGTCCCCATAGCGTTGATAGGGTAGGCTGCTTTATCGGTTGAAAGGCAGACAATTTTCTTGACGCCCGCATCGATAGCAGCAGTCAGTACGTTATCAGTACCGATAACATTTGTACGGACTGCTTCCATAGGAAAAAATTCACAAGATGGCACTTGCTTGAGCGCAGCGGCATGAAAGATGTAGTCCACGCCTCTGACCGCATCTTTGATGCTTTCCGGATTGCGGACATCACCTATATAGAACTTCAGCTTGTCATTTGCGTAAAGTCTACGCATGTCGTCTTGTTTTTTTTCATCACGAGAAAAGATACGAATTTCTTTTATGTCACTATCAAGAAAACGCTTTAAGACGGCATTACCAAATGAACCAGTACCGCCAGTGATTAATAGGGTTTTTCCTTTAAACATAATACTCCAAAGATTACTTATCTATTAATAATATTAGCACATAGACTGTTCAAGTATCGAATAATGAAATGCCACACTATTGATTATTATATTTCGTCTGAAGAAACCTAAAGCTCTGAAGGTCGTACGTGTCGTGGGTGAGGGGATCCTCGGGAAAGAATAGAGTATTCGCAATCACGAGGAGCTCGCTGTCGTCTTCCAAGGCTTCATATGCGTGAAGAATAAATGGAGGAGTCCAGACGCCAGATTTTTCGTCGAGCTCATACTCAAGCTTGCTTCCAAAAACATCTTCACAGCTCCATTTCACACGGCCCTTTGTTGCGAAGACGAGCTCATTGCGAATACGGTGCCATTCATTTGCACCAACTGACTGCTTCTTGAGGCCAGTAACCGTGTACGACCTCAGGCCCCTTATGTCCCGGGGTAACTTTGCTAGTTCAGATTTTTCATAGTGTAGATATATTTTATGTAGGTCGGTAAAGTTTATGTTAAAAAGTACTCCTAGTTCCCCATTTGATTTAGTATGCCAAGTATCATTCCTCTGGAGTTGCCGTACATCGCTTATGGTTGGCGCTGAGAATGAGGGCTTGTCTGTCATGCAAGTCTCACCGCTACTTTTTTGAAAGTTTTATAGATAATTCTTGATGGAGGTCGCGCAATAATGTATCGTTTTTCTCGATCTTCTGACGGTGGCTGTTTACCGTGTAGATAAGTGCCACAATCACTGTTGTTTGTACGATATCAAACAAGCTTAGCTCTGCAGAACTAAGCAATGGTTCTCCTGATATGTAGTTATAGAGAGGGAACGATAAAGTAAGTACTACTAGTATTAGGACCCATAAGGTGAATTGATGTTTGAATCGTTGCCTGCTGGCTTTTTTCATCTTGTATTGAGTGATGATATCGAATAAAGCAAGGAGAACGATCGGTGTATTTAGTGCTAACAAAGCTAGGTATCTCATTCAAACATCTCCGTTATTCGTCGCTTCAACAAACTCTTTACGATATTAATAGCATTCCAGTTGTTCTGACCCTTTCCCTTAGAGTATTTAGTGTAAATCGCCTGAATAGGATACTCATCTATAGTTAGGTCCATCTGCTTAGCGCGCCAAAGCATCTCACTACAAAATTCATAGCCGCTCGTTTTCCATTTGAGCTGCATGAGTGTTTCCCGAGAATAGATGCGTAGTCCTGATTGAGAGTCTGTCGAACTAATACCAAATAACAAATAAGTGATAAAACTCAGCCCTTTATTACCGATAACCTTAGTTCGTGACATGCCATTACTGTCTATGAGGCGACTACCAATTAGTAGGTCGGTTTTATCTGCGTGAAGCTTCGAGATACCCTTGAGGACGTCTTGAATAGCGTGTTGACCGTCGGCATCCATAGTGGCAGCGATATCGTAGTTGTTCTGTTGAGCAAAACTGAGGCCGGTAGCGGTCGCACTGCCCACGCCGATATTGAGTATGTGGTCAATCACTGTTGCGCCATTTGTGCTCGCAATCGCTGAGGTGTCATCACTTGAACCATCATTTATGACTACGACATCGATTCTAAGTTTTGATTTCTTAACATGCTTTATTGCATCATTAACAACACTTCCGATTACAGCGGCTTCGTTGTAGGCTGGAATAATAACGCACACACGTAGTGTTTTCTCTTTTCCCATAATTAAACCTATTGTAGCATCGCACGGCAGTTATTAGAAACAGAGATCATCTGCTGTTTTTTCAGTACTTCCGATAATTTGACTATTACGTTTTTGCGATGCTCATACGTAGTTAATTGCATTGCTAGGATTGTATATGGTTCCGGTGGGCAATACGCTGGCGTAGTCGAGTATTGTATTTTAGTTAAAGAGACTCAATTCCGTATTTGATTGTAATTTTGCCGTCTTGTGGCGTTTCATAGACCAGCTTATTTTTTAGATAGGTTGTAGAAATGTCGGCTGTTCTCGGTAGGTAAACAACCTCGCATAGCTCAGATAGCTCGTCAAATTTACCCTTCCAGTCGTCACCCATAACGAAGATATCTACGTTATTGTCGATGATGTCCTGTCTTTTTTGATCCCAAGAATTTTCTGGGATTACTTTGTCGACGTAGCGGATCGCCTCTAGTATCGTTTTTCTTTCTGAATAGCTAAACACTGAGCGCTTGTCCTTGCCTAGATTAAATTCATCGGTCGAAAGACCGACTATTAGTTTGTCGCCGAGGTCTCTCGAGCGCCGCAGAATGTTTATATGGCCCACATGGGTTAGATCAAACGTGCCATAGGTTAGAACTGTTTTCACTGCTATCCTCCTGGATTATTTATTCTGCTTTGCATAAAGTTTAACATTAATCATGATTGGTTGGCCTAGTGATGGGCTATAATGATTGGAGTAATCTAAGACTAGAAAGCATCTATGAAAATCGACAAGAAAAATTATCGTCACTGGCTGATACTTGGTTGTAGCTTAGTGTCGGTTTTTCTGATTTCGATTATCAGGCCTTTTATTAAAAAAAAATCATCATCAAAAATAATTATATTTTATGGTCATACGCTAAACGGGAACCTAAAGGCTTTTTATGACTATTTAAAAAACCAGAAAGATTATGAGCCGTATTTTCTGAGCATGGATAAGAACTATCTGATGAGATTAGCGCAGAATGGTGAAGACAAGAATCGATTGCTTAATTTACTGCACTTTAAAGACTTGCTGGTTGTAGCTAAATCGAGCGCTATTTTAACCAGTCATGGTCTGCATTTTATGAGTGTGCTTAAAAAGACTACAGATATAAAATTCTTTGATGTTTGGCACGGGATTCCATATAAAGGCTTTGTGGCTGATGATTTTAAGCACCTCCATGACTACGATCAATCTTGGGTCAGCTCTGAAAGACTCAAAGATATGTATGTTAACAAGTTTGGCTTTAACCCTCAAAGTGTAAAGGTTACTGGCTATGGAAGGGTTGACCAGCTGGTCGATGGCAGCCTGTCTGACAGGCAAAGACTCATCAGTAAGTATAAACTTCCACATCGCGACAAGTACGTCTTGATAGCTCCAACCTGGAAGCAGGATGATAGCGGTAGAAATATCTTGCCATTTGATACTCCAGAAAAAGCGTTTTTTACGAAAATAGATGCAGTAGCCAAAAAACACAATGCTGAAATTATCTTTAGAACCCATCTTAATTCACAAGAAGAGATAAGCATGGATGGACTCGATAATACGCAGTTCATGCCTTATTCCAAGTATGAGCTTGCTGAGGAGTTTCTGGCGCTAGCCGATGTGCTGATCTCGGATTGGTCGTCAATATCATTTGATTATTTAGCCCTTGATCGCCCAACCATATTTTTGGATATTGAGCCGCCATTTAAACATGGGCTTAGCTTTGGAAAAGAACATAGGTTTGGCGATGTGGTTGGTGATTTTGATGCGTTAGTTGAGAGTCTAGCTATGAATCTTGAAAATCCGGCTGCATATTTAGCCAGGAACAAGTCCAAGATAGCCAAAATTAAAAAGGCAGCTTATGATGATTTGCTTGACGGTAAAAGTTGCCAACGATACCTAAAGGAACTAGATGAAATTCTTTAAAAAAAATGCAAACCTGATTATAACTCTGCTATTTTTTGGTTTGCTTGGTTGGTATTTTATCAACAACCGTGAGGCCCTCAGCTCTTTAATGGAAGTGCCGTTCTGGGTGGTTCTGCTGCTGCTTGTAATGAAGGGATCTCGGATATTTATCACTGGTTTATTTACTAAATTCACGCTCGATGCTTTTGGCAAAAAAATGACGTATGGCGAAGTTAATTATCTCTCGCTTCTGTCATCAATTGGAAATTTCTTTGGTCCAATCCTCGGAGGAGCTAGCATCAGAGCAGTCTACTTAAAGAAAAAACATGATTTTGAATATTCTAAGTTTATATCTACGCTGTATGGTTTTTATATCGTTACGTTTTTAACAAATGCATTGATTGGATTATTACTAGTTATCAACTACGGCATGAAGGTAGGTGGTAGCACCGAGTTATGGTCGGTGGCGGCCGTTTTTTTGTTTATATTTTTAGCAAATTTAGCTCTTGTCGCTATACCTGCCAAAGTACTACATAAAATAGTCGGCTTGTTTAAATTTCTACCTAAAAGACTGATAAAGATTACTGATTTGATGATTGGTGGATGGGAGACTATTAGAGTTAATCATAAGCTTCTGTTCAAGCTTTTCTTGCTCAATATCGCTATAACTAGCGTGATAATGGTCGAGAGTACCGTGCTGTATTATCAGTTCGTAGATAACTGGCAGTTAACCAGTGTGTTGCTGTATACAATCCTCGGTACGCTTTCAACCTTGGTTAGTGTCACGCCTGGAGCGGTCGGAGTCAAAGAGGCTATATTCCTTTTTAGTGCATCTGTGACGGTCCTAGCACCAGAACAGATTCTACAGATGGCCACCGTCGATCGCAGCGCTACGTTTCTGCTTTTGATCATAAGCTATGCTGTAGTTAAACTGTTTAGCTTGAAGAAAAAAGCTTGAAGTAGTGAGTCTTTTTTAGATATTTCTAAGTATTTCATAGTAACTACTACTAGACTTATCCCAGGAAAACGCGTCTGATTTTTCGACTGCCGCTTTTGACATTTTTATCCTCAGTTTTTCATTGTTTTTTAGCATTACTATCTTGTCCGCGAGTTGGTCTGGGCTTCTTTGATCTACCAGAAATCCTGTTATGGTATCTTCTACGATGTCTTTAATCCCGCCGACGTTAGTTGCTATGACGGGTAGGCCAGCTGCGGCTGCCTCCACGAAAACGAGCCCAAATGCCTCAGTCCAACCATCGTCGTCTATAACCGAAGGCCCGATAAAAACATCAGATTTTTTTAATAGCGAAGGCAATTCTTTAGGCTGCACCCAGCCAAGAAATGAAACGATATCACTCAGCTGATTGTCCTTGACATACTTTAGAAGCTTTTCTTTCTGTGGGCCATCACCGGCTATGTTGAATTGGATATCATGCACGCCTTTGGCTTTTATCTTTCTTACCGCAGTCAAAACATCAATCACACCCTTTTGACTGCTTAGTCTGCCAACAAAAGTAACCGTAAATATACGATTCTTGTTACTATTTCTACTCGTCTTAAATCGCTCGACATCGACACCCATAGGAATGATAGGATATGTCCGCTCTTTGTATATTTCCCGACAAACTTTCCGTGTCGATGAGCTATTAACAATTACTTCATCAGCATGCTTCAAGGTGAATTTTTTAATTGAGGTCATTATATGACCACGCAAGGCGTACACGTCGCCACCATGAACAGAAATTATTACTTTTGATCGGTTTAATGGTCTAGCCAAGATGGCTAGGAATCCTTGAGGTATCAGCCAGTGCGCATTGACTATCTTGTTGCGACCATTAGTAACGATAGACAAAAACTGAAACATAACGAATAGTAGTAATTTAATAGCATAAATTGGGGATTTTTTAATTTTACTTGTAGCGTGTCCTTCGTAAACAATATTTTCAGCAGAAGCTGGAAAGAAGTATCGGAACCTTTTAACACGTGTATCGCCGATTAGCTCGTTAGTTTTGGAATTTTTATAGTGCGGGACTACAACTGTTATTTTCTTGAAATACTTGCTCAGGTTTTTAGCATGATCTAGGACAAAGCTTGGAACAGCATCATTTTTCCATCGTGGAAAAGTTGTGGCTACGATTAATAATTCTTTCTCTGTATCCTTCATTTTATAATAACAAGTATATACTGTCTGCATAGTTCATGCAGTTTCCAGCAATAAACTTGATGACCACGTCAGCATAAGCACCAGAAGTTAAAAATACAGATAGTCTATAGGCGGATTGTTATGGTGTCGGTATTTGATAGTATGTAATGTAGCGTACCAACTAGAATAATGCTTGAAAGTAGAGGTAGTTTGAATAAGATAAAAAAGACGGCCGGTCAATTAGCTAATCACTTTCGTGTGCTTCTTCGTAGTAAAAAATGCCGAAAATTTATCATTATCCTTTTTGTCGTGCAGGCTGTAGTCTTGGCACTCAGTGTCAAGATTGGTCTGCCACCCGATGAGCTGTTTCACATACGATTCATAGAGTACTTTGCAACCCACGGTTTTGATCCGTTTATAGGCAACCAGAAAGACAGTTTTTCTCTCGGTGAGCTTTCTCGCACCCCTGAGTATCTGTACCAGTATCTGATGAGTCTCATCTACCGTATCATCCCGTTTGGTGTCTACGGCACCTATATGACGCTTCGTTTTCTATCCATTGGTTTGTCAGCCGCTAGTTTGTTCTTGCTGGCTAAGCTTGGAGATAAGCTCAAAATACCTGTCAGTGTTACTAATTTTAGCCTTTTACTGTTGTCGAACTCAGCTCAATTCTTATTCTTAAGTGCTTCTGTTAATAGTGATCTCTTGGTTTGGTTCATGGTTCTTGCCTGTCTCATAATTCTTGTAAGTTTTCTACATAATAATTCTTTAAAAACGCTTTTTTTCCTAGCTGGCCTTGTTGGTCTCGGAATGGTGACAAAACGAACGTTTATGCCGATCGGTGCAATGGTTGCCGTTGGAGCTGTCGTGAAAGCTTTTACAGTCAGGGAGCTACTGTTCAAGCAACTTAAAAAACCAGATGTCTATCTTTGGTTATCTATTGGGTTTTTCGTTCTTGGTTTTGGGTTATTCGCTGAGAGGGTAGGCATGAACCTCGTACAGTATCAACAGATAAAACCAGCATGTATGGACCTGCACACTAAAGCAGAGTGCATCGAAAACGGTGTTGAAAGAAGAAATCTTAGAATACGAGAGTCGAATATTGTAGATGTTGAGAATTATAATCTCGTGGAATATGGTTTTGGTTGGAGTTATCTGACCGTTAGCTATCTTGTCGGAACTCAGGGTTGGAATGGCGGTGTGGTTGCTCCAGTCGCGCTCAACGTCGCTATTCTCATATTATCGATAGCTGGCCTTGCTGCAAGTGTTATCGAGATACGAGCAAGATCGAAGGATATGCTGAAGTTTGTTAGGTTGGCTATTTATTTCGGATCACTAGTATTCATTGTTTATAACTTCTGGTTTAACTATCAGGTTTACCAAAGAAGTAATATCCCAGGCTTAGCATTGCAGGGAAGGTATATTCTGCCAACAGCGAGTGTGTTCTTACTGATCAGTTGCTACTATGTCTATAAACATATAATTACGAAATCTAACCTGCGGATTACCTCTGCCATTGTACTGCTGGCTTTCATGCTCTATGGATCAGGTTTATTTCTGGTATTGTCTGATAATTTTTATACTGATAATGTCTTTAAACCTAGAATAATCTTTGATCGTAGTGATTTAATCAGCGAACACGAACCAAGTATCTAGCTTTTATAATTAGCTTTTTCTCTTTGCAAGATATCTTCGAGCAAAATTCGGTTTGTTCTGATCAGATCAGCAATAATTCCTAGTCCAATAAATAGAACACCGGAAATAATCAGAGCAGTTCCGACGATTAACGATTGAATGTGTCCGTCTCCGTTACCACTAATAAATAATACAATATATCGAGCAAATAAAATCAGAGCTATTGTTACCTGAAGCACTCCAGGACCTACAAATATCTTTGTTGGTTGGTACATCAAGTAGCCCTTAATGATCGCCATGCCAGACTTGGCGACGTGCTGCCAGGTACTTTTGAAAAGCCGCGAGTCTCGAGTTGGGGCATTTGCGCCGACTGGAACGCTGATCATAGCGATGCGTTTTCGTCCTGCGTGTATGATTGTCTCGGTGCAGTAGCTAAATGAGTTTATAGTGTAGAGCTGTAAAATAGCGTTTTTTGAATATGCTCGGAAACCCGATACTGTATCGGCTACGTCCGTGCCAGCAGCAATATTCACGATTCGACTGCCCAGTCTCTGTAAGAGCCTTTTAAGTGGCGAGAAGTGGGCGATTTCATTAGTTTGTCTATCGCCGATAACAATGTCAGCTTCGCCGTCGAGAATCGGCTTAACGATATCGGGTATTTTGTCACTTGGATATTGGTTGTCGCCATCAGTATTAACGATGATGTCGGCGCCGTGTTGAATTGCGTAATCAGCACCGTCACTAAATGAACGACTTAGGCCTCGGTTTTTTGTGTGCCTGATGATGTGTTGTACTCCGAGCTTTTTGGCAACTTCGACGGTTTTATCAGTTGAACCATCATCAATCACTAAAAACTCGATTTCATCGATTCCATCGATTTGCTTGGGCATTTTCTCAAAGACTAGTGGAAGTGTAGTTTCTTCGTTTAAGCAGGGGATTTGGATAAATAATTTCATATTAACGTCGTCCAACCCCTCGGTAGTGAAGCCCCGTTTGTCTAATCGCTTCAGGCTCGAACATGTTTACCCCATCAAACAGGTACGAGGCATCATATTTTGAAAAATCGATTTGTTTAAATTCAGGCCAGTCTGTAGTAACGACTACAATGTCACAATCTTTGATGACTGCCTCGACAGTATCTTTTATCATGATGTTGTCTGCTAGTTCCGGTGTGGCTTCTTGTCTTGCTTCAGGGTCATAGGCTGAAATCTCTGCACCCATCTCGGCGAGTAAATTAGCGATTATAATTCCTGGTGATTTACGCACGTCACTAGTACCTGCTTTAAAGGCCAATCCGAGCAGTCCGACTTTTTTGCCCTTTAATTCTCCGCAATCTATAGTTATCATCTCAACGATATATGATGGCATGGATTGATTCAGTTCGGCAGCAGCCCGCATGATAGATAGATCAGCTCCAAAAGTATCAGCGCTGCTGATAAGACCTCGAACATCCTTGGGGAAGCAGCCGCCACCGTAGCCACGCCCAGCATTTAGAAATGCTCGGCCAATCCTCTGGTCGGCACCAACTGCGTCCATGACTTCGGTTATGTCGGCATTGGTTGCATCGGCGAGCTTGGCAATCGAGTTTGCGAACGATATCTTAAGTGCTAAAAAGGCATTGGCACTGACTTTGGTTAGCTCGGCACTCTCGATATTAAGTTTGTGAATCTTCGGTAAGCTCCGGTTCAGAAGTTTTTGACCGGCAATTCGACCGATGTCTTGTCTTTGTTCGTATATATCGAGAAAAAGCTGTGACACGACGGTGCCAGCTGCTTCTTCACCACCAACTACGATGCGATCGGGCTCGATGCTGTCGACAACAGCCGTGCCTTCGCGCAGAAATTCTGGTGATGAAATGTAGGTAAAGTCAACTGAGCTTAGCTCGGCAAAACGTTTAATGATTTGTTTGCCTGTACCAACCGGTACAGTGCTTTTTTGGACATAAATAATTGGTCCAGTGGCAACCTTGGCTATGCTTTCAAGCGCCGTAAAAACATACTCGAGGTTTGGGCTACCATCCGGATTATCAGGGGTTCCGACAGATGACATGACGATATTTGAGTTAGTAACCGATTCTTGGTACGACTCCGTGGCGGTTAGTTTTTCTGTGGAAATACCGTGAGCAACGAGCGCGTCGAGCCCAGCTTCAAAGAACGGTGCTTGACCATTATTCAGCTTGTCAATTTTCTTAGAATCGATATCAACCGCATAAGTCCGTACTCCGCTAGCAGCCAGCAACGCAGCCGTAGTTGTGCCAACGTAGCCCGAGCCAACAACAGTGACAACGTTAGCCATGTATGAGTAAGTCTTTCAGATATTTACCATAGCCGCTTTTAACGAGCTCATCAGCGACATTATTTAGTGCTTCGTCATCTATCCACTTGTTTCGCCAAGCGATTTCTTCGATACAACCGATCTTAAGTCCCTGGCGCTCTTCTATGACTTGCACAAACTGTGAAGCTTGGTTCATGCTCTCAAATGTTCCAGTGTCGAGCCAGGCTGTGCCACGGTCAAGAAGTTGGACTTGGAGCTCACCATTGTCTAAATAGGAATTGATAACTTCAGTGATCTCTTTTTCACCACGAGCTGATTGATTAGCGTTTTTGGCATATTCGACACATCGATTGTCGAAGAAATATAATCCCGGGATAGCAAAATTGCTCTTTGGTGTTTCTGGTTTTTCTTCAATCGACAGTACTTTGCCGTCATCGTTAAACTCAACTACACCATAACGTTCAGGGTCCTGGACCTGATAACCAAAAACTAAGCCACCATTGAGATCGGTATGTTGTGATAGTTTATCTCCCATCTCACTGCCGTAGAAGATGTTATCGCCGAGAATCATAGCCACTTTATCATCGCCAATAAATTCTTCACCAATAACGAATGCATCGGCAAGACCAGTCGGTTTATCTTGAATTTGATACGAAAAGTTACAACCAATCGATTCACCGGTGCCAAACAAAGCCTCAAATCTTGAAATGTCTATAGCGGTTGAAATAATCAAGATATCGCGAATGCCAGCTAGCATTAAAGTACTCAGCGGGTAGTAAATCATCGGTTTGTCGTAGATTGGTACTAGCTGTTTGCTGATGCTTTTAGTAATCGGGTAAAGTCTGCTTCCAGTCCCGCCAGCTAAGATAATTCCCTTCATAAAACTCCTCTGTTTTCTTTAGTTCAAGTATTGGTCTAGTTTATCATGCCAGTCGGCAGGCTTGAAACCGAGGCTTTTGATTTTTGTGAGATTAAGTTGGCTATTTTTTGGTCGCGGAGCGATGAAATCTTTACCTTGAAAGTATTCTTCAGTCGAAATCGGCGAAACGTCATTTTTATGTCGTCCTGATTTTTCAAATACCAGTTGAGCGATTTCGTGCCAGTTAACAACATCACCGTCGTTTGTAAGGTTGTAGGTTCCGAACGGTGCACGGGTTTCTAGTAAAAACTTAACACCATCTGCAATGTCTTCGGTGAAGGTTAGGCGACCGAATTGATCATCAACTACTGATGGCGAAACGCCTTTTTCAGCTAGACTTTTCATGATGTTAATGAAGTTATGACCCTGTCCGATTACCCACGATGTCCGGATTATGTAGTGTTTTGCGTAATTCATAACTGCATAATCACCAGCGGCCTTGCTGCGGCCATAGACACTGATTGGGTTAAATAAATCAGTTTCGGTGTAGACCCCATCTTTTTGTCCATCGAAAACGTAGTCGGTCGAGATGTGGACAATCGGGATGTCTGATTCTGCAGCTCGTTGCACTAAATTGGCAGGTCCTTGTGAGTTGGCTGACCACACATTTGCCCAGTTTTCTGATTTTTCACAATCGTCAACCGCTGTGAAGGCCGCAGGATTGATAATTAAATCGATACCTTCAAGGTTTAGCTCGGTTACTTGTTTGATGTTGCTAATATCAAGTTGGCTTGAGCTAAGAGCGAGCGAATCAGGGAAAATAGCAACTAAGGCCTGCCCAAGCTGACCGTTAGGTCCAGTTATTAGTGCTTTCAAGAGCTAACTTCCAGAGGTGTTATTTCTCTTAAACTTGGATGATTTTTATCACGATCGCTCATAATTGCATTGCCTAGAACAATCGGCCAGTTTATCGCTAACTCTTTGTCAGCTAGGTTCACGAATGTGTAGTGGTCGTGCAAATCCTGGCTCCAATGTTGATCAACGAGGTAGGAATAGTACGTCTCTTCTAGCGTCATAAAACTATTGCCACAACCTTTTGGTAGATACACAGCCTTTTCTGGAGTAATCTCTAGCTCAACTTTGGTGCCGAAATTTTCGCCTGCTCGAAGATCGACAAAAGCACAAAATATTTTGCCGCTAACAACCGAGATATATTTGTTCCATGGTTCAGCATGGACACCACGAACGACACCGCGGTCTTTGTTGTAACTTATATTATTTTGGACGGGTTGAAAGTCGGCCGGCAATCCAGCTTCAATCAGTTTAGCTTGTTGAAATTTCTCCTGAAACCAACCCCGCTCATCACCGATAATACTAACGTCAATTTCGAGCAAACCAGGAATAGAAGTTTTAGCTACCTTGAACTCAGTTTGTGCCATTTTTTGCACCTTGTTTTAAAAAGTCAGGTACATACAAATCATTAATAATCGGCTTCCACCACCATTCATTTTGACGATACCAATCAACGGTTTTCTTTAAGCCTTCTTCGAATGTGACACTCGGTTGATAGCCAAGCTCATCACGGAGTTTACTGTAGTCAATCGCATAACGTAAATCATGGCCTGGACGGTCAGTTACAAATTTTTTGACTGATTTTGTTTCTGGTACAGCGGCTAGAACAGCATCGGCAATTTCTACGCCATTTTTCTCAGCACCGCCGCCAACGCAGTAGGTTTCACCAGCTACGCCTTTATGCATGATTAGATCAATTGCACGACAGTGGTCTTCGACGAATAGGTAATCGCGGACACTTTTACCATCGCCATAAATCGTTAGGTTTCGGTCGTGAAGCGCAAATAAAGCAAAAAGCGGGATAATATTTTCAGGAACTTGGTATGGCCCGTAGTTGTTAGAACAATTTGAAATCGTAATCGGCAAACCGTATGTGGCGTGGGCGGCTCGAACTAGGTGATCACTGCCAGCTTTGGTGGCACTATACGGGCTACGTGGATCATAGGCCGTTTGTTCGTTAAATTTAACGGTCGGATCGAGTGGAAGCTCGCCAAAAACCTCATCGGTTGAAACGTGATGGAAACGAGATATACCGTGCTTTTGACTTAGGCTTAAGAGATTCTGTGTCGCAATTATATTTGAGTTAACAAATTCCATGGGATTTTCGATACTACGATCAACGTTTGTTTCAGCCGCAAAATGCGCAACCATATCTATCTGTTTTTCTTCAAAAATTGCGCTAAGCTTATCGAATTCAATTAGGTCAAACTTGTGAAATTCAATTGTATCTTCAATGTCCTTCAAGTTTTCTCGTCGACCCTGCTGGTTGAGTTTATCAATGATAACAATCTCATATTCTGGGTACTTTCGAGCAATTAAATGAGCAAAATTAGCCCCAATAAATCCTGCGCCGCCTGTAATTAAGATTCTCATCCGCTAAATTATAACATTTTTTTAACTACTAGTTTGCCTTTATCCGCCACAAGCGGTTATGATTAACGCATGATTGCAGTAATAATTGCAGGAGGAAGTGGCACGAGATTGTGGCCACTATCAACGCCAAGCAAACCAAAACATTTATTAAAACTGACCGGGGAGCGTAGCTTACTACAAAGCACCTATGACCGTGCCCGGCTAGTCTCGAGCGACGTTTATGTATTGACTGACGAATCTCACGATAATCTTGTGCGCGAGCAACTGCCTGATGTTGATGCCGGTAAGATTATTGTCGAACCAGGTCGGCGCGGAACGGCTAGCTGTATTGTTTTAGCTTTAGCTCGTTTGGCTGAGCAAACTAGCGATGATCCAGTCGTAGCTTTCCTTCATGCCGATCACCACATCCCTGACACAAGAGCATTTTCAGATACAGTCAGACAGGCTGCAAAGTTAAGCCAAGAAAAGCAGTCAATTACATTAGTCGGTATAAATCCAAGCTACCCTGCTACTGGTTTTGGATATATCAAAAAAGGCAATAAGCTCGATGATGGCGCCTTCGAGGTCGCTAAATTTAAAGAAAAACCAAGCCTGAAGATTGCTGAGCGATATTTGAAAAGCCATAATTATCTCTGGAATATGGGTCTGTTTGTTGCACCGATTTCGGTCTTTGAGCAAAGCCTTAGTCAATTTGCACCGAAGCGGGCTAAAGACCTAAAAGATATTTCTAAATTATTACACAACCCTGAGCGCTTAAAAAAACGCTACGCTAAAATGTCATCCGGTCCAATTGACACAGAACTACTCGAGAAATCGAGCGGTGTAGCTGTAGTCGAGGGTGGTTTCGACTGGGTAGATATTGGTAGCTATAAAGATTTGCATGAAGTGTTACCTGCTATTGATAAGGCCAACAACAGCATTCTTGGTGACAGCAAAAAAGTGTTTCTTTCTGACTCAACTGATACTGTCGTTGTCACAAGCTCCAGACCAATTGCAGTCATAGGCCTTAACGATGTAGTTGTTATCGATACCGATGAAGGTCTATTGGTTTGCTCCAAAGATAATGTCCAAGACGTGAAGCTCGCCGCGAAATACTTTGAGTGATCTTAAGTATAGAAAATTTCTTTTCAGCCTGTATACTAAGTTTAGCCAAAATTAATTGTTTCTCAGAATGTGCATTGTAAGCGGTGGGAGATGGAGTTCTAGCTGTCGACTAAAAAAGACAATTCGGTGAATAAGGGTGCGATGGTTTTCGAGCCAAAAGTTCGCTTAGACTTCTTGGATGGTCTTCGTGGAGTTGCAGCGCTTATAGTAGTATTTTTCCACTACGCTCAACGATTCTGGCCAACAATGACGCTTGGGAATGCCCCTAATCTAACCATTCACTCGCAAATAGAATCGTTTATTTTCAAAACGCCATTTCAGATAATCATTGGAGGTTATTTTGGTGTCAAAATCTTTTTTGTTTTGAGTGGTTTTGTCTTAACAAAGAAAATATTTGAAGGAGCAAAAACAGATATCGGTAGAAAAATATTACTCCGGTACATCAGACTTGCGCCACTAGTTGCATTCTCCGTTCTGCTTGGTTGGCTCGTAGTGGTACTTAGTGTTGGGAGTAAAACTACGGTTCCGCAATTATTTTACTCTGCACTAATTAGGCCATTCATTAAGACGGGTTTTCCTGAATTTAACGCTCCGCTTTGGACGATTTATTATGAGTTTCTCGGTTCATTCATTGTTCTGCCCATGGCTGCCTCACTCCGAGGCAGCCGCTATCGATGGTTAGCGTATTTTGTTCTGATTTTTGCTTTCTCGCAAACATACTACGCGAACTTTATCGGAGGCATGATGTTGGCCGATATTTATGTTAATAAAAAGATGATAATAAATTATTTTTCAAATATTTCTTCGTGGTCAAAATCCATTTTACTGATTGTGGTGTTGTCGATAGGCTCAATTCTTCCGATTGAAGCCAATTATCAGGGCCCATTTTATGCCGCACTTATGGGTGGGAGTAAAGACCCACTTTGGACTTCTAATCAGTACGGTATGGTAGCTGCAATTTTTCTTGTGTTGTTCGTTTTGTCATGGAAGCCTCTACAGCGTTTATTATCGAAGAAACTCGTACTTTATCTTGGAAGAATATCATTTGCGCTCTACGTTCTGCACGTTGTAGTGTTGGATAGCTTCGGCTTGGCACTTTTTAACTATCTTGCGCCAAACATGAATTATAATCTTGCGGGAGTTGTAACTTCCGTTACTGGTATTCTTATGACAATTCTACTATCTATCTGGGCGACTAAACTAATCGAAGAACCTGTTTTGCGTTTACTGAGAAGGTTGAATAAAACCAAGAACCTCGCTAATTCATAGTAGTTGACACTTGATAAAACCAGCCTCAAGCGACATTATTAAATGAATGAGAAATATTACCAAAAAACAGTATGAGATTCTCGAATATGTTAGAGAGTTTACCGTAGAACATGGTTATTCACCGAGTTACCGTGAGATCAAGCGAGGCTTAAGCTACGGTTCAATCGGCACGGTAGCATATCACGTTGATCAGTTGGTTGTTTTGGGAAGAATCAGGAAAAGCGATAATGCCGCTCGATCACTCGAGATTATCGCTCAAGTGGCCGGCATAGACGCTGAAGATGATTCATCATCACACGAAAAGTGGTTAATAGATATGGTCGATGCTGAATTTCGTTTTGTCGAGAATAAACATCAGCGAAGTGAAGAGGAGATAGAAAAATTACGTGCGCTAGTAGTGTCTTTACAGGTATTTGGATTGAAGGGTGCAAAATCAGCCTTTACGACCAGACTGAGCAACCTAACGAAATAATTAGTTTTTTAGATATTGATTAGAATCCTATATTTTATAGTTCAATTGACGTTGATTGACTCATCTTATATAATTGCGACTACTGTTCCCGGGTAGCGCAGCGGTAGCGCAGTTGACTGTTAATCAATTGGTCGCTGGTTCGAATCCAGCCTCGGGAGTATTAATAAAAGCGGCCCTCATTGAGGGCCGCTTTTGATTTATATACTTCGTGAAACTTGAGTATTTGAATACTTCTTCTCTGACTCTTATTTTTCTGCTGCTGCTGCTGCTTTCTTTTCTTTGAGCACTTTCATTGCTTTGGCTAGTTTGATAATTACCAAAGGCATCACGATAATTCCCGCAAACACAATACCCATCAAAACAAAATTGTCATCCATGTCGCACTCCTTAGTTTTTAGCGCTTGGTTAAAGTTGAAGGATTACCAAGATACTTCAGACTTATTATAGTATTGCCCAATGGCTGAGATGAAATAAATCCTTAATTTGTAAGAACAAAAGCGATTATCAGATGTCAATCAGGCAGGGTCGACTTCCACAAGTCTTCTTTGCATGGCTCCAATGAGTCTACTTTCCACTGGTGGTCTTCCGAAACCATCTTAGCCAGGTAGATTTCAGGTTTGTCGAAGAGATACTTACCGTTCAGATAGAAAGTAATCTCTGAGCTCTTTATCAATCCCACTTTAAAAGCCGATGGTTCGATGGCATCTGGTTTGAAGCCCTCGATAAAATGTGGATCGGTTCCGTATTTCTCCTTAAAGCGCTCTGGATCTTCACGCTTTTGGGCGGCGATACTGAGACCTTTGTAGGCTAGTTCCAGATTTATGCTGCCCGGCGTGCGGGAGCGGAAGAGATTGCTCAGGAACTCTTCTAGTTTCTGCCTGGCAGGAGCGACACTATTGTCACTGTGCTCAGAAAAATCCCCTTCTTCTATTTGTAGTGAATTGTTGGGACCTTTGTGGCCAGAAATACGCCAAATTGCCCCTGGCTTTTGATCTGACCGATCTGCTTGACCAAGGTGTCCTTCGAGGTTGAAGTCACCAAGCAGTACTTTCAGCGGTTCTTTTGCTTTGTTGGGCATCAGGTACATTAAGCCCGGCAATTCTTGACCGCTTTCGCTGTCATGAGTCGGAGCTCGCAAATAAAGTAATACACCTTCATAATTCTTGGTCAGAGAGAAGGGGTTATCGTTGCCCATCTTATTTGCGGCAATGACAATGCCTGTGATCAGCCCAGGTATTATGACAAGACCAACCACCGAGAAAATCACTTTCTTGTTTAGGTATTTGGCAAAGTCTATATTGAGTTTGGCTTTCTTTTTCTTCTCAACTACGGCGGGCTTACGCACACCGGTGCTGCGACCAGTGGAGCGGCCCGAGGCAACATTGTCTAGGCCAGTACTTCTGCCTGTACTTCTACCAGTACTTCTGCCTGTACTTCTACCTGTGGCGGTCCCGGCACTATGATTGTCGTCTCGGGTAGAGGGCGAACTGGTTTTTCGTCCGCTTCTTGTGGTGGCGCCGGGCTTCTTCTGCTGGTCAGGTCCAGACACATATGGAGAGCTGCTGCGATCTTTGCGTTCCGGTGAAACTGTTGGTGAGGGGTCGTTACCAAATAGTCCACCAGAGAGATCAAAATCTTCGAGTTCAAATTGTGATTTGTCGCTCTGCGGATTTGGATTAAAGCCCATGGAGGGCGGCGCGCTAATTAGGCTGGGAATAATGCCGGTTTCAAATTGG